>NZ_LN609302.1:342895-652895 GCF_001499675.1 Acetobacter ghanensis
CTGCGCCCAGAACAGCCTATCCTCAAACCGGGGAATACCGACTGTGTCGGGCAGAATAACCAGCCGGGCCTGCAACCCCTTGGAGCCATGCGCCGTCATAACCCTGACCGCGTTACCCCCTGCTTCGGCCTCACGCTTGACGGTTTCCTCCGAATGGCGGAGCCAGTGCAGGAACCCCTGCAAGGAGGGCGGGTGCTGCTCCTGATACCGCAGGGCGGCGGACAGCAGTTCGTCCATAGGTTCTGCTGCTTCCGGCCCCAGCCGCGCCAGCAGGCGTGCACGCCCCCCGTGCTGGCCAAGGGCTGCGCACAGCAGTTCATACGGGGTCAGATAATCCACCCGGCCAAACAGGGCGTTGAGCATCTGCCACGCCTGTGCCCACTCCGCCCGCTGCGCATGGCGCTCCCGTAATGTGGACCATAACGGCGCACCGGGTGTACGCCCCACGGCCAGCGCCATCAGACTATCATCCGACAATCCACCCAGAGGGGAAGTCAGCACGCAGGCCAGTGTAAGATCATCCTGCGGCAGCAGCAGAGCGGCGCACAGGGCCATCAGGTCCTGCACCACAAGCTGGTCCGCAAGCCCGGTACGCACCAGCGTTGCCACTGGAATGTTGTGCCCTTTGAGCGCGCGGACCAGCAACGGGACAAAAGAGGACCGGCGCGGCACCAGCACCAACACGTCTGCCGGGGTCAGGGCTTTCTGCCCCGGTGCGGGGGGAGCAGCCAACTCGCGCGCAATGGCGCTGGCCAGCGCATCGGCCAGCTTCTGCCGTGGGCTTTGCCGGGTGGCGTTTACGCCAGCTGGCTCCCACGGGCTTATGCTGTCCTCCGCCCCTTCCACCTCGGCCAACGGCCATAACTCCACACGCCCACCCTGGCCGGGGCGGGCCGTAATATGGCGCATGGCGCGGCCCTGCTCCTCCGCCACGCCACGTGCGGCCTGCGGGTCGGCAAAAACCGCATCAACCAGTTGCAACACAGGCGCTGTGGAACGGAAGGACACCGTCAACTCCGGCTCCCGCCACGGCATGCCCGCAGCCTGCGCCCGCTGTTTGAAGCGCGCCCGCCAGCCCCGGAATTCTTCAGGGTCAGCACCCTGAAAACCGTAGATGGACTGCTTATAGTCCCCCACCGCAAAAACGGTGCGCGGCCCTTCCTCCTGCGTGCGTGCGCCTTCACCCGCAAAAAATTCTTCTGTCAGGTCACCCGCAATACGCCACTGTTCGGGGGATGTGTCCTGCACCTCATCCAGCAGAAGGTGGTCTATACCACCATCCAGCTTGTACATGACCCATGCGGCCCCCGGCTCCCGCAGGAGGGAGAGGGTGCGGTGGATCAGGTCATCATATTCCATTTGCCCCTGCATGGCCTTGCGCTGGTCAAACAGGTTGGCCACGGGGGCGGCCATTTTCAGCAACGCAACGCCCAGACGGGCCAGTTGCCGGGCGTTCAGGCCTTCTTCCACCGCCAGAATACGCTCGGCTTCTTTTTGCAGCGCCTCGGCCAGATCTGTATATTTTTCCGCCTGCTTGGCGGAAAGCAGGCCCCGGCTGCGCAACTTGCCATCTTTGGTCAGCAGGCCATTGCGCCACACATCCCATTGCGCAGCTCTTGCAGCAGGGGGCTGGGCCAGCCAGTCCAGCAGGGTATGCACGTTGGCCTTCACTGTGGCGGAACCTTCTTCCGCCAGTAAACGCAGGCCATCCCGCAACACGGCCTCGCCCTCAAACCCGGTGCAGGCAGCTTGCAGAACATCCTCATCCGTCTGCTGCAAAGCCGTTGGGGGTAACTTAAGCACCCGGCACAGCAACGCCTGCGCCTGTTCGGGCTGGGCACTTACAAGCTCGCGCGCGGCTTGTGCCCGGCCATCCCGCCGGAGTGTGCCCGCCAGCGCCACAAAATCTCCCAGCCCGATCTGCCCGGCCAGCGGGGCGACCGTCGCGGGGGCCTGACCGGCCAGCACCATTTCCACACAGCTTTGCAGGGCCAGTGCTGCGTCTGTTTCCTCCATGACCGTAAAATGCGGGTTCATGGAGGCCTCAAGCGGAAAGCGGCGTAAAAGCGACTGGCAAAAGGCGTGAATAGTGCCAATGCGCATACCGCCGGGCAGGTCCAGCACCTCGGCAAACAGGGCGCGTGCTTTGCGCCTTGTCTGCTCCGTGCGGGGAACGGACAGGGCTTCCAGCTCTGCATCAAGCCGCTCATCCGGCAATGTAACCCAACGACCAAGGCGGTTTTGCAGGCGAATGGCCATTTCCGCTGCTGCGGCCTTGGTAAAGGTCAGGCATAGAATACGTGCAGGTTCACTGCCCGGCACAATGGAACCATCGACCTCCACCCTTGGCAGCATAAGCCGGAGCAGCCGGTCAATCAGCAGTTTGGTTTTACCACTCCCAGCGGACGCCGAAACAAAGACGGACGCCGTGGGGTCGGACGCCATGGCCTGTTGCTGGTTAGCCTGCGTAATGGCGGTATGCAACGCGCCCTGAGCCGTGCTGGTGGTCATGCATCCGTCTCCATGCGCCCTGTGTTCCACTCCGGCACACGGGCCAGACGGGCGTAATCCGCAAAGCGAGGCTCCTGCCCCGGATGAGGGTGGGAGAGGTAAGGCTGTGCAGGGTTGTCATACGCAGCAATACGAACCAGCAGGCTTTGCCATGTGTGTTCGGCCAGATCGGTCAGGTCGGGATAGTCCTTGGAGGCCACGGCCACTTCCTCCCCCGGCTCCGCGCCACCCGTCAAACGCCAGTAAATAAGGCCGCCAATTTCCGCCACACCGGGGGCTGCGGCAAACCCGCCACGCAGCAGCATGGCGGCCTCCAGCGGCAACTGCGGGCTCCAGCCGGACAGCACATCCCGCATGGAAGGCAGCATTCCTGTTTTGTAATCCTGCACAATCACGCGGCCCTGCGCGCCAAGCTCCACCCGGTCTGCCCGACCAACCAGCCGGAAAGGACCGCCCGGTGCATCTGGCACCACAACAGCCCCTGCAATTTCGGTCAGAATGGCTTGCGGCACGCCGTGGGTAGCACGCCGTTTTTCTTCTGCCTGTGCAACCCAGCCTGCTATGCGCTCCAGCCGGGGCGCCCACCATGCTTGCAGAGCGGGGCGCAAGGCCTGTTCGGCAAGGCAGGCTTTGAACATATCCGCCAGTTTGCGTTCCGCATCGGCTGGCCACGACACACCATAGGTTTTGACCCACCGTTCCAGCGCGTCATGCACGATCATGCCGTAATCGGAGGCATCCGCCCCTCCTCCAGCTCCGGCATAGGGTCAAGTTTCAGAATATGACGCGCATAAATGGCGTAGGGGTCGCGCATCCATGTTTCTATTTCCGTAACGCTCAGGCGGCGCGGGCGCAGGGAAACATCTGGCGTGGGGCGCGGCGGAGCCACCGGCATGGCAGGGCCATCCGGCTGGTCCAGTTGCGCCAGCCAAGACAGAACCGGATGTTCGGGCACGCTCCCCCCCAACCCGCCAGAAAGGCGTCCAGCCGGGTCAGCCAGCGGGCTGGCACCACGGGTGCTCCCTCCCGCCTGCGAGCGGAAGACAGAACCACATGGTCCGCCGAGGCCGCCATGGCAAAAAAGTCATGCGCGGCTTGCCCCACGGCCTGTTCAGGCGGGGGGAGGCCTACCCGCTTGCGCATGGGGCGGCTCATCCACGGTCCCGCATCGGGCGCGGGGGGCCACACCCCTTCGGACAGGCCACCCAGAATTACAGTTTCCGCCGTTTGCAGGCGGGCTTCGAACAAGCCCCAGATCAGCACGCGTGGGTGCAGGGCCTGCGGGTTGTTGCCCCTGCGCGTTGCCACACGTTCCTGCGCCAGTACGGCAGTCAGCAACCCGTCCAGCACGGCGGGAGGCTGGGGCGGCAACACATCTGTTGCCAGCATAAGTTCGCTCAGGCGGGACGCCAGCAAACTGCCATCTTCCCCTTTCCATAACCGGGTGGCGGCGTCATCCTCATCCGTGCGGGCAAGGCGCTCCACGGTTGCCACAAGGGCCGCCAGCAGGTCGGGCACCGCCGCCTGATGCCGTGTGCCCGCAACCCCGGCCTGCACGGCTCCTTCTGCCTCGTCCCACCCCAGAACAGGCTCCAGACAATGGGCCAGCCGTTCCATAAAGGCTGGCAAGGGTTCGGGGCCAAAGGGGCGGTCTGCGGTTTCCCCTTCCGTTATGCGTTGCCGGTCTTTTTCCCTCCGGGGTTCAAGCCTGTCCCTTACGGCGGCGCACAGCCCGGCAAAACCGGGCACGGGGGACGGGCCACGCAGCACGGCACGCTCAAGCAGGCGGGCTGTGGCACGGCACACACCGGGGGCGAGACCACAGGCCACCAATGGATGTTTGAGGACAGAAAGCAGGGCCACCGGCGTAAACCGGCTATCCACCGCCTGCGCCACCAGCCTGAGCAGAACAGCCACCGGCGTATCCGCCAGCGTGGCCCCTGCACTGTCATCCGCCAGAATACCCCAACGCTCCAGCTCTGTGGCAACGCGGGCAGCCAGCCCGCGGTCTGGAGTCACCAACGCAACCCTGTGGCCGGGCTGCTCAATAGCGTCCCGCATAATCATGCTGATGGCCACGGCTTCTTCCTGCTGGTCAGCGGCCTCAAACCGGCTGACATGCGCCAGTTCCACCGGTCCGGGTTTTGACCAGTCATCCAATGCCGCGGCAGGCAGCATAATACGGGACAGCACCGCCGCACGCGCGGGCTCGCCGCCCGGCGCATTCCATACCTGCACGTCTTCACGCCGGGTTTCTAACGCGGCCAGCAGGTGGCTCATACCGGCCTGCGGGTGGCTATCTGGCAAGGTGGCAAACACATCCTCGGGCATGAGCGTATCCAGCCCCGGCAGAATGACCTTACCCTCTGGGCAGGACAGAATAGCCTGCAGCGCTTCTGCCGTGGGCGCCATGGCATGGGTAAAACCGGCAGCCCATAACCGGGCCGTCTGCCCCTGTTCCCCCATAGTCCGCCACAACCGCGCCTGAGAGGCCAGCAACGCAACCTGCCGGGCCACGGGGTTGATCAGCCCCTGACTTTGCAGCCATGCGGGCCATGCCGCCGTCACGATTTCCAGAAACTTAAGAATAATCTGCCAGTGTTCGGCAAAACTCTCCTGCACCGCATCTGGCAGGCGCTCAAGCAGGTTCACCCCGGCCCACTCGGCCTCGTCCATCAACTCCGCCAATGCGCGGGCCAAAGGCCATGCCTGATCCAGCGTGGGGCGGGTGCCAAAGGCACCATCGGCCTGCAAAATAAGCCGGGTTAACACGGCCAGCCGGGTCATACCGGTTACGGCTGGTGGCAAGGCAAGAGCATCCGCTCCACCACAGACGGACAGCCCCAGTTCGGTTTCATCCAGCGCACCAATGGGCATAATGCGGGGCAGCAACATACTGCGCCCGTCCATGCGCCGTAAAAAGGCCTCCGTTAACGCACGGGCGGCCCGGCGGCCGGGCAGAATAATTGTGCCTTCCCCCATGGCTTCCGGGTCATGCCCCGATGCCTCTATCCACCGCCCGGCCAACTGGTCGAGAAACGGCAGATGCGCGGGAATGGTGGCGACCTTCATGCCCCGTTCTCCGGGCCTGCGCCGCATGATGTTGGCAAACGCCCCGGCCACCCAACAAGAGTTGCAGTCCGGCTGCCATCCTCCGCAACGTCCAGTGTAAGGTGCAGGGCATGGGGGGGCATCATATCCTCCAGCCGTTCGGGCCATTCGACCAGCATGATGCCCTCGCACGCATCATCCCACCCCAGTTCATCCAGCTCATCCGGGCTGCTCAGGCGCCACAGGTCAAAATGATAAACCGTGGCCACGGGCGCATCATACGCTTGCACCAGCGTATAGGTCGGGCTTGGCACTTCCAGCGCCGGGTCTGCACAAACACTCCGCAAAAAGGCGCGTGCAAACACGCTTTTGCCTGCCCCCAAGGGGCCAGACAGCAAAATGGCATCTCCGGGTTGCACAAGACCTGCAAGAGTTCTGGCCAGTTGTGCCGTATCGGCTTCGGTTTTGAGCAACATGACCGCTTTCTACTCCTGCTCCCTCATGGACAACCCTTTATGCCCAAAGTCCAAGATTGTCCTTTTTCATATCAGGCTGGAAGCGAAAAGGGTGAAGCAGTGAATTTGTAAATTTTTTACAAACATGAGATTTGTTAGGAAATACTAAAACCCAATGCAAATAACAAACCAAAATACCGGAAAAATTACTTAACATTTGTGTGTTTTATATGCCATTTTCATGGAACTCCATGTATATTCGGAGCGTGCACGTAAAAATCCATTTTGAATGTATCTTTTTAGTTATGATTTAAGTGCATATCTGCCATTAGTAATATAATAAAAATATTATGAATTTGTGTTTATTTTTTCTAAAAAACACGTAAAGGTATATCCACACGAACACAATACAACCACAAGGTGTATAGCCTTCCTGCTGCTACGTGAGGCCCGTCATGCGCATCCTGTTTGCCGAGGACAAGTTTACCTCCAGCCGCGTCATTCTTTCAGCCCTTAAAAAAGCTGGATTTGCCGCTGATCTGGCCCGGTCCGGCCAGAATGCCATAGAATTACTGCGCAATTATGACTACGGCCTAGCCATTATCACCATGACGTTGGCGGATATGGATGGGTACACCATTCTCAACACGCTCCGCACGCTCAAGGTCACCACACCGGTTATCATGCTCTCCAGCGTGAATACACCAGACGCCAAAATCCGTGCCTTTACCCTTGGAGCAGATGACTATCTGGCCGAACCCTTTGAACCCGCCGAACTGATTGCCCGTGCACAGGCCATTTTGCGCCGCTCAAACGGTTATGCCCACCCGGTTGCACAGGTTGGCGCACTGACCTTGAACCTGAACAACCACACGGTGACGTATGAGGGGCACCCCCTGCACCTGACTGGCAAGGAATTTGCTATTCTGGAACTGCTGGTCCTGCGCAAAGGCATTGCCCAAACCAAGGAGACATTCCTCAACCACCTCTACGGTGGGCGGGATGAGCCGGACATCAAGATTATTGATGTGTTTATCTGCAAACTGCGTAAAAAACTCCAGACTGTTGGAGCCGAGGACCTGATTTCCACCGTATGGGGCCGAGGTTACATCCTGCATGACCCGGATGCACAGCCACCTGTTCCGTCCTCTCTGGCAACCCTCTCCCAACTGGCCACAACGCCAGAGCGCGCGATGCGCCAGTTGCAGGCCGTAGGAGACTAACGGACCTACTGCCTGCTCTCTTATACGGGCCGGGTCGCCGGGTGCCATGCGTGCGCGTGCCACAAAGGCCCCGCGCCCTGCCCCAGTTCCGGCGCCTGTAAAATGGCGTTGTACACGTAATGGCGTGACTGCCTGACTGCCTCTGGCAAAGTGAGGCCCTGTGCAAGGGTCGTGGCCAGAGCGCTTGCCAGTGTACAGCCCGTACCATGCGTATGCCGGGTTGCAATGCGTTGCCCCGCAAACTCCGTAAATCCTGTATGATCCAGCAGAACATCCACCAGATGTTCCCCGGCCATATGCCCCCCCTTAAGCAGTACTGCGGCCCCCGTACGCTCACGTAGCCAGAGGGCCGCTGCCTTCATATCCTCCACGGTATGGATGGATTGACCAGTCAGCTTTTCCGCCTCTGGCAAGTTAGGCGTGATGAGCGAGGCAAGAGGCAGAAGCGTTGTGCACAAGTAGGCCACAGCATCCTCGGCTAACAGGGCCGCCCCCCCTTGGCACCATAACCGGGTCCACAACAACCACCAGACCCGGCAGTTTCTGTTTAATTTCTGCTATTTCTGCGGCAACTGTCCGTGTTTCCGCCACGCCGCCCAACATGCCGGTTTTAATGGCGTCCACACCAATATCGTCCACCACACAACGGATCTGATCTCGAATAAACGGAAGGGGCACAGGCAGAATGCCATGCACGCCGCATGTGTTCTGCGCTGTTAAGGCCGTTATGGCCGTCATGGCGTAACCACCCAGAGCGGTAATGGCTTTAATATCCGCCTGAATACCCGCCCCACCACCAGAGTCGCTCCCTGCAATGGACAGAACTCTGGGGCGTGAAGGGGCGGCAACGTCCATATCGGCTTTCTCTTTTATTCAGGCAGGCAGGGCCACTTTTTCCAGCACAGCGCACATCTGGCTCACGGCTTCGTCCACCAATGCGGCATCTTCCGCTTCAGCCATAACGCGTACCAGCGGTTCCGTTCCGCTACGCCGCAACAACAGGCGGCCATGCCCGGCCAGCTTGCGCTCTACCTCGTGCTGGCGCTGGCGCACTTCATCCGTATCCAGCGGGCAGGCCCCTGCATAGCGGACGTTGCGCAACTTCTGCGGAAAAGGCTGGAACAGGCGACATACCTCGCTAGCAGGCCGTCCGGCCTCTACCAGCACGGCCAGAATCTGCAAGGCGGCAATCAGCCCGTCACCAGTCGTGGCGAAGTCCGTCAACACCATATGGCCGGACTGCTCGCCCCCCACATTAACGCCCCGCTCCAGCATCCGTTCAACCACGTGCCGGTCCCCGACTGCCGTGCGCTCCAGCCCAACACCCATGCTTTCCAAAAACCGTTCAAGGCCCATGTTGGACATAACCGTAGCCACCACGGCATTGCCCACCAGACGGCCTTCCGCAGCCCATGACCGGGCAATAAGAGCCAGAATCTGGTCACCATCAATCAAGCGGCCAGTTTCATCCGCTATCAGCACCCGGTCTGCATCACCATCCAGTGCAATGCCAATGTCCGCACCATGCTGCACAACGGCCTTGCACAGCGCCTCCGGGTGGGTGGAGCCACATTGTTCGTTAATATTCACGCCGTTGGGGTCACACCCAATGCGAATAACCTCCGCCCCCAGCTCCCACAACGCGGTAGGCGCAACCCGGTAGGCCGAGCCATTGGCGCAGTCGATGACGATCTTCATACCATCCAGCCGCAGCTTGCGGGGGAAGGACGATTTAGCACTTTCAATATACCGACCGGCTGCATCATTCAGGCGCGAGGCACGGCCAATCTGGGCCGGGTCTGCCATATCCGCATGCAGATCGGTTACCATCAGGTTTTCAATCGTGCGCTCATCCTGATCGGAAAGTTTAAAACCATCAGGGCCGAACAGCTTGATCCCGTTATCCCCAAACGGGTTATGGGAGGCGGAGATCATGACCCCCAGATCGGCCCGCAGGGAGCGGGTAAGCAAGGCAATGGCTGGGGTGGGCAGAGGCCCCACAAGTGTGACATCCATACCGGCGGACAGAAAGCCGGAAACCAGCGCGCTTTCGATCATATAGCCGGACAATCTGGTATCCTTGCCCAGCAGCACGCAGTGCCGGTGGTCCCCCCGCCGGAAGTGCAGACCAGCCGCCTGCCCCAGCTTCTGAGCAATTTCCACCGTCATGGGGGTAATATTGGCCGTGCCCCGAATACCGTCTGTTCCGAAAAATCGCTTCATAATACTCATTCCATTCCGCAGTCGGCAATGGACCTGAATACTCTGGCCGTTGCTGGCGGAAACTCCTGATCCTGTCCTGCCCATCTTTCCTAAAACGGTTTCCTGTTGGAAGAAACCATGTTCGGACGACAAAAAATATTTTTAACTTACAGTGTGTTCAAGCGCCATACACGCCCTGCCACACCCGCACCCCCTGCGCCATGGCAGCCACATTATGCACCCGCAAAAGTGGGTTCCCAAATGGCAGGGCCGCCAGAGACGCCGCAACCGTACCGCTGTCACGTTGCGCGGGATCCGTAACGCCCGTTAATGCGCCAATCATCCGCTTGCGCGAAAGGGCGCAGACCACACGGCACCCCAGATTGGCCAGCAGGAGAATACGGCGTAGCAGAGCGGTGTTCTGCTCGTTGGTTTTTGCAAACCCAAAGCCCGGATCAACCATCAACCGGCCACGGGCAATACCGGCGGCAACCGCGGCATCCACCCTCTGCCCCAGTTCACGCACCACGTCACAGGCGACATCGGTATAATGGGTGTGCTCCTGCATGGTCTGGGGCGTGCCACGCATATGCATCAGCACAACGCCACAATCTTTATCCGCCAGCAGAGGCAGGGCATCCGGGTCATGCTCCAGTGCTGAGACATCGTTAATCACACGGACTCCTGCGGCCAGCGCCCGCTCCATGACCAGACTATTCCGCGTATCCACCGAAAGCGGCACATCCGGCAGGGTGTGGCGCAACCCTTCCAGCACCGGGGCAACCCGCTCCCACTCCTGCTGAGGCGAGATAACCTGAGCACCCGGCCGCGTGCTCTCGCCCCCTATGTCCAGCATACCGGCGCCATCATGCACCATCTGCCTGCCAGCGTGCACGGCGTTTTCCGCCTGCAAATGCTGCCCTGCACAGCTAAAACTATCCGGCGTTGTATTGAGAATACCCATAACCAACGGGCCAGAAGGCAGCCCCGCATCCGACACGGGAGAAACGAGGCGCTGCACCACCGGGAGCCACGTATTGGGCACGGCGCCAACTGGCATGGGGCCAGAAACCTTGTCCCCATCAATCAGCAGCACAGTTGTAAACGCTGCGGTACTGTTCTGAAGCGGCAACGCCACCCCTTGCTGTATGGCGGCCTGCGCCATCTGCCCGAACAGTAGCCCCATAGGTTCAACCAGCCTGCGCCACATACCTTTTGTCCTCTTTTATCGTCCCCAACATACAAAAGAGGCGGCACTGGGTGCCGCCTCTTCCGCTTTATGTCCGCTTACTACCGCACCCTGCCATTAGCCGGGCTGAGGGGCGGGAACCGCGCCGCCACCATCAGCCGGGTCGGAAGAAGGAACTTCTCCCGTTACCTGCGGCACGGAAGCACGGCGGTTAACCGGGCCATCTTCTGCTTCTTCCGGCCGTTCAATCGGCTGACCACGCATGATCTGGCGAATGTCCTCACCCGTCAGCGTTTCATACTCCAGCAGGGCTTCGGCCAGACGATGCAGTTCGTCCACGTGGTCATGCAGGTAATTACGGGCCTGCACATAGGCTTCATCAATCAGGCGTTTGACTTCCTCATCAATGTCTCGCGCCGTCTGTTCGGAGAAGTTGCGCGAAGCACCAAAGAAGCTGTTGTTCTGATCGTCATCCGCATAGGCAATCATGCCCAGCTTGTCGCTCATGCCCCATTCGGTCACCATGCTGCGGGCCACGCGGGTTGCCATTTTAATGTCCCCCATAGCGCCGTTGCAGATGTTGTCCTTCCCGTAGATCACTTCTTCCGCAACACGCCCGCCCATGGCCACAACCAGATGCGCGATGGCGTTCTTCTTGCTCATGGAAAGCCGGTCATCTTCTGGCAGACGCATGACCATACCCAACGCGCGACCACGCGGAATAATGGTCGCCTTATGGATAGGTTCGCTCTCCGGAACCAGCACGGCCGTAATGGCGTGCCCGGCCTCATGGTAAGCAGTGCGCTTTTTCTCGTCCTCACTCATCACCAGCGAGCGACGTTCCACACCCATCAGCACCTTGTCCTTGGCGTCTTCAAATTCACGCATAGACACCGTGCGGCGGCCAAGGCGCGCGGCGGACAGAGCGGCTTCGTTAACCAGATTGGCCAGATCCGCGCCAGAAAAACCGGGGGTGCCACGGGCAATAATGCGCGGGTCCACATCGGATGCCAGAGGCACCTTGCGCATATGCACCCGCAGGATTTTCTCACGCCCGCTAACGTCGGGGTTCGGCACCACAACCTGCCGGTCAAACCGGCCGGGACGCAGCAATGCGGGGTCCAGCACATCCGGGCGGTTGGTGGCGGCAATCAGGATCACACCCTCATTGCTTTCAAAGCCATCCATTTCCACCAGCATCTGGTTCAGGGTCTGTTCGCGCTCATCGTTACCGCCGCCCATGCCTGCACCACGGTGGCGGCCAACGGCGTCGATTTCGTCAATGAAGATAATGCACGGTGCGGACTTTTTGCCCTGCTCGAACATATCCCGCACGCGGGAGGCACCAACACCGACAAACATTTCCACAAAGTCGGAACCGGAGATGGTGAAGAAGGGCACATTGGCCTCACCCGCAATGGCGCGGGCCAGCAGGGTCTTACCCGTGCCGGGCGGGCCAACCAGCAGCACACCTTTGGGAATTTTACCGCCCAGACGCGTAAACTTCTGCGGGTCCTTGAGGAAATCCACGATTTCCTGCAACTCGCCCTTGGCTTCATCAATGCCAGCGACGTCTTCAAACGTCACGCGGCCGTGCTTTTCGGTCAGCATCTTGGCACGAGACTTGCCAAAGCCCATGGCGCGGCCACCGGCCCCCTGCATCTGGCGCATCATAAACAGCCATGCCGCTACCAGCAGGATAATGGGCAGGGAGTTCAGGAAGTAGCGCAGCAGCGGGCTACCATCCTGCTCCAGCGGCTTGGCCACAACCTCGACCCCTTTGCCCACCATGCGCGAGACAAGGGAGGGGTCCATGGGCGCGTAGGTCTCAAACGCTGTGCCATCGGTCAGCGTGCCGGAAATATTGTGGTTCTGCATGACAACAGACCGCACATGCCCGGAATCAATATCCGCCACGAAATCGGAATATGCCAACTGCTGGGCGGCATGCTGCGCCGTGCCCGGCTGGAACATGTTCACAAGTAACAGCAGCAGCAGGATAATGCTGACCCAAAGCGCCAGATTGCGACCTAAATTGTTCATCTTGCCCGAGTGTCCATACTTCTAGTGCGTAAAGCGCCGGAGTGTCCTGCCATCTTGCCCGGCGCCCGGGGAAAAAAGCAACCTTTGCTCTTATAAATGGGATGCCTGAACCGTTTTCCTAGCCCACGGGTCCCACATAGTCCTTGTTGTGTACTTTTTTGCACCCGTACACACCCATTCCGGTTGCGGGAACAGGCGGTCTGAAATCAAAAAAAGCACCATCCCAGTCGGCTGAAAGACTCCAGCCCAGATGCGGCACGCAAACCAGTTGCCCCTGCCACCATAAGGCTGGCAGCCCCGCGCAGAACAGGGCGGGCCATCCGCCACGGGTCTTACGAGGCAACCCATAACCTGCCGCCCCAACATATACCCCGCAACGCAACAGGGCAGAAGGGGCATGCAGCACAAAGCGGCCATCCCACACAACGCCGGGGCTGGCCGCAACCGGAGCCGCAACCCCGGCCTGCTCCCGAATGAGAAACCACTCATCCCGCCATCTGACAAGACGGGTGCCCGCCAGAGTGGCTGCCTCCCCCTTTTTGCACACCCGCTCTACGGCAGCAGGTGCCGGAGGGTAGCGCAGCCCCCCCACCGTGCGGATGACGGCCGAAAGAACAGCCGGTTCTGGCAACGCAGCCCCCAGCCCGACCCAGCCTTGCGGATAAAACGCACAAGTCCGCGCCAAACTGGCCGCATTGGCCTTGTCCCGCTCCATACGCTGCCACCCGGCATCCATGGCAAGACACCAGAACTGTTCGGACAGCCCACCCTCATGCAGGGCAAAGCGCACACGCACACGCTCGGCTTTCATATCCAGATTAGATGGGTCATCCACCCACGCCTGCCCGGCCTTGCGTAACGTATTGCGTAAGGCTGCGCGGGAGACCCCAAGCAGAGGCCGCACAAGCCGGACATCCGGGGTGTGGCTGATCCACCCCATAGCCGCCAGACCATCCGGCCCGCTGCCTGCGTTGGATCGCATCCATGCCGTCTCGGCCTGATCATCGGCCTGATGGCCAAGCAGGAGGTCCACGCAACCTGCCTGCTGGCAGGCTTCCACCATACGGGCATAGCGGGCCGTGCGTGCACGCGCCGCTATGGCAGGACCTTTTGCCAGATCTGTTAGGGTAATCAGCCGGGCCGGCACATCCATATGGGCCAGACGTTCCAGCGTAAGCTGCGCTTCGGCTGCGGATTCTGGCCGTAATCCGTGGTCCACGACAAGAGCCAGCAAATTCCTGCGCCAGCGCCGGGCCAGCCAGGCAAGGGCCAGACTGTCCCCCCCACCGGAAACAGCAAGGGCAACAGGCGCCTGGCCCGGACTATCCTCTACCCAGGGGCCAAGGCTTTGCAAAACCGCTGCAAACCATTCCGGCGAGACCGGCTGGTCCGAAAAAACCGGCCGATGAGCAAACAGAACCGGAATATTCTTACCCCCAGCAACCAAAAGGCATCAGCTACAGCCGCCCTTACGCCCATAAATTTCCGCAGCATGGGCCACACGCGGTGCGGGGGAAGGAAATTCGTTGTTCAGCTTACCCAGCGCCTCACACGCAGACTTTTTGTCCCCCAACGCCAGCAGGGAGGCGGTAACGCCCAGCAGGGCATCGGGCGCCCGCGCACTTTTGGGAGACTGGCGATAGGCGTCGTAATAGGCCACGGCAGACTGGCGATACTGCTTTTGCCCAGCGAGCGACTGCGCCAGAAGGAACTGGGCATCCACGCGGAACGCCCCCTTGGCACTTTTAAGCGCTGCCTCTGCATTGTCATGCGCGGTGTCATAATCACGCTTCTGCAGAGCGGCTTTACCTGCACTCAACAAGGCATCCGGCGTTGTGGGGCGTGCTGCTGCCGTATCTGCCGCTGCTGCTGCGGGGGCAGCAGCCCCTGCACCAGCCGCACCGGCCTGTGCTGCAAACTGGCTATCCGCCATCTGCTTGGACAGGGCTGCCGTTTTTTGCTGCAAATCGTTAGTCAGCTGGTCAATTTCGCCACGCATGTCGCGCTGCTGCTGTTCCAGCGTGTTCACCCGGTCCAGCAACTGGGACACAAGGTCCCCATTGGCAGAGGACGAGGAGGACGGCGTGGCGGATGGAGGCGGCAGCGCTCCCCCGTCTGCCTGAGACGCCTGCATCTGGCTCATGCTCTGTTTGAGCGCCAGAATCTGGTTTTGCAGGGCAATGCCTTCCCGGCTTGTAACGTCCTGTGCGTGACCGACCGGGCTAGCGGTGCCCATAAGCACCGCGGCCAGCCCCGAAAGCACCAGACCATGGCGGACAACGCGTACTGCTTGAATCCGGGACTTCATTAGAACCTCACCCCATCCATAAAAGACGGGCAAGAATTCCATCATTCCTTCCCGCAAAACAAGACACGAAATACAAAACAGGCCGGGCTTTTTGGGCCCGGCCTGTTCCGCTTGATCAGTCAGATTTCAGAAAAGTCTGAAAACCTTACTTCACAGCCGTAATGGCGTTACGGTTCTGAGCCCAAGCTTCTTCGTTGTCACCCAGAGCCGTGGGACGGTCTTTGCCGTAAGAGATGGTGGAAATACGCGAAGAGGTCACACCTTTGGCCACCAGGTAGTCGCGTGCAGCGTTTGCACGGCGCTGACCCAGAGCAATGTTATATTCTTCGGTGCCGCGGTCATCGCAGTTGCCTGCAACTTCAACGTTCACCTGCGGATACTTGGCCAGCCAGTCGGCCTGCTTCTGCAGGGTTGCCTTGGCGTCTTCGCTCAGGCCGCTCTTGTTCAGGTCGTAAAATACGCGGTCCCCTACGTTGGCGACCAAGTCAGCTTCGCTGCCCGGCACCGGGCCAGACGGCTGAACAGCCGCGCCGGTGGAAGCACCTGTGTTTGCATTTTCGTGCGCACAGGCTGACAGAAGAGCAACCATACCAAGCGCAGCAACAACTTTCAGTCTCATGTGTCGGATCCTGAGAATTAGCCATAGGGCTATTCGGAGAAAAGAAGTTAATAACCTTGTATCCCCGCGTATTCTTCTGCTCCCCTCCGAACCCTTCGAAGAGCCGACGAATTTTGGAGACCATTTCGCCGTAAGCCATAGCTTTAGCGACCGGTCAAGCGTGTTCTCTGTTTCTCATATCAGCCATACCTTGACTGATACCCAAACAACACACTCCAGCCTTACGCACACTAGGCCCATTTTGCGAAATTATAAAGAAAATTACGGCGAAATTATGAAAACTTCTCCCGCCCAAACACTGGGCGGGAGAATAATCCATCACCCATTCAGGGGGGACCATGCCGGGTCAGATGCCCCTTCCGGCGTAGGCAGAACACGGTCATTGAAGCCCGTAATATCAACCATGCCGATGGTGGAGCTAAACCCGCTCCCACCCGCGCCGGCGCGGCTCTGGCGGCAATAGGCCAGCACACGCCCGTTGGGGCAGAAGCTCGGACTTTCCACCGTAAAGCCTTCGGTCATAATCCGCTCACCAGACCCATCAGGCTGCATAACCCCAAGCGAGAACATACCCCCTGCAATACGGGTAAAGGCAATCAGATCCCCACGGGGGGACCATACGGGTGAACCGTAGGTGCCCTGACCGTAGGAGATACGCTGCGCGGTCCCACCACCAGCAGGCATGATGTAAAGCTGCGGGCTGCCGCCTCGGTCTGAGTTGAACACGATCTTGGAGCTATCCGGGCTGTAACACGGGCTAGTGTCAATCGCGCCCGAGGCCGTCAGCTGCCTGCGCGCGCCCGAGGCCAGATCGACCGAATACAGGTCAGACCCACCATTGCGGGTAACAGACAACAGGACCGAACGCCCATCGGGAGAAAAGCGCGGGGCGAACGAAATGCCTTGGAAATCCCCCAGAATCTGCTGCCGACCGGTATTGAGGTCAAACAGATACACCCGTGGCCGGTTATTGGCGTAGGACATAAAGGCGATCTGGTCCTTGGCAGGGCTGAAGCGCGGCGTCAGCGTCAGCCAATTCCCTGCCGTCAGCATACGGGCATTGGCACCGTCCTGATCCATGATGGCCAGCCGTGTGCGCTGGTGCCCACGCGGCCCGGAACGGGAGATAAAGGCGATACGGGTATCAAAATACCCTTTCTCACCCAGCATCCGTTCGTAAATCACGTCCCCTACAATATGGGCGATACGCCGCCAGTTGGCAGCGGACGTGGTATAGGCCGTGCCCTGAATCTGCTGCTGGGTCAGCACATCCCACAGGCGGATTTCCACCCGCACGGACGCGCCGCTTCCTGCAACGCTGCCAGTAACCTGCGCATGGGCCCCAAGCCCCTTGGCCGTGGCAAAGTCCGGCTTGGCCGCAGTGGACGCACCGGGAATGACCTTAAACAGACCAGTGTTGTTGAGGTCGTTGGTCAGCACCTCCGCCATTTGCTGCCCAAGCCCCCCACCAAAATCGGGGATGATAATGGGAATGGGGGCCGTACGGGCCTGGTCAACCGTAATTTCCGCCTCTGGCGCGGCAGAAGCAGCAAAGGCGGCCAGCGGCGTGGCCATAATGCCCCCTGCGGCAACGCTGGCACCAAGCAGGGTCCGGCGGCGCAGCGCGCCCACCAGAGCATCTGCGTCCTGATCAGAGATAAGAGGCCGGGTACTCATCAACATGTGTTTTCCTCCGTGTGGCCTGCTTTTAAGGCCTGAAGACAAATTTGAGTTGCCGGGGCTGGCCAAGCAGCTCCTCGGGAATGGGCAGTTTGGCGCATGTGGGGCTCAGCACGGCTGCCCGTGCGCGCTCCGCCAGTGCGCGGTAAGATGCATCCGCGTTCATACGGGCCTGTGTTTCCGGCGCGAACTGCACAATGCGTGCCTCGCCCGTTGCGTCCACAGTCACCACCAGATGGGCCACAAAGCTGGCGTAGTCCTTGGCTGCCGTATCTTCCGAATAGCAACGCCGGACGGATGCCCCTATGGCCTTCTGCTGCCCAACGCTCAGGCTGCCCGTAATGTTACTGCCAACAGGCGACCCACCCCCATTGGGCGCTCCCCCGGCCTGCGGGTTGGCGCGGGCTTTGGGTGCGTGTGTCTGCTTCTGGTCCGAGCGGAAGGTATCCAGCGTTTCCAGCAGCGAATGGGTGTCAGGCTCGCTCTTCTTGGCCTTGTTAGGCTGCGTAATGTGCGATGGCACCACCGTATCGGGCAGCGTATCCGTCTGCTGCGTCATGGGGGATGGCGGAGCCACACTGGGTGAGGGCTTGACCGGCGCAGGAGGGGACGGAGGCGTTTTAACGGCCTCTGGCGAGGGTTCCTCCGCCTTGGGTGGCAAGGGCACATCCGGCAGCGGCTCCGCCTCGGTCTGGGGCGGGGGTGGCACAGGCTGCGGCGGTGGAGGAGGCGGAGGAGGCTCCTCGTTCGGCACATCCTTGGGCGGTTCTGGCGTAGGGGGTGCGTCCTGCACGGCAGGGGCTGGCGGACGCGGCTCTTCCGCAGGCTTTTCCGCCTTAGCGGATGGCCCACCATCCTGCGCGTCCGATGGTTCGAACTCCATCTCCACCGTCGGCTGCGGCGGTTCTTCCGGCGGCCGCGGTGTTGGCAGAGAGATCAGCAGTGCCACCAGTGCCGCGATATGCGCCGCACCAGACACATAAAGGGACCGCCTGAGCAGGACCTGATCAGACCGGCGTGGCCGTGCCATGGGCATCGTATTCGTACCTCTCCACCCGACCGGATGGCTTATTGCCCGGCGCTGGCGGGTTGCTGCGCCAGCAGAGCCACATGCGTAAATCCACCTGCGGTAATCTGCCCCATGACCTGCATGACCTGCCCATAATCTATGTGGGCATCCCCCCGCACAAAGATGCGGTGTTCGGAGTCATTGTTCGCTGCGGCTTTGAGCTGGGCCACAAGCTGGTCCGTGGTAACAGGCGTATCCCCCAGGTAAAGGCTGCCATCAGCCTTGATGGATACCGTAATCGGCTTGTTGTCCGAGTTGACCGGCCGCGCATCGGTTTTGGGCAGGTCAACATTCACGCCGCTGGTCATCATGGGAGATGTGACCATGAAGATGATCAGCAGCACCAGCATGACGTCCACCATGGGGGTCACGTTGATGTCGGCCATCGGACGCCTGCGGCGGCGACGGCTCCCTCCAGACGGCATGGCCATGCTCAGACCCTTTCTTCAGACTGGCGGGAGAGAATGGCCGCAAATTCGGTGCCAAATCCTTCCAGACGGTCTTCAAACAGGTCCAGACTGTTGCTGACAACGTTGTAGGCGACATAAGCGGGAATAGCGGTCAGCAGGCCAATGGCCGTTGCAAACAGCGCTTCCGAAATACCGGGGGCCACAACGCTCAGATTGGTGTTGTGTTCAGCCGCAATGGAGCTGAAGGAGTGCATGATCCCCCACACCGTACCGAACAACCCGACAAACGGTGCCACCGGCCCCACGGTTGCCAGAAAAATCACCCAGCGGCGCAGGCGATCCATCTCCCGCGTGATGGTAATGCCAATGGCGCGGTCCACGCGCTCCTTGACCCCGCCTCGCACCAGATCCACACCGGGAATACGGGCTGAACGCCGCCATTCACCCATGGCAGCACCAAACACGGCGGCCATCGGGCTTACGGGTTTTGCACCATCGCTTTCGTACAGGTCATCAAGGCTGCCACCGGACCAGAACCGGTCCTCAAACCCAGAAGCCGCGCGGTTGATCCGCCGAATTGTTACAAACTTGTCGATAATAATGGCCCAGACCATGATGGAGCACAAAAGCAGCCCCAGCATGACCAGCTTGACCACAAGCGAGGCGTTCATAAACAACGCCCAAACCGACAGGTCTCCCGCCGCGCTCACGCCGAGATTTGCCGCATCAACCGCACGATCCAATAATGCCTCCTGCCTCTGCACCCGTTGCGGGCCACCAGTCTCCGACTCGGGCGAGATTCCTCACGGCCCAACACTGCTGCTTCTTACTGTTTTCCGTAAAAAAGCAGAAGAGGCGCTTTTAGTCCTTTGGTGCCAACCGGGTCAGAAGATCATGCCATAAAGGCGGAAATCGGGCAGGACGCCCATCTGCTGCACGCACACATGCCAGCCCTACGTCCACCTCAGCCGAAACATCGTCCCCACGAGTTATAATCTGTTCCAGCCGGCAGCTTGCGGCCCGCAGGGATGTCAGCCGTGTTGTTACGGTCAGCACATCATCCAGCCGCAAGGGCATGCGGTAGGTCAGTTTGGCGTCATGCACCACAAAGACCAGCCCGTAATCATGCAAAAGGCCCGAGGCAGGCATACCGCAACTGCGAATGGCCTCGGTTCTGGCCCGTTCGGCAAAGGCCAGATAGCGGGCATGGTAAACGATGCCGCCTGCATCCGTATCTTCATAATAAACGCGAAAATCTATCGAGTGGCTGCTCATGGAGCTTCCTCATCATCCGCCAGAAAGTCCATCTGGGGTCCGGCAGTGTTTTCAGGCCGGGGTGGGGGCGTCAAGCCTAGATGCAGCCAGCCACGCTCGCCCAGTACGCGGCCACGGCTGGTGCGCAGGACCAGCCCTTCCTGAATAAGAAAAGGTTCAATCACATCTTCAAGAGTATCGCGCGATTCGGCCAGTGCTGCCGCCAGCGTTTCCACTCCCACCGGGCCACCGTGATGGTACTCGGCTATGCGCCGCAGGTAACGCCGGTCCATGCCATCCAGCCCCAGCGCGTCCACCTCCAGGCGGGTCAGGGCGGCATCGGCCACGTCCACCTCGACCACCTGCCCTTCGGGCACGGAAAGGGAGGCAAAGTCACGCACCCGGCGCAGCAGTCGCCCGGCAATACGGGGGGTACCACGGGAGCGGCGTGCTATTTCCATGGCACCAGCGGCAGACAGTGCAAAACCCAGCTTTTCCGCCCCACGCGCCACAATGCGCGAGAGTTCCTCCGGCGTGTAAAACACCAGCCGGAGCGGAATACCAAAACGGTCGCGCAAAGGCGTGGCCAGAAGTCCTGCACGGGTTGTGGCGGCCACCAGCGTAAAGGGGGGCAGGTCAATCCTGACGGAACGGGCTGCCGGGCCTTCCCCAATAATCAGATCTAGCTGGAAATCCTCCATCGCAGGGTAGAGAATTTCCTCAATCGCGGGCTGGAGGCGATGGATTTCGTCAATAAACAGCACGTCACGCGGTTGCAGGTTGGTCAGGATAGCCGCCAGATCGCCCGCACGCTGGATAACCGGGCCGGATGTAGCGCGGAAGCCTACCCCCAGTTCGCGCGATACAATCTGGGCCAGTGTGGTTTTGCCCAAGCCCGGCGGGCCATGCAGCAGCACATGGTCCAGCGCCTCGCCCCTGTTCCTGGCGGCATGAATGAAAACGGACAGGTTTTCACGACTGGCCTTCTGCCCCGTAAAGTCGGACAGTGTCTGGGGCCGTAAGGCGGCCTCGCCAACATCCTCGCTCTGACGGGAGGCATCAATCTCCCGTTCAGGGGTAAATTCCGGAGTCATCGCGCCAGATCCTTCAGGCTGTCACGCAGCACCGTGTCCAGCGTGGCGTCAGGCCCACTGGCTTCCATAATGCGGCGCACAACGGGGGCTGCCTCCATACGGCGGAACCCAAGCCCTGCAAGCGCCATAAGGGCGTCGGCCTCAATGCTGCCAACGGGGGTCGCCATAACCGGCACACTAAAGCCGCCCTTGCTGCCGGGCATTTTACCTGCCTTGTCACGCAGTTCGGTCAATATCCGTTCGGCAAGGCGGCCACCCACACCGGGGGCACGCATAAGGGTGGCCTTATCGGCCGTGGTCAGTGCGGCAACCAGCTCACCAGCAGAAAGGGCGGACAGAATACCCAGCGCCACCTTGGCCCCAACCCCCTGCACACCCGTAAGCAGACGAAACCACTCCCGCTCCGCACTTTCGGAAAAACCGTAGAGCAGGATGGCATCCTCACGCACCACGGTTTCGATCAGAATCCGGGCTTTTTCAGGCGGGTTTGGCAGGGCTGCCAGAGTACGGGTGGAGGCGGCAACCAGATAGCCCACCCCGTTCACATCCACCACACAACTGCCCAGATCCACCTGAATGACCAGCCCGCATAAAAACGCAATCATGCCATTCTGACTCCGGCTGCAATGTGGCGGGCACTTGCCCTGTGGTGTGCGTGGCAGATGGCAACGGCCAATGCGTCCGACGCATCGGCCCGAATAACCTCTACCCCCGGCAGCAGCCGGCGCACCATCATTTCCACCTGTTTTTTATCGGCTGAACCCGTGCCAACCACCGCCTTTTTAACCGCCAGCGCGCCATATTCAGCCACACTCAGGCCAGCAAGGGCCGGAGCCAGCAGGGCCACGCCGCGGGCATAACCCAGCTTGAGCGTGGCAGCACCGTTGCGGTTAACGTAGGTTTCTTCCACTGCGGCTTCTGCGGGCTGAAGGCGTTCTATCAGCCAATGCAGGTTATCGTGCAGGACCTTCAGCCTGTCTGGCACGCTGTCCGCACTATTGGTGGCGATAACGCCATTTTCCACATGCCGGAGCCTGTTGCCCTCGACATCGATCACGCCCCACCCTGTAAAACGCAGGCCGGGATCAATGCCGAGCAGACGTACCACAATCAGGCCGACAGTTTTTCCGCCAGATCATCCGGCAGGTCAAAGTTGGCATAAACGTTCTGGACGTCATCATTGTCTTCCAGAACATCAAGGAACTTGAACAGGCTGCGGGCCTTTTCCTCATCCAGCGTCACGGTGTTTTCGGGACGCCAGTCCAGCTTGCCACTTTCGGCCTCACCAAACCGGGCTTCCAGCGCATCCTTGACTGCAAAGAAGGATTCGACCTCGCACGTGATCTCGTGCCCGGCTTCGGTGGAAACCACGTTTTCGGCCCCGGCCTCAATAGCCGCTTCCAGCATATCATCTTCAGATGCAACGGATGCAGGATAGGTAATGACGCCAAGCCTGCGGAACATGAAGGAGACGGAATTGGTTTCCCCCATGGAGCCACCGCATTTGGAAAATGCTGCCCGCACTTCAGACGCGGTGCGGTTGCGGTTGTCCGTCAGGGCTTCCACAATAACCGCCACACCTGCGGGGCCGTAGCCCTCGTAGCGCATTTCCACGTAGTCATCGCCACCAGCGCCACCCGATGCCTTTTTGATCGCACGCTCAATGGTGTCCTTGGGCATGTTCACGTCACGCGCAGCCACAATAGCAGCACGCAAACGGGGGTTAGCGCTGGGGTCGGGCAGGCCGGACCGTGTGGCCACGGTCAGCTCACGAATGATCTTGCCAAACTGCTTGGCGCGCTTGGCGTCCTGCGCACCCTTGCGGTGCATGATGTTCTTGAACTGGGAATGACCAGCCATATTCCTTACCTTACCTGTCCTGCCATCGGGCGGGCCGTATTCAGCCTAGCTGCCCGTGGCAATGCTTGTATTTTTTACCCGATCCGCATGGGCAGGGTGCGTTGCGGGGGGTTTCTCCCCAGCTGGACGGATCATCCGGCATAATGGCGCTGCCGCCGATGGGCGCGGCCATTTCCGGCGCAGCACCCGGCGTAAGCCCGGTGCCCGGTTCTGAGGCATACCCTGCAACTTCCGGGTCGGCATGAATGGCCGCCGTATCTGCAAACGGGTCTTCCATCGGCGGAGGCGAAACCTCCACATGCGCCATCAGCGATGCAACACGCTGACGCATTTCCTCAAGCATGAAGGTAAAGAGCTGGAAGGCTTCATGCTTGTATTCGTTCAGCGGATCTTTCTGCCCATACGCGCGCAGGCCAATGCCCTGACGGAGCTGGTCAAGCGCGTGCAGGTGTTCTTTCCACACCGCATCGTAGGTTGTGAGCAGGATCTGCTTTTCAATAAACCGCATCAGGTCGGGGCCAATATTGGCGGCCCGTGCGGCCTGAGACTGGGTAACGGCCTGGCTAATCCGGTCGGCCACGCTCTCTGCGTCCATCCCATCTTCACGCGCCCAGTCGGCAATCGGCAGGTCAAGACCGAACACCTTGTGGACCTGCTGGGTCAGCCCCTCAACATCCCACTGCTCGGCAAAGGATTTTTCGGGGATATGGCGGGCCACCAGCGTATCGATAACATCATCCTGCGCGTCGGCCACAGTGCTGGACACATCATCCAGCGCCATGAATTCACGCCGCTGGGCGTAAACTTCCTTACGCTGGTCGTTCATCACGTCATCATATTTGAGCGTGTTCTTGCGCATGTCGAAGTTGCGGGCTTCGACCTTTTTCTGCGCCCGTTCCAGCGCCTTGCTCAGCCACGGATGAACAATGGCCTCGCCTTCCTGCATCCCCATCTTCTGGAACATACCGCTCATACGGTCGGACCCAAAGATCCGCATCAGATCATCCTGAAGCGAGATGAAGAATTTGGAGTTGCCCGGATCACCCTGACGTCCAGCGCGGCCGCGCAACTGGTTGTCGATCCGTCGGCTTTCGTGCCGTTCGGTGCCGATCACGTACAGGCCGCCTGCCTCGCGCACAATGGCGTGGTCACGCGTTACGCGGTCACGGATTTCCTGCTCAGCCGCGGCCCGTTCGGGCGTGTCTTCCATATCGCCAAGCTGCTGGGCGATCAGCATTTCCACATTGCCGCCCAGTTTGATGTCCGTGCCACGGCCAGCCATGTTAGTGGCAATGGTAATGGCCCCCGGAGCACCGGCCTGCGCCACAATCTTGGCTTCCATCTCATGGAAGCGGGCGTTCAGCACATGGTGAGGAATACCCTCCCGCTTGAGCAGAGCGGACAGGGCCTCGCTCTTCTCAATCGAGGTGGTGCCAACCAGAATAGGCTGCTGGCGCTGATGCACCTCGCGGATGAGCTTGACGACAGCGGCAAATTTTTCGCCCTCTGTAAGATAAATTTCGTCGTCTTCATCCTTACGGGCCACCGGGCGGTTGGTGGGGATGGCCACAACGTCCAGATTATAGATTTCGGCAAATTCGTCGGCTTCCGTCATGGCGGTGCCGGTCATGCCCGAAAGACGGGGATACAGACGGAAGAAGTTCTGAAAGGTAATGGAGGCCAGCGTCTGGTTTTCCTGCTGGACTTCCACATGTTCCTTGGCTTCGAGCGCCTGATGCAGGCCATCGGAATACCGGCGGCCTTCCATCATGCGGCCGGTAAATTCATCAATAATCACAACCTTGCCGTCACGCACGATGTAATCCACATCACGCGAGAACAGGGTGTGGGCCCGCAGAGACTGCTGCACATGGTGCACTACGGCGACGTGGTGCAGGTCATACAGCCCACCCTCATCCAGCACGCCGGCCTCCCGCAGCAGGTGTTCGACCGTGTCGGAGCCTGCATCGGTCAGAATGACGGTGCGGAATTTTTCGTCTTTTTCGTAAGTCGCCGGGTCCTGCACCAGCTGGGCCACAACACTGTCCACCGCACGGTACAGGTCGGAACTGTCTTCCGCCGGACCGGAAATGATGAGGGGTGTCCGCGCCTCATCAATCAGGATGGAGTCCACCTCATCCACAATAGCGTGGTGGAAGGGCCGCTGAACCATTTCGTTCAGCTGGTACTTCATGTTGTCACGCAGGTAGTCGAACCCGAACTCGTTGTTCGTGCCGTAGGTAATGTCCGCGGCATATGCCTGACGGCGCTGCTCATCAGGCATGTTGGGCACGATAACGCCGGTGGTCAGCCCCAGAAAAGTATAGAGCTGCCCCATTTCCGCCGCATCGCGCGATGCAAGATAGTCATTGACCGTGACCACATGCACACCTTTGCCAGAAAGGGCGCTCAGATACACAGCCAGTGTTGCCACTAGCGTTTTGCCCTCACCCGTGCGCATTTCCGCAATGCGGCCGGAATGCAGGACCATGCCGCCAATAAGCTGCACGTCAAAGTGGCGCATACCCAGCACACGGCGCGATGCCTCACGCGTGACGGCAAAAGCCTCGGGCAGCAGGTCGTCAAGGGTGGCGCCTTTGGCCAGCCTATCCCTGAACTCTACGGTTTTGGCTGCCAAAGCAGCATCATCCAGAGCCTGCATCTGCGGCTCCAGGGCGTTAATTTCCGACACACGGCGCTGGAATGCCTTGAGCGTCCGGTCATTGGCTGTGCCGAACAGGGCGCGGACGAAGCGAGAAAGCATGAACACCTTTCCAGAACAGTGCAGCCCTGCCCCCCGCCCTGCATCATCCCGCAAAAATGGAGCGGGACAGGGTGAAAGACACAGGCATTTTGCGTGGCTTGCCCTGCAAAATAGGACCGGGCAGGGGTTCGGTCAACCAAGCTTACCGCCGGGCCGCCATATACGAACGAAACAGGGGTTGCCGGGGCGGGTAGCCTCCTTCATACATATCGAACTGTTTTTTACCGACTTTAAGGTTTTGTCCTATGCGGTTTATTCCCTACGCGTTCGGGTTGGCAGCTACTGCCCTGCTCGGTTCCTCCATGCTGTGTGCTCCCTCTTTTGCGGCGGCTCCGGCACCGGCGGCCTCCACAGCGCCTGCTACGCCCTCGGACCCGAACACGGTTGTCGCCACCGTTAATGGTGAGAAAATCACCGTTGCCGATGTGCAGAACGCCATGGGCACCATGCCACCGCAGATGCGCCAGCTCCCCCCGACCCTGATCTACCCCATGCTGGTCAACCAGCTGGCAGACCAGAAGGCCATTCTGATTGCTGCGCAGAAGGAAGGGCTGGACAAAAAGCCTGACACCCAGAAGCTGATGCAGACGGCATCCGACAACGCGCTCCAGAATGCGTGGCTGTCCCAGCAGGTGATGCCCCACCTGTCCGATGAGTCCATCAAGCAGTATTATAACGAAAACTACGTGGGCAAACCGGCCGAGCAGGAAGTTCACGCTCGTCATATTCTGGTCAAGACCGAAGCCGAAGCCAACGACGTTATCAAAAAGCTGAAGGCTGGCGCGGACTTTGGCAAGCTGGCAGCCGAAGTCTCGACCGACAAGGGCAGCGCCGCACAGAACGGTGGCGACCTTGGTTGGTTCAAAAAGGGTGACATGATCCCCGCCTTCTCCGATGCCGCTTTCTCCATGAAGAAGGGCGAAATCAGCTCTAAGCCGGTGCAGAGCCAGTATGGCTTCCACGTTATTCAGGTGCTGGACACACGCACCGACCCGACCCCCACGCTGGACGCAGTGCGTGACAAGATCCGTCAGGCCCTCATCCAGAAATATGTGCGCGAAGCCGTGGAAAAAGCCGCATCTGGCGTAAAGATTGTCCGCTTTGACCCCACCACGGGCAAGCCGCTGCCAGATGCCCCCGCTGCTGGCGCTGCCGCACCCAAAAAGTAAAACACACTCCAACCGATAACAGGCCCGGCCATACCCGTATGGTCCGGGCCTGACCTCAATACCAAGGATACCGCCAGATGGCGCAGTCTCTCCCCGTTTCTCCCCTTGCCCAGCCAATGCCTGAGCTTGGCATTGTTCGCGGGGTAAGGCTTGGCGCCATTGCGGCAGGTATTCGCTACAAGGGCCGGACGGATCTGGTCCTTGCCGAATTTGCGCCCGGCACCACGGTTGCCGGTGTGTTTACCAAGTCCAAATGCCCCGGCGCGCCGGTGGACTGGTGCCGCGCCATTCTGCCCACCGGGCAGGCCCGCGCACTGGTGGTTAATGCTGGTAACGCAAACGTGTTCACCGGTCGCGCAGGCCGCCAGACATGCGAGGCCACGGCACAAGCCGCCGCCGAAGTGGCCGGATGCACACCCGATGCGGTCTATCTGGCCTCCACCGGCGTGATTGGTGAAATCCTGCCAGCCGAGCGCATTACCTCTGCCCTGCCCGCACTGCACGCCGCCCTGTCCGAAACTGGGTGGGAGGCCGCCGCACGCGGCATTATGACCACGGACACCTTCCCCAAGGCCGCCATCCGCAAAACGCAGATCAATGGCACCGATGTGGTTATTCAGGGCATGGCCAAGGGCAGCGGCATGGTCGCGCCGGATATGGCCACCATGCTCTCCTTTGTGGCAACGGATGCAGCCCTGCCCGCCTCTGTTCTGCAAACACTGTTGAGCGCGGGTGTTAAACAAACCTTCAACTGCATCACGGTTGATTCAGACACATCCACGTCGGACATGGTTCTGCTGTTTGCTACGGGTGCTGCGGGGAATGCCCCCGTGTCCGACACGGCAGATGCCCTGAACGACCCGGCTCTGGCTGACTTCCGCACCGCACTGAACGACCTGCTGCGCGAACTGGCCCTGCTGGTCATTCGAGATGGAGAGGGTGCAACCAAGCTTATGACCATTACGGTCAGCGGTGCCGTGTCGGATGAGTCCGCATGGCGTGTGGCCATGGCCATTGGCAACTCTCCGCTGGTTAAAACCGCCGTTGCGGGGGAAGATGCCAACTGGGGCCGCGTTGTCATGGCTGTTGGCAAATGCGGTGAACCAGCGGACCGGGATACGCTGAGTGTGTCTATTGGTGGTGTCTGCATTGCCCGTGATGGGACCGTAACCGAAGGGTATGACGAAACACCCGTGGTTGCCCACATGAAGGGGCAGGAAATTGATATTGCGGTGGACCTAGGGCTAGGCAACGGCAAGGCCCGCGCATGGAGTTGTGACCTGACACACGGCTACATCGACATTAACGGCTCATACCGTAGCTGAGTGTTCCGTTTTTACCGATCATCTGCCTGCCCGCGGCACACCAGGGAGCTATGACCATGCCCACCATTACGCCACCACCCGGCTGGGGTGCCGCCCCGCAACCCTTGCCTGAGGACCCTGCCGCATGGGGCTTACCGCAACCCAGTGTTTGGGTTTACGCGGGTTTTTGGTGGCGGGTCTGGGCGTTTTTGATTGATGCCTTCATCCTCAGCACGGCGGAGGGCATTCTCAGTCTGTTTTTAGGTCCCAAAATCAATGTGGAATGGGAGGAGCTTCCCATCCCCGATGGTTCCAGCCAGACAGTGGATGTGGTCAACATCGCCACAACGTCGCTACCCCATGCAACCCCGGCCTCTATTCTCATCCCGCATCTTCATGCCGGGTCGGAGTGGCATACGTTTGGCATTGTTCTGACCCTGCTGCCCATGCTGTACTGTGTGCTGTTCGAGGCCTCCTCCTACCGAGCAACGCCGGGCAAACGGCTGTGCCGATTGGAAGTTGTCACGCTCAAGGGGGAGCAGATTTCTCATCTGCGCGCACTGCTTCGGTTTGTTATCAAAGCCTGCTTGTCCTTCCCGCTCCTTTACATAGGGGTGCTGATGGTGGCGTTCACGCAGCGCAAGCAAGCCCTGCATGACATGATTGCAGGCACACTGGTGCTACGGCACACAAAACCAGCGCAGATTGTCCCTTTCCCACCGCATAACTAAGCAAACCTGCCTGCCTGTATAACAGTTGAACCGGTTGTTGGTCTTGATACGGCCAGAATTGCCTCCTACCCTGATGGCAACATCAGGCGTATAGCGCAAAACCCAGAGCGTTCAGCAAAGGACAAGGCAGGGAATGACTGCACACAGACGGGACCGGTATTTCTTTTTTTCCTGGATAGTCAAAAGCTGTCTTTTATTTTTACTAGGTTTGGGACTTCTTCCCCACACATCTGCCTTTGCTGATACACCAGCCCCCGTACAGGCGAACGGTCTGAACCAGCAGGATGCCCAGCAACTGCTGAATGTGCTGAATGACCCGCAAAAACGCGACGAATTTACAAAAACGCTCTCGCTCATGGCCAAGGGGCTGCCCCCAGCCCCCAGCGCACCTGCCAAAGCTCCTGCGGCCAACTCAGCAACGCCTGCCGTCATCGACAATTCCGTCCACTCGGAACTGGATGATCTGGGCAATACGGCCACAGAATACGTCAACAACTTTACCAGTCTGTTCACGGATCTGGGCACTGTTGGCAAATGGTTCCGCCACGAAATTCAGGACCCTGCATCACGCCAGTCCCTGTTGGATTCCTTTGGTCGCGCCCTGCTGATTATTGCGCTGGCACTGGCGGCGGAACGCGCAACCAGCATTGGCCTGCGCAAGCCCCTGACCGCCGTTAAAAAAATGGCCGAAGCGCGCGAAGCACGTCAGACCGCCAGTCAGAATCAGGAAATTGACACGCAGGTAGATGCGGCAGCCCCTGCCCCTGACACCGCAACAGAGGCCGACACAACCCAAACGCGTGAGACAGACCAGCGCCGCGGGAACGAGGTGCTGCGTTACCTTATTCGTGTGCCCTACAATGCCATGCACTTCCTGCTCAAGCTGCTGCCCGTGGCTGTCTGCCTGCTGCTTGGCTACCTTGGCGCGGAGTTCCTGACATCCACCGATCAGGCCCGCACGGTCGCGCTGACACTGGTCAACGCCTATGCCATTGCCCGCTGCCTGTATTTGGTTGTTGAGACCATTCTGGTGCCCCGCTCCCCAGCCATCCGCCTTGTTCCCATGCCGGATGATACCGCCCGCCTGCTAACGCGGTGGTGGAACGTGCTGGTGGCAGCCCCTTCCATTGTAATCTGCCTGTCCATTCTTGGCCGTGAGTTTGATCTGGCCACGCAGGGTGTGGAGGCCATGATGCGCGGCGTGGTGCTGGTCCAGCACCTGATTATTGCCGCCTTCATCTGGCGTATCCGCCATATTGTGGGCCGGGCGCTCCAGCCGTCTCCGGGTTTGCGCAAGAATGCGCTGTGGGCATTTGCTGGCACGCTGGCACGCCTGTGGTGGGTGCCTGTCATGTTTCTGGACATGGCGCTCTGGTTTGTCTGGGCGGCTCACCTTAAAGGCGGCTACCAGTGGATTCTGCACGGCACGCTGCTGACCTTCCTGTGTCTGGTCGTGTCCCGCATCATGGCGCTACTGCTCTATGGTTTGCAGGACCGTCTGTTCCGTGTTGGGCCAGATTTGCAGGCGCAGTACCCGGACCTGCAGAAGCGGGCAGATTTTTACTACCCGTATGTGCGCAAGATCATGACTCTTGCCATTATCCTGACCACCGCAATCTGCGTTGCTCAAAGCTGGAGCATTCCCACCTTTGACTTCTTCCTCCACTCCGCCCTTGGGCTGCGGCTGGTTGGCGCGGCTGCCTGCCTGCTGGTAGGCATGACCATTGCCGCCGTTGCGTGGGAGACCGTTAACAGTATTCTGAACAAGCAGATCTCGCGCTATTCAGCCAGCGCGCAGGAGGCGCGGGCTGCAAGGCTCCGCACCGTGCTGCCCATTATTCGCACGGTGCTGCTGACTGTCATCATCATCTTCGTGGCGGTTACTACCCTCTCCCAGATCGGGATTAACGTGACACCACTGCTGACCGGTGCTGGTATTCTGGGTGTTGGCCTGTCCTTTGGTTCGCAAAGTCTGGTCAAAGACGTGATCACCGGCTTTTTCATGCTGGCGGAAGACGCCATTCAGGTCGGGGACTGGGTGACTACGGGAGGCATTGCCGGTACGGTGGAGCATCTCTCCATCCGTACCCTGCGTGTCCGGTCATTTGATGGGGACCTCCATATTATTCCGTTCTCCTCCGTGACCTCCATCGCCAACACAGCGCGCGGCTTTAACCAGATTATCGTGCGTCAGACGCTGGATCTGAGCGAAGACACGGGCAAGGTCGTCAAGATCATGCAAAAAACCATTGAGGATATGCGCAAGGAAGAAGCCTTCCGCCCCATGATCTTCTCTGACTATACCGATCTGGGCGTGGACAGCTCTGATGGGAACGGCGCAGTGCTGGTTGGTATCATCAAAACCGCTCCGATGATGAAGTGGAAGGTCCAGCGCGAGTTTTACCGCCGCATTGCCCTGCGCATGGCTGCTGCGGGAGTCAAGTTCTACACACCCACCAGCTACTCCACCACGCCGCCAAATGTGCCCATCCATATGGCGCTGGACGCCATGCCCGCCGGACCGCAGGACGATGCGGCTCTGGCACCACCTGCCGCCCAGCCTGCACAGCAGCCACAACCCGCAGCCAAACCGCAGGCTCCCCAGCCTCCGGCCCACGAATAAGAGACCCATTGCATGTCCGAACACACCTCTCCGGCGCCCCTTGCAGACACGATTATCCAGACCATGGAAGGGCCGCTGGAGCAGGAAGGCTTTGCCTTTTTACAGGCCAAGGCCATGCGGACCGTGCTGGAAAGCTATGGTCTGCTCGGATGGGATGCGTTTGCGGCAAGCTGGAACGATCTGGGCGTGGACCGCTACATGGCGGATGGCGGGCGTTACCGGCGCAGGCGTTATGCCACCTTCTCGCTGACGGAAGGGGGGATAACGCGCAAACCGCACCAGCCCCACTACCAGAGCCGAGACTACAACACCCTGAATGGAGGGATAGAACGCTGGTTCAAACCTGTTCTTCCCACCATTGGCGACCATCCCGCCCTTATGGCCATCCTACATCTGGCCTTCCGTGTGGCTACGGACATGACACCTGCCGAACGCAGGCCAAACGCATGGCATACGGAAATCCACCAGTTCCGTATTGAAGCGCGGCCGGATACGGACGGATGCCCAACCCCCGAAGGGCTACACCGTGACGGTGTGGACTGGGTGTTTGTTGTCATGGTCCGGCGGGAAAACGTAGCGCGGGGCGAGACATCCATTCATGACCTCAGCCACAGGCAGGTCGGCAGCTTTACCCTGACTGACCCGCTGGACACGGCTGTTGTGAATGACAACAGGGTTTACCACGGCGTAACCCCTGTTCAGCCGGTCGATCCGGACCGTCCCGCTTACCGGGATGTGCTGGTGGTTACCCTCCGCCACGAATAGGTCGGCCGAGCAACCACCGGCCAAAGCCTTAATACCCGGCGTAATAAATGGCGTGCAGCCCCAGTGCGACAAAACAGAGCACAAAGGCCAGCGCCCCCGCCATCTGGGCAAATTCCTTCAGAGACATACCATCCCCGCGTGCTGCGGGTGGGGCCACAGGGTGCTGGACCGGCGCAGGCTTGTCTGGCGGGGTAGCGGGCAGCACGTGCACCGGCTCCGCCAGCGCCTCATGCGTTTGTGAATGAACGCTCGCGCTGGTCTGGCTGGCCGCATCGGCTACTGCATCAGCCTGCGTCGTCTGCTCAGCGTGCAGAGGAGCAGTTCCGTCAACACCGCCTTGTGTTTCCTGCTCACTCATGATGCTGTTCTCCACGTGGTTTTCATGCAGGCTGAAAAAGGTACTGTTTTTTTGGTCCTGTCATGGTTTTTCGTCAAGCAATTCAGGCACCAGCCTCTCGCTGCCAGCACTGGACGACACCCGCGCAAACGCGCCACATAGGCCAGACAGGATTTTTTACGACGGAAGCAGACATGAAACATCTTTCTCTTTTTTCCGCCTTACTGGGGCTGGCCGCAGTTCCGGCAATGGCCGCGCCACATACAACACCATCTGCCGAGACCTCCACCCAGATCCAGACCAACTTCCCCACCGCCACCTTTATGGGCACATGGACCGTGCGGGCCGAAGTGCCGCCCTTTACGGTTGCTGGCAACAAGGCACTTGGCCCGGCAGCCAGACTGCTGGTGACAGTGCCCGAAATCTACGCCGTGAACATTGGAGAAAGCCGGTTTAGCCTGAGCCGAAAAAGCGGCTCCGTCTGGTCCGGAACAGAGCATGACACAACCATGACCATGACTCTGGTCTCACCCAATGCCGGAAAAATTCTGATTACCAATACCAATGGGCACAAGGTGGAAGTTCCCCTGTACCGTAACGACCCCTGAGCAGCCATTGCGCCGGGTTTTTCCTCCCATCCGCACCGGTGGCGTATGGGAGGAACAGCGCTTTACCCGTTAGCGACTTCGGGCGTCCAACCCTTGAGGAAAGCCTCTAAAGCCGCATCGGGCTTGCCAACCTTGACTTCCAGCCGAACGTAAAGGTTGCCAGCTTCCTTACTGCCGTGTGCCTGCACACCTTTGCCGCGCAGGCGCAGCACGGTGCCGGTATCGGACCCGGCAGGCACGTTCATTTTGACCGTACCTGTTGGCGTGGGCACCATAATGGGGCCACCCAGCACTGCCGTTTTCAAATCTACCGGCAGCGTTTCCCGCAGGTCATCCCCTTCACGCGTGAAGGTCGCATCTGGCAAAACGGTGACCGTAATCAGCGCATCACCCGGCGGACCACCCTGTACACCGGGCATCCCCTTGCCGCGCAGACGCAGGACTTTGCCATCCTCCATACCGGGCGGAATGCGCACATCCAGCGTGGCGCCATCGGGCAGGTTCACGCGCGATGTGGCCCCGTTAACAGCATCCAGAAAACTGACATTGAGCGAGAAGGACCGGTCCGCCCCTTTGCGCGGCCCGGCACGGCGCGCGCGCCCACCGCCACCAAACATGCTGCCGAACAGGTCGCTCAGGTCTTCTTCCTGAAAACCGCCCATGCCCGGGCCGCCGGGGCGGAACCCGCCAGCGCCGCCAAACCCACCGCCACCAAAGCCGCCTGCTCCAAATCCGGGATGGCGCTCCTGCCCGGAGGCATCAATCTCACCCCGGTCAAAGCGGGCGCGTTTATCCGCGTCGGACAGCAGATCGTTGGCCTGATTGAGAGCCTTGAATTCTTCCTCGGCTTTTTTGTCCCCCGGATTCAGGTCCGGGTGGTATTTTTTTGCCAGTTTGCGATAGGCCTTGCGGATATCGTCCTGACTGGCTGTTTTGGAAATACCCAATACTGAATATGGATCGCGCTCACTCATGCAGCCGTCCCTTCCCCCATCCTGTTACCGACACCGGGCCGCGCCATACGCCGCCCTCGCCCAGCCATTACCCCGGACCGGGCGTTCAGGCGGGGTTTGTAAAAAGCCTCCGCCAAACCTGTAGTCATTAAATTCCGTCTCCATATCACCGTGCCTGTCGGGCCTGTATGTGTTTGCGCCCGGCACCGTTTTTTCAACATGTTACCTTTAATAATGGGAACGCGACCCTAGCCGGTCAATGGAGCGTGAGCGAAAGCCACATGTGCGCCAAAAGGATAAACTGGCGCGCAAAAACGGAAACCCTCGTCTGGCCCCTGTCCGGCTGCGCCTTTATTCTTTATAAAGTCGGGACCATAAGAGCGCTATGCCAGACAGCAGCAGGCTGTTGGCGGCTCGTAACGGATTGATTGGAGACCCCCGCATGGCTGACAAACCGCGCTTTTTTGATGATCTTGCAGGTGTTGCCGGAGGTGCCGTATCCGCACTGACCGGAGTGCGTGAAGAAATGAACGCCATTGTCCGCAGCCGTGTGGACGAGGTGCTGACCAGCCTGCAGGTTGTCCGTCGCGAAGAATTTGAAGTCATGCGTGAGTTGGCGGCGCAGGCCCGTATTGGTCAGGAAAATGCCGAACGCCGCCTGAGGGAACTGGAAGCACGGGTAGAAGCGCTGGAACAGCACGTAACCGGTGGCCACCATAACAGCGCACATTAAGGCCTGAACGGTCGCCTACAGTCCCGCTTTTGTTTTTTGACCGCAGGCACGGGAGTCACGCCATGCCAGCCCTGACAACCGGTTCTACCGTACCCCCCACCAACCCGCTGGACCTGATGGAACAGGTTATTGGCGGGCATGGCTGGACCTTTGACCGCTGCACCCCAACCGAAATGGCGGCGGAAGCCCCCGCCAGATGGTGCGACTACGGATTATTTTTTTCGTGGTCGGCAGAGTTGGGCACCATACTGTTCACCTGCGCCTTTGACCTGCGCGTAAGCCCGGACATGCGCGTGGCTCTGTATGAGCTGATCGGTCTGGCCAATGAGCAGGTGTGGGTCGGCCACTTTAGTGTGGATACGGAAGACGGCGTTCTGCTGTTCCGCCACGCCCTGCTGCTGCGGGGCATGGAAAACGCCACCGACATTTTTGAAGACATGATCGACATTGCCCTGACCGAGTGTGAGCGTTTTTACCCGGCCTTGCGCTTTTTCCTTACCGGCGGCCTAAGTGCTGCGGATGCGCTGGCCTCGGCCATGCTGGATTGTCATGGAGAAGCATGAACATGACTGACCTTTCCCCCCTTCCTCCATTCTGCTTGTCGGATGTGGCAAAATGGGCGGCGCAATGCTGGAAGGCTGGCTAAAGGCTGGTCTGGCCCCCTCCGTTGTTATTGACCGCCATATGGCCGACCTGCCCGCCCCCCACCGGGTTGTGCGGTCCATACAGGATGTTCCGGCCGATTTTACGCCCGATGTCATTATTGTTGCGGTCAAACCGCAAAAGGCCAACCCTGTGCTGGCCGAACTGGCCCAGCGTTACGGGCAGGCAACCCTGCTTTCCGTCATGGCGGGGCGCACCATTGCCAGCCTGCATGAGGTCTACCTGCAAGCCAACCCGAAGGCCTGCCCGGTCATTATCCGTTCCATGCCCAACACGCCCTGCGCACTGGGCGCTGGTATGAGCGGCCTATATGCCCCGCCCAACGCAACAGCTCCGCAAAAAGCCCATTGTGATGCCCTGCTTAAAGCTGTGGGGGAAACCGTCTGGGTGGAAGAGGAAGGGCTGATCGACTCCGTTGCTGCCATTTCCGGCAGTGGTCCAGCCTATGTTTTTCTAATGGCTGAACTGTTGGAAAAAGCCGGGGTAGAGCAGGGTCTACCCGCAGACGTTGCCCGCAAGCTGGCCCGCGGCACCCTGTATGGCGCAGGCTGTATGCTGCACACCCTGCCAACCGATGCGGATGAGCTACGCCGCAATGTTACCAGCCCCGGCGGCACCACGGCAGAAGCTCTTAAGATCATGATGGCCCCCCAAGCTTGGCCAGCCACAACCTCCGCAGCCATTGCCGCCGCCGTGCACCGCGCCAAGGAGCTGGCCAGCTAGGCTTTGCCACCCCACCTTGCTTTTTCAGGCGCAATGCCTGCCCTGCTTTTGACTGCTTATGCGACAGGTCTTTGATATGGATAATGACGACTTTGACACAGCCCTTGTCTCGGCTGCCCTAACTCTGGCGGAAGAGCGGGGCTGGGCCTCCGTTACCGTGCTGGCTGCGGCCCGTCAGGCAGGGCTGCCTCTACCCGAGGCCCGGCGCCGTTTTCCTCTCAAGGCCAGCATCCTGCTCCGCCTTGGCCGCATGGCCGATGATGTGGCGCTGGCGGATGACATGATTTGTGGCGCCGTGCGCGAACGCCTGTTTGACCTTCTGATGCGCAGGCTGGATGTGTTCCAGCAGTACCGCGGCGGTCTTCAGTCCGTCTTTCGTAGCCTGCCATTCGACCCCGCTCTGACCATTATGCTGGGGGGCGCTACTGTGGAAAGTATGCGCTGGATGGCCGATGCCGCTGGAATTAATGCCAACGGCATACGGGGCTTTGTGCATGTTAACATGCTTGTTGCCGTTTGGACGCACACCCTGCGGGTCTGGGAAAAGGACGAAAGCCCGGATATGGGCAGCACCATGGCCGCCCTAGATCAGGCATTGGACAAGGCAGGCCGGTTTGGATTGTTCCCCACCAATACAGATGAGGCCGCTACGCAGGACGGGCTGGCAGATCTGGACGACGTGGCAGACATGGACGCAGGCTTTGCTGCCCCCAGAATATCGGCACAGGACCTCTAATTTCCTAATAACCGGCCTTTACGACTGTACCCTGTTTGGCTTAAAAGAGGCGCAGGCAGTTCAGGCCATTGGGGCGTAGCCAAGCGGTAAGGCAGCGGATTTTGATTCCGCCATGCGGAGGTTCGAATCCTCCCGCCCCAGCCAGAACCTGTTTTCCCCTTTTCTTTCCATCGGGTAACAGCCTCCCTCTGCTCCTGAGCATTGCAGGGCAATGGCCTGTTTTGGCCATTACGGCAGCTACGCCATGCAAAAATCAGACCATATTGGTGCTATTTTTTACCTCTACGCGGTTTTGATGCGCTCCATACGTAGCCATACCATCAGCATTTTGCTCTCATCGCGCCTCAAATCAGTCTGTCTTTTGGATATCATTCAACGTTCCCATGCCTGACCCTGCCCCTTCTCCCTCCCTCCTGCGTCAACCCGGGTTGCCTGCCGCCATTGGGGCGCGTGCTCTTTCCGCCTTTGCCGGGCAGGTGCAGGCCGTTGCTGTTGGCTGGCAGATTTATGCCCTCACTCATAGTGCGGCCGCCCTTGGGTTTGTGGGACTTGCGCAGTTTTTGCCCATGGTTGCGTTCATTTTTATTGGGGGACATGCGGCAGACCAGCACAACCGCCAGCGCATTGTGGTCATCTGCCAGAGCATAGAACTACTGGCGGCGGCGTTTATGGCTTACGCCTCTTTTACGCACCAACTAACTGCCAGTATGATTTACGGGCTGGTTGTCGTGTTTGGCACCTGCAAGGCGTTTGAAATGCCTGCCCAGCAAACATTTCTGCCCTCCCTTGTGCCTCCCGCCCTGTTCCCGCGTGCAACAGCACTTTCTTCTTCCCTGTTTCAGGTCGCAAGTATTGCCGGGCCATCGCTTGGTGGAGTGCTGTACGGTCTGGGAGCCGGGGTCTGTTACACAACCTGCGCAGTCAGTTTTGCCATAGCCGCACTGGCGACATGGTCTATGGTTATGACCAACCCAGCCCGCCCCCGCCAGCGTGCAACACTGGCGGCCATTTTTGGTGGCATAGCCTTTTTGCGGCGGAAACCAACCATGCTGGGCGCAATCTCGCTTGACCTGTTTGCCGTGCTCTTGGGCGGCGCTACAGCCATGCTGCCCATTTTTGCCACTGACATTCTACATGCCGGGCCATGGGGGCTTGGCCTTTTACGTGCGGCCCCCGCCATTGGCGCGTTGGTTGTTGCCACCGTGCTCGCCCGCCACCCGCTGGGCCGCCATGCTGGGCGATGGATGTTTGCCTCTGTGGCCATTTTTGGCGTTGCCACCATTCTGTTCGGCTTTTCCCACTCCACGGTGTTATCCGTACTCATGCTGGCCATTCTGGGCGGAGCGGACGTTATTAGCGTTATGGTGCGGGGCGCACTGGTGCAGCTTGGCACCCCGGACGAAATGCGGGGCCGCGTATCTGCCGTGAATATGCTGTTTATCGGGTCGTCCAACCAGTTGGGAGAATTTGAAAGTGGCATGTTGGCCGCTGTCATGGGGCCTGTGCCCGCTGTTGTGCTGGGTGGCCTTGGCACGCTGGTTATAACTGGTGTGTGGATGGGCCTGTTCCCCGGCCTGCGCAAACTGGACAAGCTGGAAGATATTACAACCGAGACGCGCTAACCCGGACAATAAAAAAGCCGCCCCGAAAAAAAATCGGTGCGGCTTTTACAATCATTCCACCAGAAAATGGCAGAAGAGGTCTTACCTCAGACAGCTTTTTTAAGATTGGGGCTGGCTTTAAAACGAACCGTTTTACCAGCCTTGACCTTGACCGGCTCACCCGTGCGCGGGTTAAGCGCCTTACGGGCTTTTGTTTTGCGAACCGTGAACGTACCAAAAGACGGCAGGGTAAACCCACCCTCACGCTTGAGTTCAACCACAATGGCGTCAATAAGGTCATTCGCTGCCTGATTGGCGGCAACCCCTGTGCAGTTGATCGAATCCTGGATCACTGCTGCAATAAAGGCCTTGCTCATAGAGTTACTGGCTCCCTTTCAGACAGAATTTTGTACATGACAATTATTGAACGGATACGCCTAAAAGGCTTTACGGCTTGTAGTCACATTTTTTACAAATTACCAACATAAAAAATATATCTTTTTTCGATTCCTGCCGATGAGAACAGCAAAAACGGAATCTGTGTCTTTACAGACACACCCCTCCACAACCGGCCTACCCGCTATGAAAGCACCAAACCGACTGGCATCCATACCCTCTATCCTATTGGAGATACAGGGTTATACCGCGTTATTACACAGGCCAGCAGAGCCGATATATGTGAGGATTTGCATAAACGTTTAATCCGCCACATCGTTTCTATTCCGAATAGAAAAATAATGCTCTCTATTCTCTATAAATGCAGATCATATCTTACGTTTTAATAACCATATTTATAATACAGGATGAGTTTATAAACTTTTTATGGAAATGCCCGTACCACTTAATCCGAACACGCTCGGTCTCCCCATAGGGAGAACCAGAATAGGTATTAAAAATATATTTAATTAACCCGTATTTTCTTGTTCGTGCCCCCTCACTTCCGCGCAGAGCACAACAGAAAACCGTGGCCTTGCACAGCAGAACATCATGAGGAAGAAAAGTGCGCACACGCACGCTGCATAACCAGACAAAGGGTTATGACTGACGCGGAAAGACGAATGTATGATACATTCATCAACCGACCAAATTTCCATTGGAAAATCTGGAGCGGGCGATGGGATTCGAACCCACGACCCCAACCTTGGCAAGGTTGTGCTCTACCCCTGAGCTACGCCCGCATCAGATGGGCTCCTTTTATGGGGGTCTGCTCAATCGCGCAAGAGGGAAAATGCAAAAAAGCCGCTTTTTTTTCATACCCCTGCACGCACCTGTCATAATGCGGCCCTTTACCAGCCCTTGGCGGCCGGTTTACCCGCCTGCTAAACAGAAGCACGTTCCCGGCAGCAAGGAAGGAAAGCCGTGACCACGTCCTTATTCCGATCTCTGTACCATCAGGGATTTGTGCGCGTGGCAGCCTGCACGGTGCCCGTCACCCTTGCTGACCCCAAAGCCAATATGGACCAGATTCTGGCCGCCACCCGGACCTGTGCACAACAGGGCGTTGGGTTATGTGTTTTTCCCGAACTGGGGCTAAGCGGCTATTCGATTGAGGACCTGCTCCACCAAAGCGCGCTCCTCCATGCCGTGGAAACCACTCTGGCCGATCTGGCACGCGCTACGGAGGACCTGCTGCCTGTAGTGGTGGTGGGCGCTCCCCTCCGCCACGGGAATAGCCTGTATAATTGCGCCGTTGTGCTCCACCGGGGCCGCATTCTGGGTGTTGTGCCCAAGAGCTATCTGCCCAGCTATCGTGAATTTTACGAAGGGCGGCATTTTGCCGCTGGTGCCGCCATTCGTGGGCAGACCATGGCGCTAGGGGGGCAGACCGTGCCTTTTGGCGTGGACCTGCTGTTTACCGCGCAGGACGTTCCCGGCTTTTGTCTGGGGATCGAAATCTGCGAGGATATGTGGGTGCCCACTCCGCCCTCCGCCGCACAGGCCATGGCGGGGGCCACCGTGCTGGCCAACCTGTCCGCTAGCGATATTACTGTCGGCAAAGCGCGAACCCGCACCCTGCTCTGCCTCTCCCAATCCGCCCGGTGTGTCGCCGCCTACCTGTATGCTGCGGCGGGAGAAGGCGAGTCCACGACCGATCTGGCATGGGACGGGCAGACCGCCATTTTTGAAAATGGTGCCCTGTTAGCCAAAAGTGACCGCTTCCCCGCTGGCCCACGCGCCGTTGTTGCGGATGTTGACCTAACGCTACTCCGCCACGAACGCCTGCAAATGGGCACATTTGCAGACTGTGCCGCCATGACCGGCGCGCAGGACCGGGCATGGCGCTCCATCAGCTTTGAGCTTGCCCCTCCGGCAACAGACCTTGGCCTGCTGCGCCCCCTCTCCCGTTTTCCCTTTGTGCCAGCAGACCCCGCAAAGCTGGAACAGGACTGTTTTGAGGCCTTTGCCATTCAGGTCTCGGCTCTCAAACAACGCCTTAAAAGCTGCAAGGCTGCGGGCATGGTTATTGGCGTATCAGGCGGGCTGGACTCCACACATGCGCTGTTGGTGGCCGTACGCACAGCGGATGAACTGGGGTGGCCCAGAACAGCTATTCGGGGTTACACCATGCCCGGTTTTGGCACTACGGGGCAGACACTGGCCAGCGCCAACGCCCTGATGGAACACTTGGGCATCCAGCGTGAAACACTGGATATCCGCCCAGCCGCCAGCCTTATGCTCCAGACCATTGGGCACCCTTTTGCCAGTGGCGAGCCTGTGCATGACATTACGTTTGAAAATGTACAGGCCGGACTCCGTACGGACTTTCTGTTCCGTCTGGCCAACCAGCACAACAGCATTGTTATTGGTACGGGCGACCTGTCGGAGCTGGCGCTGGGGTGGTGCACTTACGGTGTGGGCGACCAGATGGCCCATTACAATGTAAATGCAGGTCTGCCCAAAACCCTTATCCAGCACCTTATCCGCTGGTGCATTGCCTCGGGCCACTTCCCTGCCGAGGTCTGCTCCGTACTTGGCACCGTGCTGGCAACCGAAATTTCGCCCGAGTTGATCCCGGCGGCAGAAGGAAGCAGCCAGAGCACGGAGGACACAATTGGCCCCTATGCACTGCATGACTTCACCCTTTACCACGTACTGCGCCACGGTTTTGGCCCTGCCCGCATAGCCTTTATGGCCGAACAGGTCTGGCAAAATGCGGAACAGGGCGCATGGCCGCCGGGCTTTTTGCCGCAAGACCGCAAAAGCTATTCGCTGGCTGTCATCCGTAAATGGCTGAAAGTTTTTATGTTCCGCTTTTTTACCACCAGCCAGTTCAAACGCTCGGCCATGCCCAATGGTCCCAAGGTCATGGCCGGAGGCAGCCTCTCCCCCCGTGGGGACTGGCGCGCCCCCTCCGATGGCAATGCAACATTATGGCTAAAGGAGCTGGACGAGCATGTGCCTGAAGCCTGAAACAGCCCTACGCGCGCGGAATGGCATTGTGCCCGGTCTTGGGCTATAAGCTGACACCATGACAACATCGCGCCAAGCCACAGTTCACCGCGTTACCAGCGAAACCGATATTGCCATTGCCCTGAATCTGGACGGGACTGGCAAGGCTCGGATTGAGACCGGTATCGGCTTTTTTGACCATATGCTGACCGCTCTGGCCAAGCATGGCCTGTTCGATCTGGATATAACGGTCAAAGGTGATCTGCACATAGATGGCCACCATACGGTGGAAGACACCGGCATTGCACTGGGGCAGGCCATGCGGCAGGCACTGGGCGACAAGCGTGGCGTGCGCCGGTTTGGCTCCGCCCTTGTGCCGCTGGACGAAGCTTTGTGCGAAGCGGTGGTGGACCTGTCCGGTCGCCCGTTTCTGACCTTTAACGCCACGTTTGACCGCGACCGTATTGGTGAGCTGGACACGGAGCTGGTGGAAGAATTCTTTCGGGCTTTTGCCATGTCCGCCCTGCTGACCCTGCATCTGAACCAGAGGGCTGGCAAAAACTGCCACCATATTGCCGAGGCCGCGTTCAAGGCTCTTGCCCGTGCCCTGCGCATGGCGGTAGAGCCAGACCCACGTGCCTTAGGGGCCATCCCCTCGACCAAGGGCGTGCTGTAAACAAGCTGGCAGCGCTTTGATCCAGCCATGTTCATTCTGGAACATGGGGGCAGCCCAGACAGACAACCGGCCTTTATTTCGCCCGTATCCGGGCAGAAGTAGAGGTCTTCCGCAGGATCAGAACCAAGAGGGTTTTATGGCCCAGCCTCTTTCCATTGCTGTTGTTGATTATGAAGGGGGCAATCTGGCCTCTGCCGCCCGGGCCGCCATGCGCGCCGCCGAGCTTTCGGGTCTCAACGCCTCTGTCATCATTACCAACGAACCCGCCGAGGTCCGGCAGGCAGACCGTATTATTCTGCCCGGTCAGGGCGCCTTTGCAGATTGCGCCCACGGGCTGGAAGCCATTGCAGGCCTGAAGGACGCCATTTTGCAGGCTGTTGCAAAAGGCACTCCTTTTCTGGGTATCTGCGTGGGTATGCAGCTTATGGCCGAGCGGGGGTTGGAACACGGGGTAACGGAAGGCTTTGGCTGGATTCCGGGGGAGATTGCCCCCATGGAAGCTCCCGGCCTACGCCTGCCCCAGATGGGCTGGAACGAGCTGGAACTCCACCAGCCCCACCCTCTTACCCAAGGCCTTGGCCCTGCGCCACATGGTTACTTTGTACATTCCTACGCCCTGCGCAACACACGGGATGACGTACTGCTTGCCAGTGCGGACTATGGCGGCCCGGTGCCTGCCATGGTGTGCCGGGGCAACGTGGCAGGCACGCAGTTTCACGTAGAAAAAAGTCAGACCGTCGGGCTCAGGATCCTTGCAAACTTTCTTGCATGGCAACCGGAAACCACAGTCTGATGACCCGCAACGCCCGCGTCCAACGCATTCTCTCGCTAGAGGAGGATGACCTTCAGGCCCTGTGCGAGTCCGTGGATGCCGCCATTCTGGATGGCGGTGGGTTCGGCTGGCTCCAGCCGCAGGGGCGGCAGGTTCTGGAACGCTATTTTCGTGGGCTGTTACTGGTGCCCGAACGGATGCTGTTCGCCATTAGGCTGGATGGCGTTATTGTCGGCGGTGCCCAGCTTATTCGTGCGCCACGCAATAACGAACTTCAGGCCATGTGTGTAACTCTGGCCCACCTGTTTGTGGCCCCATACGCGCGCAAACGGGGGCTGGGAGCCGCCCTGCTACAGGAAGTGGAAAATGCGGCGCGCAACATGGGCTTCAGAGTTCTGAACGCGGACGTGTTGCAAACACAGACCGCCGCCATTGCCCTTTTTAACAAGGCCGGATTCCAGATATGGGGCAGACATCCGTTTTACGCCCGTGTGGGGGATGAGCTCGTATCCGGGCTGTTCCTCACCAAATGTCTGGATAATACCCCGCCTTTTCTGTCCGCCAAGACCAGCAACGAACAAGAAGCCAGCCACACCCCATGAACACACCCAACTCCTCCCGTCCGCTGACTCTTTACCCCGCCATTGACCTGAAGAACGGGGCCTGCGTGCGCCTGCGCCGTGGCGAGATGGACGATGCAACCGTCTATTCCGACAACCCTGGTGCACAGGCCAAGGCATGGCAGGATGCGGGGTTTAAATGGCTGCATGTGGTGGACCTGAACGGTGCTTTTGCCGGGGCCTCCGCCAATACGGACGCGGTGCGGTCCATTCTGGACGCAGCCAATGTTCCGGTTCAGCTTGGCGGGGGACTGCGCGACATGCAGGCCATTGCCGAATGGCTGGAAGCAGGCATTACCCGCGTTATTCTGGGTTCGGTTGCGGTTAAGAACCCCGCTCTGGTGCGCGAGGCCTGTAAGGCGTTCCCCGGCCGTATTGTTGCAGGAATTGACGCACGCTCTGGCCGTGTGGCCACAGAGGGCTGGGCCGAAGTCTCCGACATGCAGGCAACGGATCTGGCCCTGCGGATGCAGGATGCCGGTGTGGCGGCCATTATCTTTACCGAAATCAGCCGCGATGGGATGCTTGAAGGGTTGGACATTGAACAGACGGTAGAACTGGCCAATACCGTGTCCATCCCCGTCATTGCCAGCGGGGGCGTTGGCAGTATTGACCATCTGGCAGCCCTGCGTACGGCAGCCAACACCACACCGGGCATAGAAGGTGTTATTGTGGGGCGGGCGCTGTATGATGGTCGCGTTTCACCCACTGAAGCCCTGCGAGTGCTGAGCTGATGCTGAAGCTGCGCGTTATTCCCTGTCTGGACGTCAAGAATGGCCGGGTGGTCAAGGGGGTCAACTTTGTCTCCCTGCGTGATGCGGGGGACCCGGTTGAACAGGCTGCGGTGTATGATGCCGCCGGAGCCGATGAACTGACCTTTCTGGACATTACCGCCAGCCACGAAAACCGGGATACCATTCTGGATGTTGTCAGCAAGACGGCGGAGAAAATCTTTCTGCCCCTGACCGTTGGCGGCGGTGTGCGCACAACGGACGATATGCGCCGCCTGCTGCTGGCCGGGGCAGACAAATGTGCCATGAACTCTGCCGCTGTCTCCCGCCCGGACCTTATTAACGAAGCCGCCCGCAAGTTTGGCAGCCAGTGCGTTGTCGTAGCCGTGGACGCACGGCAAACCGCACCGGGCAAATGGGAAGTCTTTACCCATGGTGGGCGCACCCCCACAGGAATAGACGCCATAGACTGGTGCAAGCAGGCCGCCGAACGCGGAGCGGGAGAAATTCTGCTGACCTCCATGGACCGCGATGGCACAGGCAGCGGCTTTGACCTGGACCTGCTCCGCGCGGCAACTCAGGCCGTGCGTCTGCCTATTGTCGCCTCTGGCGGTGTTGGCACGCTGGAACATTTTGTGGAAGGTGCTCGGGCCGGAGCCACAGGGCTGCTGGCTGCCAGTGTTTTCCACTTCGGGCAGTTTACCGTCGCTCAGGTCAAACAGGCACTGGCCGATGCCGGACTGCCGGTTCGCCCTTCCCCCGCTCCATTTCAGGTCAGTCAGACGTTATGATCAAAAAAGCCCCATCAAAAACCGAAACCAAAACCACCAAGGCCAAAAAAGCCAAGGGGGCGGAAACAGCGGCACTCCCTCCCCTGTCCGAGGAAGCCGATAGCTCCGTGCTAAACCGCTTGTATGATGTTGTGCAGAGCCGCAAGAATGCTGACCCCTCGGTCAGCCATTCTGCCCGCCTGCTCTCACGCGGGACATACAAGATTGCCCAGAAGTTTGGTGAAGAAGCCGTTGAATGCCTGATTGAGGCCGTAGCCGGCCGCACAAACCTGCTGGTGGGAGAAAGTGCCGATGTGCTCTACCACCTTATTGTTATGTGGGTGGACGCTGGCATTACGCCTGATGAGGTCTGGGCAGAACTGGCCCGACGCGAAGGGACAAGCGGCATTGCCGAAAAAGCCTCCCGCCCCAAACCACCCCTGACAACGCCAGACGCAACAAAACAGGACTGAACGCACCATGGCTGTGACCGGCAAAGGCCCTTACGACCAGCAGAACATTTTTGCCAAAATCCTACGCGGCGAAATTCCCTGCAAACCTGTTTTTGAAAATGAATGGGTTCTGGCTTTTGAGGACATTGCGCCCAAAGCCCCCGTTCATGTGCTGATCATTCCCAAAAAGCCCTATGTGTCTTTCATGGACTTCAGCAAAACCGCACCGACGGAAGAAATTGCTGAAGTCATGCGTTCGGCAGGTCAGATTGCCCATAAGCTCGGGCTGGAAGAAAACGGCTACCGGCTGATCACCAACGCTGGCACCAACTCCGGGCAGGAAGTTCCGCATTTTCACCTGCACCTCATGGGGGGTGGACCACTTCCGGCATTCCCTCAGTAACGCCCGGCACCACCCTTTTTTAGCAACAAAGGCACCCGACCATGACACCCATGGACATGCTTCTTTCCCGCGCTTCCACCGACCGGCTGAAAGAACCTGCACCTTCCCCCGCCCAGTTGACGGAAATTCTGGCTACGGCGATGCGGGCTCCTGATCATGGTCGGCTCCAGCCCTGGCGCTATGTTGTTATTGAAGGGGAAGACCGGCCCCTGCTGGCCGAACGTATTGTTGCCAGCATGGCGCGGGTGGAACCCGATGCCCCAGCTGCCAAAATTGAAAAACGGCGCAGCCGGTTTGCCACCATGCCCATGATTATTGCCTTGGGTATGCACTTGCGCCCCGAGCACAAAATTCCGCTCTGGGAGCAGGAAATGTGCGTGGCGGCAGGCACCATGAACATTCTTAATGCGTTACACGCCACGGGTTTTGGCGGCGTTTGGGTGTCCGGCGCACTGGTGGATGACCCTGTTCTGGCTACCGAACTGGGCCTTGCTGCTCCGGCCAAACTGGCTGGTTTTCTGTTTGTGGGCACACCTGAGGGAGTACCACATACACCCAAACGCGCAGACCCGGCCCTGTTTACAGCCCGCTGGCACGGCCAGCCCGTAACCTTTGGCGCAGACAACAAGGACTGACCCTTATGTCAGACATTCAGCAGACAGACGTTGCCATTATTGGTGGTGGTCCGGTGGGGTTGGCCACCGCGCTCCTTATGGCGCAGGGTGGTCTCTCGGTCTCTGTTATTGAGCGTGCTCCGCTTAACACATGGTCCGAACCCGGCTTTGACGGGCGAGAAATTGCCCTGACCCACCACTCCGTCCGTCTGCTGGAACAGGCCGGTGCATGGTCCCTTATTCCGCAGGCCGTTATCTGCCCGCTTCAGGAAGCACGGGTTGAGACCGGCAATTTCCGCCACCCGCTCACGTTTGATACGCGGGGTAAAGGCGTGGATGCGCTGGGCTGGCTGGTCTCCAACAACCAGATCCGCCGCGCCCTGTTTGCCGCTGCCAGCCACACACCCAACATTACCTTACTGTCCGGCACAACCGTGCAAACCATACGGCAGGGGCATGATTATGCTGCGGTTCACCACAACGGTGGGCAGGTTAACGCCCGGCTGGTTGTTGGGGCGGACGGTCGTTTTTCTCCCACCCGGCAGCGGGCTGGTATTGGCGCCATTGTGCATGACTTCCGCAAGTCCATGCTGGTCTGCCGCATGGCGCACGAATCTCCTCACCATAATGTTGCACTACAGTGGTTTGATGAGGGGCAGACCATTGCGCTGCTCCCCGTTAATGGCATGGCCTCTTCCCTTGTGCTGACTCTCCCCCCGCAGGAGATTGAGCAGATGGCCCATATGCCGCGTGAGGCTTTTAATGCTGAAATCATGCGCCGTGTTGGCAACCGTCTGGGGGCAATGCGGCTTGTCAGCACCCGCCATGTGTACCCGCTCAAGGGGGTTTACGCACACCGCTTTACCGCGCGTAGGCTCGCACTGGTTGGAGATGCCGCAGTTGGTATGCACCCCATTACGGCACATGGGTTCAACCTCGGGCTGAAGGGGCAGGAAACACTGGTCAAGAACGTGCTGGCGGCTGTTGCCGGCAATGGGGATGCAGGGAATCCTGCCGCCCTACGTGCGTTTGAACGCCAACACCGCAAAGCTACGGCCCTGTTATTTGCTGGCACAAACGGCATTGCCTCGCTTTACACCCATGATGGCCCGCCCTTCCGCCAGATCAGGGAAGGATGCCTGCGTGTGGCAGACAGGTTCTCACCATTCAAAAAAGCCGTAACATCCCTGCTGATGGACCGTCAGCCGTCCGCACCCGGCGCCTGATTGCGGGTGGATTTTCGGCTTTTGCGCACGGGCTGCCACGCGGCCCCCGCTACGGGGTGAGCTAGCTCATTCTCCAGCCAGTGCGCTATGACGCTTAGAACGTAGTTCTGCTCAGTCTCATTGAGTTGGCGCCCAGATGGCAGGGCATGCCATTTTGCCAGACACGAGCGGCAGCAGGTTCCTGTGGCATGTTGTGCGACAAAAACCGGATGCCCCTTCCACGGCGTTTGTCGCCCATCTTTATGGGGAAAAGCTGGGGCTAGACGGCGGGCAATAAAATCCTGCCCATGCTCCAACACCAGCGGTAAGCCTTTTTCCCGCAGATAAGCCATATCCTGCGTGTTTAAATGAAAACGCTGCCTGAAAGCAGACCGCGCCAGCCTTTCCCACAACTCTGCTGGCACGGTTGCCCGTGGTGTTGCATTTTGCCTAGGAAAAAGATCGCTCTGAAAAACCGTCATACCTTACGTTATGGGGATGGTCGGCGGTTTTTTCCAGCATCAGGCATAATCAGGGGCTATCCGGGTTGTTGGTATGGTAAGCGGCTTTAAGCGCCCCCAGCACTGCTGCAGAAGGATCGCCCAGCGGCATCTGATACAAAGAGCCCTGCGTTTTAACCGACAAAAAGCCCCACGCCTTGTGGCCATCTGGCGTAAACAGAACTTCCATCTGATACGCGGCACAGTCATGAGGTTTGCACAGATGCCCCAATAGATAGGGTTTACCGTCGATAGTGGTTTTTTCCACCGGAACCGAGGTCGCTTTTAGCTCCGAGACCCAAGAGGGAAGCGTGCTCATGGCATGGTAGGCTGGCGCAAACTGTGGCTGGGCAGCAAACTCTGCCGTTACGGGCAGATCGGCTGCCAAAGCAGGTGTTGCCAAACCAAGAATGGGTAACAGCAGCAAAGAAAAACGCATGGTCGCACCTCGTCGGTTCTACTTGGTCAGAATACCAATGCCATCATCCGGCTGCACCTGACCCTCTGCAACCAACCCTATGTCCGCATCATGGATAAACAAAGGCAAGAAAACAGGCTTCCTTTCACCACCATAATACGCATCTATCTTTGCATTTTAACAAAGAGATCTGATGCTCTGGTCAGATCTCTTTGAGCTTGCTCCACATTATTGTGGCAGATCCGGGTATTTAACTTTTACATGCTCCGTCATGCCGCCATCCCACACACCACCTTGTGTTGTGTCTGGGGTATCCGGATTTTTCACGTTCACCTGCTCCGCAATACCTGCATCCCAGACCCCACCTGTTGTTGTATCTGGTGTGTCTGGATGCTGCACTTCTACCTTTTCGGAAATACCTGCATCCCAAGTTTCAGCATGAGCGGACTGTCCTACAATAAGACCAAAAACCAATGCACAGGCGTAATATGTTTTCTTCATCATAACCTCAAACTTTAACATAACTGTAACAGTAGTTATTTACGCACATCTATGCTTCAAGGTTTGACAGTTAAATTTTATTACATGCTTTCTTCACATTCCACGCGGTAGCTATCAAAAATCCCGGCACATCAAGCAGTTGCTCCTCGCGGACCTTTCCTTGAAAAAATTGTTCACGATTTTGAAAAAAGTCTCGCCGTTCAGCCAAATCCGACAAATCGGATGTTTGCAGACTCTCCAACGGACACGCATCACCGTTAAATTAAGGAAGAGACCGTAGGCCATAAAAGGAAGTCAGACAGCGGCTCCCTTACACCCAGCGACAATACGCCAGCACTTGCGTGGGTTTTCCCCCGCAGCTGGCTGCACAAACATATAAAGACTATGGAGAATAGGGCGACGAGCAGGCTTGGGAGAGGACGTAAACTCTGCCGGGCAAACGCCACAGACCAAGTTTACAGAAGCATAGTGCAGGCTGGGCAATCCGCCAGCCTGAAACCTGAAAACCACCGAAAGCTAAGGAAAAGCTTGGTGGGTGCACAAGGACTCGAACCTTGGACCCGCTGATTAAGAGACACAGAACCCTAGATACAGTTAAGACGCAGGGAACCGCATAGAGACGAAAAAACGGCTGTTTTTGGCGGGTCCATAAAAAGCGATGATGCAGGGTGACGCAGCGAGCCGCACGGATTACCTTTTCAAATGACTCCGGATTGACTCCGGAAAACGGCATCAGCGGGTGCAGGAGGGGGACAGGTGCCAAAAATTCGGGCCGGGTTACACCAAATGCGGTGTAATAGGTGTATCAGGTGTATCACTCATATATATTATATTGATTTTATTGGTTTTTTTTGCCCTCAGACTGCTACACCTCTCCATTCCGTGAGGTGTAGCAGGTGTGACAGATGCACCGGAGGGGCCGCATGAAGCTGACAAAATCGGGAATAGACGCCCTCACCTGCCCGCCGGGTAAGCGGGACGTGATGTTTACCGATAGCGAGGTGAAAGGCTTTGCCGTGCGGGTAAACGCCACCGGCACCAAGACATTCCTATTCAACTACCGCTTTGCTGGTAAGCCCAAACGGCTGGTGCTGGGGCAGTATGGAGCCTTAACACTGGCACAGGCCCGCAAGCTGGCCGAGGCCGCACGGGGCCGCGTTCTGGCGGGCGGAGACCCCGCTGGCGATAAAAAGGCACAGATGCTGGAGTATCAGGCTCAGGTGGCCGAGCAGGCCGCACAAGCTGCTGCCAATGCCCTGACGCTGGATGTGCTGATAGACCGCTGGCTTGCAGGGGCATTGCGTGACCGGGCTGCCAGTTACCGGCGCGATGCCCCACAGCGCATACGCTATGCCCTGCCCCACCTGCTTGGCCGTGCAGCCCACGCCATTACGCAAGCAGAGGTGCAGGCCCGGCTGGATGAGATAGCCGAGGACCACCCGACCACGGCCCGCCGACTCCATGCCTATGGCCGCGCCATGTATGGCTGGGCGGTCAAACGCGAGCTGGTGCCAAGCAACCCGTTCTCTGCCGCGATTGTAGAAGGCCGCGAAGTCTCCCGCGACCGGGTATTGTCTGATGCGGAATTGGGGGAGTTCTGGCGGGCTTCCGGCCTGCTGCCTTACCCGTTTGGCCCGTTCTTTCGCCTGCTGGTGCTGACCCTCCAGCGCAGGAATGAGGTAGCGGGGATGCAATGGAGCGAGATAGCACCAGACCTTTCAACCTGGACCATTCCGGCGGAGCGGGCCAAGAACGGCAAGGCCCATATTGTCCACCTGTCCGAACCCGCCCGGCATGTGCTGGCAGGGCTACACCGGCAGACCGACCCAAAGACCGGGGCCATATCGCCCTTGGTGTTTACCAACACAGGCAAAACGCCCATTTCCGGCTTTTCCGCTGCCGTGGCGCGGCTGGAAGCCCTGATTATGCGCGAACGGGCCGTGCAGGCCACCAGTGGGCAAAAAAAGCGGGAAAAAAGCCCCTCCACCCTGCAAGCTACGGTGGGGTGGCGATTGCATGACCTCCGCCGCACGGGTGTGACGGTAATGGCCCGGTTAGGCATTGGCCCCCATGTGGCCGATAGAGTGCTGAACCATACGGAGGGCACCATTAAAGGCGTTGCAGCCGTTTACCAGCGCCATGAGTTCCTGACGGAGCGGGCGGCGTCACTGGATGCGTGGGCCGGGCACATCACTATTAAACGATAAATAAATAAATATTATTTGTAATTCTACATACATGTGATGGTGATATTCAAATATATTTTAAAAATTATTTTTCACACAATCAGGTTGAAAGATTCTACTCCCCATGAAAGATGCTCCTCCACATATTCAATCAAATGCTTCTGAGCAGGATAATGATGCTTTATTTTCACAAATACACACAAAATTTGCGAATTTTAAAAAAACAATCCAAAATCTACTTTGTTTTTGGATGACAAAACATCAAAAATGAAGATAAAAAATCCATGGGGTGACGATTCCTTATCTATAGATGTCCCGGATGATCCTGAATCTCTTGCATCTCTTGCATCTCATATGGAAAATATATTTCTTCCTGAGCGATTTACAGCAATATACCATAAAAAAGAAAAGGATTTAGAGTTTATTTTTACAGCCTTCACACTTAGCAACGCAGCAAAGGAAATAGCTTCACGACATTTTAGTTTCCATTTGAATGGAAAAACTCATATTTGCGAGTACGCCGCTAGTAGCGATAATTTAATTGCCATAGCAAAAAACATCAAGATGGTATCACAATCAGTTACAGACTACAGAAATTTACAATCTTTCATGTTATATGCTTTCAAAACTGACAATACGGAGAGCTTAACCTCCACACTTAGCGCAGCAACAATTGGTGAACCCATTTCATTCTGGGTTAGGAATGTAGATTGGGATGATAATAAAATATTAGCTATCGTAAGAAATCTAAATTTTATGATGTCCTATTACGACTATTTAAGTCCAAATATAATTATACATACCCCGGCAACAGAACAGACAACTAATCAACCACGCCCTCGTTATAAAATAGGCAGTTTCCCAAAAGAAATTAACGCAACAGAACTTGATGAAAATATTTTGGCTTTTTGGATGGCATCCAAGTCAGGAGATCCAATTCAAAGATTTTTGTTTAGTTATCGAATAATAGAATACATATCTTTCACTTATCTTGATGCAGAAGCACGGAATACAATCAAGCGCGCAATTAAATCACCACATGCTTTGCATAATATAGAAAAAACTACGGATTTAGTTGTTGGGGCCATTCAAGGATGCAAGTTAAGTGACGTCCAAAAACTTGAAGCAGTCATTAAAGAACTTGTCGACCCAGAAAACTTATGGAATGAAATTTCTTGTGACACTGATGCCTTTAGTAAAAGCATCGACTTTGATGGTGGTGTTAAGTTGAATTCTTTAATCAATAATGGATGGAAATTTGAAGACTTCCAAGTGAATGGTATTGATAAATTTTGTAAGCAAATTAGAGAAATAAGAAATGCGCTGTCCCATGGACGGGAACAAAAAACTAGTATGGTTATCGCCCCCACTACTAAAAATTTTAGCTTACTTCGTCCTTGGGCCGCTTTAATCGCAGCAGCAGCCGAAGACATCATTATCAACCGAACCTCCATACATTAGACTTGACACTATGTTCGATTTTATGCGTTGAATAGTGTTATCGATGAATAAGGAAAATGACTATGCGTCCTGTTGGTTAAAAGAATCTTTAGGCCTAATTAAAATAGGCCTATCAGGTGGTTTTAACTCTTAATGGGAAAAGCCCGGCGCAAGCCGGGCTTTTTTAATATAGAATTAATAATATTGATATCCCAGAAGATACCATAAATCTATTTTAATCTTGATACTCATACGATACTCTATCAGTGCAGTGCTTTCCGTAACCTAACCCCAGCCCCTCCGCCGTTTTCGGGGATGAACTCGACCCCTGCGGCTTCTAGTGCGGAGCGGATAGCTTCTATTGTGCTGGCTTTGAGTTCTTCGCCTCGTTCAAGGCGGGCAATGGTGTTGGTAGAGACACCCGACTTTTCAGCCAGCTCCCTAACACCCCATCCAACAGCCACGCGGGCCATCTTACATTGAACTGGCAGCAAAAAATTAACCTTGTTGCGATTTTCTCTTGCAAAACAATGTTAACTATGTTGCGATTATAGCGCAATCACTGATTGCGGCCGGAATGGGAAGGTGAGAGTTCCCAAACCAGCCTGACCACAACCGCTCGTATCAGGAGACGGTAATGGCTAACCACGCCTATACCATGCCCGGCAAATGCTTGGCAGTGCTTACCCCTGCTCGCCTGCATGGCGATGCTCTGGCTGCCCTAGGGGCTACTGGCCTTTGTATGCTGGCTCTGGCTGGCGCTTTGCACCCCGAACACCTGCAAGCCCCCTCCGGCCAACAGGCACACCACACACAGCCCCAACGCAAACCCGCCAAGCTTTACATGGCCTGCCTGCTCCCCAGCCCTGAGGTGGCAGAATGAGTCAGATGCAGACTGCCCCCACGGGCCTGTCCCGCCGTGGTGCTATTGCCTCCGTGCTGGCCGCCACAGTGGCCACCATGCCCGTTATGGCCTGTGCCACCACCAATGAGGATAGCGCCGCTCTGGCCCTCTGTGCCGCGTTCTGGCGGGTGCACGGGCGCATTAGGGCAATGGATACAGACCCGGAGTTGCCCTACGGCTCGCCAGAGCAAAAACGGTTTGAGGCGGAGTTGGCAAAGCTCTGTTGGCAGGAGGCCGACATTCTAGGCCAGCTTGCCAACACCCCAGCCCGCACCACAGCAGGCCAGCAGGGCAAGGCATCCATCCTGCGGGCAATCCTCCCCACCGCCTTTGCCGACTTTGATCTTGGCATGGAGTGTGAGGAAATCCGGCTGGTTATGAGCCTGCTGGATGATCTGGCCGGAGGGCTGGCAGCATGAGCAAGCCACACCCCACACAAACCGGCTTATCCCGCCGCACGGCACTGGCCGGGGTTCTGGCCCTCGCCGGTAGTGCTGCCCCCGCTCTGGCCGCTCCTACCGTGCCAGATGATGCGGAGTTGCTACGGGTGGTTAAGGCCGGGCTTGAGGCCGATGCAGCCTTCTGCCAGCTATCCGAGGCATGGAGCCATACTGTTGACATACCGCCGCATGTGGAAGCTCAGGAACTCGCGCTAGCAGATGCCCTGTCCGATAAATGGGATGAGGCCGGGAGCCTGCAAGCCCATACGCTGGCTGGGCTACAGGCCAAAGCCCGACTGGCCCTTACCGCCATGCCCCTTAACCGTAACGGCGCAGTCAGCCCCGGCGCTCCGGACTACCTTGCGTGGTCGCTCTGCCGTGACCTGCTGGGGGTGGCAGCATGATAGCCATGCAACAGCCCTCCGCTGGTTCCCTATTGCCAATTCCCGTTTTGTTCCCCATCGTGGAGCCAAGCGCGGCTAGGTTTGGCCGCCGAACGCCTGCCCCCCATGACAGGCCCGCCGCGCTCCCTTCCTATAGTCATGGGGATAACCGGCGTGGGGCGGTTGTGGTGCGGTCTATTTTGTCTCCCTTCGTCGCGGATAGGCTACGAAACGGTATTCATCTCTCATCTTCTGTGGCTGTCTTTGGGCGCTATGACGCCCGACTGTCTGAGTTGGACAAAGACCTTTCTCGCAAAACATACGCTTGTTACGTGAATGGCGTTCCACGTGAGTGGTTACGTGACCCAGAACATTGGTGGCTTAAAACCAAGGGCGGAGAACCCTCCGATAAGTTTTATATTTTTCACGAATTTTGTATTACTTATGCGGCAATGTGCCGCTGTGTTCGTGAACTTCTTTGCCACGGTAGTCTAGAGGCTTGCGGGCGTAAAAAGTCTGCGGATAACCCTTTTTCCGCTATGGATATTTCGCTTTTTGGTCACTCAGGCAGGTTAAGATTTTCGGAAAGTCGCCTTTCGATAGATAAGCTGTCTTTCTTCGATATACGCACTGCCAGCAGGATGGGTTTGCCTTTTAACTGTGCCATGTCGGCATTTGGCTCCCCTGATCTGGTTGAACGCTGTGTGACCTTACGCCACGTAGTTACCGGCGGAGACAAAGAGCGAAAACACCGCAACAATTTGCGCCTGATAACTCAGGAATTGCAGCAAGAGGTCTTTTCTCTCCTAAAAGAAGGCTTGCTACGAGCAGTTACGGTCTGCGACCAAAGCCCCATTGAACCCGGTGTCTGGCATCAACCAACAATAGACATGGATGCGTCCACAGTCCGCGATATTGAAGGCAGTTGGGTGGAGTTCCGTATTCTTTCTCCATTAGCCATCCGTAAGCAGACCGACCTCTTAGAATGGCGTCCAGAAACCACACCATATCCAATGCCTACTCCGCAGAAACCTGCTGCTGCACAAACTAACAAACCTGTTCTGCAAGCCTCTGATAATCAGCTTGTAGAACTGGCTGTTCGTGAGGACAAAAGGCGAGCGGAAAATGGTGAAGAATTATTGGATATGAAGGAACGGCTGACCTTCCTCCAAAAATATAAGCCCAAACTCTCCGCGAACTATTTGAGAACCGAGTTAATGCCCCAAATTAAATGCCGCGCAAAAGAGCAGGACGTTCCTCTGCGTGGAAGAGGCAATACAAAACAAGGGGTTAGCAAATAATAGGAGGCGAACTGCATTCCTCCTATTTGCCGACTATTCCCCTCCGATTTGGGTTTTTGCTTCCATCCCTTCACGCACTAAGCGGCTCACACATACCGCAAGGTGCCTGTGAAACAGGGAGTTTTTCGTAATGCCGACAATGGCACCAACTCAGAATGACAAGGCAAGACAGATGGGCACCATTGCTCACTTTCCTGCACACCACCACAAGGAAGCCGTAGCGCCGCTAGTGGTTTCAGAGGCTAAGGCCGCCGCAATGGTTGGTCTTGCTCCACGCACCTTGCAGAGCAAACGGCTGGACGGCTCAGGCCCGGTTTTCGTGCAGCTCACAAAGCGCCGAATTGGTTACAGCGTGGAAGCCCTCCGCGTATGGGTAGCAGACCGTTCTGTGCGCTCCACGGCTGACGCCACCACACGCTTTAAAGGTGTGGCATGAGAACTGCCCCGCCAACATGGACGCATGGCGCCATGCTCTCGACCGTGGAAATGGCCATGGTTGCAAAGCAGTATGAGCAAACACCCTGCACATGGCTGTGGTCGGACTATGATGCTCATGGGCCTAATCTGCTTAGTAAGTTGCTCAATTTCTTGGCCGGTGTTGAGGGATACCTCCCTGAAAGCATGTCACAACCGAACTTAATCAAAGCCCTCCGGCCTTATGGTATCACCGATTTTGCAGTTGTTCCCTCGCCTATGACCATTACCGGGCTGGCAACAGTCTGGAGCTATGTCCTTGAGCTTTTGGAAGCAGATGCCACATTCTCAAGCTTCCTTGTGGACGAAAACAGACCCATACATGCGGCACAGGAGTTTATTCCCATTCGGGCAGGACTGGTGCGTTTGCGCGCGGCGCTATGCCGCAACAGCCGCTCGTCCGAAGCACTCTTTTGGTTGGAACAGATCGGCTGGGGCGAACTGCTGGAGCTGGCTGACAAGCGTGATCATGCAGGCCGTGAACTGATCGCTGGCCGTGCTTTCTGTGCGCCGGAGGGTGGTGTTGCCATTCTCCCCAAAGACTGGTGCGACCATGCGGCGGCCTAACGCCTCTGAACTGGCCCGGCTTCTGGCGGACCACATTACGCGCCTTGCGCCTGAACTGCTGCCTCATGGCAAAAAGGACGGTGCAGAATGGCGCGTGGGGTCTTTAGCTGGAGAGCCGGGGCAAAGCCTTGCTGTGCGTCTGACAGGTGCGCGGCGGGGGCTGTGGTGTGACTTCTCCAGTGGGGAGCGTGGCGATGCTTTGGACCTTGTAGCCGCCTGCCTGTTCAGCCATAACCGCAAAGATGCAATGGCATGGGCAAGCACATGGCTGGGGCTGGCGAACAACGCGCCACAAGCCCCCGTCCAGCGCCCTCCGGTTCAAGAAAAACTGAATAGTCCTGAACTGGACAAGGAAGCACAGCAGCGCAGGGCCAAGGCCCGGCGGCTGTGGCAGGACGCCGCGCCCGGCATTGCTGGCACTCCAGTCGAAACCTATCTGTCTGGCCGTGGCATAGACCTGCGCTTGCTTGGCCGTGCGCCGGGTGCGTTGCGCTTTCATCCCGCCGTGTGGTGTGCGGAGGTGCAGCGCCCTTTGCCTGCCATGCTGGGCGCTATCTGTGGGCCAACGGGAAAGATGGTTGCGGTGCACCGCACATGGCTGGCAAAGGCACCCTCCGGCGCATGGTGCAAGGCTGATCTGGCAAATGCCAAAAAGGTGCTGGGCAGTTTTGCTGGTGGATGCGTGAGGCTCTGGCGTGGTGGCTCTGGTGCAGCCCTTGGCATGGCTCCGGATGGTGATGTGACCATTCTGGCGGAGGGCATAGAAACAGCCCTGAGTTGTGCCGTTGCCTGTCCGGAATACCGAGTTCTAGCCTCTGTAAGCCTGTCAAACATGGCTGCCGTCAAACTGCCTGACACCATCACCGAAATTATTGTGGCGGCTGATAACGATGCCGGAAATCCGGCTGCGCGTAAGGCGCTGAAAGCTGCCCTTCACCAATTTGCACAGCAGGGCCGCACTGTTCGGCTCGCCGTGCCAGAAATCGAACATGGAGACTGGAACGATGTCCTCCGAAACGAACCAGACACAGGCCGGAACAGGTCGTGAAGGTGTGCGGGCAGCTTTGTCGGGTGCCAAAGTTATCAAACTGAAAAGCGGTAACGGTAAAGATACCAAGAGCAAGCCCTCCGCTAGACGGACAGAAACAGAGGACGGGCGCTTTTTCTGTGACGCTCATGGCCTGTTCCGAAAAGCAGTGGACAGCGCCAAAACCGATACGAAACTGTCCGGCCCTATTGAAGCCCTAGCCGAAACACGCGGGCCAGATGGCAAAGGCTGGGGCATCCTGCTGGGCTGGATTGACCGGGACGGACAACAGCATGAGCAAGCCTTTCCGCGTAGCCTGTTCAGTGGCGATTGTGGCGAATTGCGGAGCCAGCTTGCAGACGGAGGGCTTACGCTTGCAAGTAGCCCGGCCGCCAAGGCCGCCTTTGCGGACTGGTTAAGCAGCATTTCTACACCAGAGCGGGCGCAGTCGGTCGGGCGCATTGGCTGGCACACGCTGCCGGCTGGCCGGGCCTATGTGCTGCCAGATGCCACCTACGGCAACATGGACGAACGGGTAGTGCTGCAAACAGCCGAGCCGGAAACGGATCTGTTTGGTGTATCTGGCACGGTGGAAGAATGGCAGCAGCACATAGGTTTGCTGTGCCGGGGCAACAGTCGCCTTATCTTGAGTGTATCAAGTGCGTTTGCGGCACCATTGCTTGGCCTGCTGGGGCTGGATGGTGGTGGTATATCGCTCTTTGGTGCCAGCCGGGCCGGTAAATCCACAGCATTGCTGGTTGCCTCCAGCGTATGCGGTGGCACGGCAGATGCCGGGGCCAAAGGCTATGCCCGCTCTTGGCGCTCTACCAGCAACGGACTGGAAAGCGTTGCGCTAGCAAGCTGTGATGCCCTGCTACCGCTGGACGAAATAGGACAGCTAGACCCAAGAGAAATTGCTGATGTGAGCTACATGCTTGCCAATGGGCAGGGCAAAGTCCGTGCCAGTCGTACCGGCTCTGCGCGGGCAGTTGCGCGCTGGCGGGTGCTGTTTTTGAGCACGGGTGAAAAAACGCTGGATGATGTGAACCGTGAGGCTGGCCGGGCCACCAAAGCAGGCATGGAGGTGCGCTACTGTGACGTGCCAGCCGATGCAGGAGCCGGTATGGGCCTGTTTGAGAACACGCACCATATGGATAACGCTGGGGAGTTTGCAGACCATCTGGGCAATGCCTGCGGGCAGTTTTACGGCGCACCTTTTCGGGCCTTTCTGGAACGTCTGACCGCCCTCATGGCGGAGGAAGGCATACGCCCACTACGGGAACGCCTGCTGGAGCGTCTGGAAGCCATAGCAACAGGATACCTGCAAAACTGGCCCCGTGCCTCCGGACAGGTGCGTTCTGTTGCCCGGCGCTTCGCCATGATTGCCGTGGGCGGTGAACTGGCAACCACCTTTGGCCTGACCGGATGGGATGCAGATACGGCAGACGTGCTGGTTGGCCTGTGTTTTGGTGACTGGTTACGGGCGCGTGGCACCTCTGGCCGGAGGGAAGATGAACAGGCCGTGCAGCAACTCCGCGACTTCATTGCCCGCAATGGTGCGTCCCGCTTTCAGGATTGGGTGGACAGAACGGCAGAAGAACTCCCCCAGTCATGGGATGAGGGCAAACCACCACCAGAGAGATACCGCACACAGAACCAAGCAGGCTGGAGACGCTGGGCCAAAACGCAAGAGGGACAATGGGGCTGGGGTTACATGCTCACGTCCTCGGGGATGCGTGAGGCTCTAGCGGGCCTGAACTTGCGGGACGCAACCAAGGTGCTGGCCGAGCGTGGTGTGCTGATACCGGATAAAGAGGGCAAGTTCTCACAATCTGTCCGCCCGCCGGGGCAAGCTGGCAATATCCGGCTCTATGTGGTGGCCGGAAACATTCTGGCACTCGCTGCCGGCAATGAATGACCTATAGCCGGAGGGAGCATGTCTGTTTTCCCCCCGGTCTATTTCCGCTCGGTATGCACCAGTAGCATGACTCGCTGTGTCTCTTTGAAGTATACCCCATAGAGACAAATTTGTGAGACAGTGGGTTGGCGGTTTTCTGCGTCTCAAATGGGTTGATTTTTAATTTTGAGACACATAAAAGAGAAAGTCTAAACCCTATTGAGACAAACGAGACTCGGAATGACCATTTACGGATATGCGCGAGTCAGCACGACTGACCAAGACCTGACCATTCAGGAGCAGACCCTTGCCGCAGCCGGGTGCACGGTCATTCGCTCCGAAAAGGTTTCAGGGTCGAGCACTAGTGGCAGGAAAGAACTGCAAACCCTGCTTGCCTTCCTCCAGCGGGGCGATGTGCTGGTCGTCACACGCATAGACCGGCTGGCCCGCTCTATTGCTGACCTTCAAACCATTATGATGGAACTCAAGGCAAAGGGTGCAGCCTTGCGCTGCACAGAACAGCCCGTGGACACCAGCACGGCAGCAGGCAAAGCCTTTCTGGATATGCTGGGTGTGTTTGCCGAGTTTGAGACAAACCTCCGCCGGGAACGCCAGATGGAAGGCATAGCCAAGGCTAAAGCGGACGGACGTTATAAAGGACGAAAGCCTACAGCCCGCAATCAGGCCACCGAAGTGCAGGCACTTATGGAGCAGGGTATGAGCGCCACCGAGATTGCCAGCCGTCTTGGTATAAGCCGGGCCTCTGTTTATCGCTGCAAGGATGCAGCCGAGCCTGCGTGAGCCGTGGACATGCCGTGCGTGGTGTGTGCGGGCAGCGCGCGGGTTTCTTTTCCGATTTTTGAGCATTTCAGAGCTAAAACAGGCCGAGCTATGCACCAAAAGCATAACGAAAAATGTGTATTTTAAGGGGCAAAAAGCAGGGAAAACCAGCCGTTTAGAGCGGCAATATCCCTATGAATGGCAGAAAACAGCCATTCATGCTTTCAAAGTGATACACCTATTTTCGGCAGGTGTAACAGCCAGAACAAAAAAGGTGTATCACTTTTAGATAATTAAATCAGTCACTTATCCAGAGTGATACACCTGTTACACCTGATACACCTTTTTTTGGGTAGGGGTGGTAAGAACAGGAAGGTGTGACGCGGCCAAGGTCATGCGTAAAGCGCATATCTCAACCTTGGCTCATAGGCTGGGGGCTATCGGAAAGTCGGGATGCCCTTGGGCACCGCAACCGCATCAGGCTCACGCGCGGATTTTTTCGGCTGTTTGAAAAAAATCAAGTTTTCAAACGCTGGTGACTGTCATGGGGATGGGGGTATCCAATCTCTAGCGGCCATGAGCACCCGGACCGCGCCATGGGCAAATTTTTGCATCCGCGAAATTGAAACAAAAAGACACACAGGTAGCCGGAGGGCCAAGGCTGTCAGGTTTTTGAGAGAGAAAATCTGTGGCGGGAAAGAACCCTGCCCCATGCCAGCTCAGAAAACGCGGTTTCAAATGACTCCGGATTGACTCCGGAAGGCAGGAGAACCCTGCCAGCCTGAAACCTGAAAACCACCAAAAGCTAAGGAAAAGCTTGGTGGGTGCACAAGGACTCGAACCTTGGACCCGCTGATTAAGAGTCAGCTGCTCTACCAACTGAGCTATGCACCCTTACAGCCCATGAGGCTGAATTGGGGGTCTTTTACCACCCCTTTTTAAACAACACAAGCCTGAAAATTCAAGATTTTAACAAAGCCAGAACCGTATCTAGCTGATCGAGATTTTTATAGTGAATTTCCAAAGAGCCACCTTTGCGGCCATCAAAATTCACAGCCACCTTCAGCCCCAGTCTGTTGGCCAGGTCACGCTCAAGCGCTGCGATTTCTGGATTTCTGGTTTTTTTCTCTTCAGCCGCTGGTTTACGGTTCTGCTGTTCCAACGCCTTTTGCACCAGAGCTTCAGTCTGACGGACAGACAGGCCCTTGGCAATCACCTCTGCTGCTGCTGCTATGGCATTAGGGTGTGCCAACAATGCTCTGGCATGGCCTGCGGATAACGTGCCTTTTTTCAGCTCATCCCGAACAGCCGGCGGTAGCTTGAGCAAACGCAGCATGTTGGCAACATGCGGCCGGGACTTGCCAATGGCTTTGGCCAGTTCATCCTGCGTCAGGCTGTATTCGTCCATCAAGCGGCTAAAGCCTTCCGCCTCTTCCACAGGGTTGAGGTCCGCACGCTGGAGGTTTTCCACCAACGCGGCGGCCATAGCATCTGCTTCGCTCAGATCACGCACATGCACCGGAACTTCGTGGCACTGGGCTAGCTGGGCGGCGCGCCACCTGCGCTCCCCTGCGATAATCTGATACTGACCTTTTTTATTCGGGTCCGGACGCACCAGAATAGGCTGTAAAATACCACGCTCACGAATGGACTCAGCCAGTTCCTCAAGAGCGGCTGGCTCCATATCCTGCCGTGGTTGAAAAGGTCCGGCAACAAGAGCCTCGACCGGAAGAACGCTCACTGCACCACCCTTCTGTTCGGAATCAGTTCCTTTTGCATTAGCGGATACGCCAGCGGCTTCCCCCAATAATGCTGCGAGTCCTCTGCCCAGTTTAGGGCGGGCAGCAGACTTGCTCCGCGGTGGTGCGCTCATGCCGTTCTCCTCATAATTTCGGCAGCAAGCGCCTGATACGCCGCAGCCCCGGTTGCACGGGGGTCATACGTCATGACGGGCAGACCATGGCTTTGCGCCTCGGAAATACGAATATTTCTGGGGATAAGGGTCTCAAGGACATCATCCCCAAAAAAGCTGCGCGCATCTGCCGCAACCAGTTCAGACAGATTATTGCGCTTGTCATACATGGTGAGCACAATGCCTGCGATCTTAAGATCCGGATTAAGATTTTTGGTGACATGCCCAATGGTTTTAACCAGATGCCCCAACCCTTCCAACGCAAAGAATTCGCACTGCAAGGGCGCCAGCACACCATGGGCCGCCACAAGGGCATTGAGCGTAAGCAGGCCAAGGCTTGGGGGGCAGTCGATAATAATATAGTCAGCCTGCTGGGCCAGAGGGGCTAAGGCCTCGCTCAGGCGATGCTCCCGCCCTTCTGTGTCAACCAGCTCAATTTCTGCCCCAACCAACTCGGTATTGGCAGCAATAACAGACAGGTTCTCAATTTCCGTCGGTTGCAGAACATCCTGCGCAGACTTTTCGTGCATAAGCAGGGCATAGGCCCCACCTTTTCTGGCATCGTAACTGACGCCAACACCCGTGGACGCATTGCCCTGCGGGTCCAGATCCAGAAGAACAACACGAGCGCCATCGGCTGCCAGAGCTGCTGCCAGATTAATGGCCGTGGTGGTTTTGCCCACGCCGCCTTTCTGGTTTGCTACTGCAAGAATGCAGCAGTCTTTTCTGTTCTTTTTAGCCTTCTGCACGATTAAAATTACTCACTTCCAGAATCACACCATCGGGGCTTGTCTTGCTGGGCCATGACCGGACATCAAACCGCCAGGTCTTAGCCGCATCCTCAATTTCCTGTTCAGCCTGCCGTCCTTTTAAAAACAGGCCAACGCCATCGGGCTTTAGCAAGGGACGAGCCCATTCCAACAATTTGTCCAACGGGGCCAGCGCACGCGCCGTTACAACGGGTGCAGGGGCAACTTCCGCACGGTCAAGCCGGCATGGCAGAACGGTCAACTGCGCGCCGGTTATTCTGGCAGCCTCACGCAGAAAAGCAGATTTTCTTTGGTCCGCCTCAATCAGAACACCCGGAATATTGGCGGCAATACCGACCACAATACCGGGGAATCCCCCTCCTGACCCCATATCAACAAAATGTCTGCGCCCTTTTAACAAAGGAACCAGTTGGAGACTATCCAGAATATGCCGCTCCCACAGGTTATCCATATCCTTTGGGGAAACCAGATTAATCCGCTCATTCCATTTTTTGAGCAGCGCCGCATAAGCCTGCAATCGTTCTTCTGTTTCACGTGAAACAGAAACACTCTCACTCTGCATGAGCATGGTCCTGACCTTTACGCAAATACGCCAGAATGGCCATAAGCGCGGATGGCGTAATGCCGGGAATTCTCTGCGCGGCACTAAAGCTCTCGGGCTTGGCCTGCTCCAACCGTTCCCGCATTTCGGCACTCAGCCCACCAATGCTGGCAAAATCCATTGCTGCGGGAAACCGGATTTCTGTCTCAGCTTCAAGCTGTTTGATTTCCCTGTTCTGGCGGGTCAGATACCCACTATACCGCGCCTGAGTGGTAACATACTGCCGAACACGATCTGGCACATTCAAAAACCATGGCGCCACCTGCTCCACTACGGACTGATCGGCCCCATAGCCCATAATTTCCAGCAAGGTTCTACGCTTGCCGTCCTGCGCTACTTTCATCCCCACACTGGCAAGTTGTTGCGGCTGCCAGCTCTCGGCCTGTGCCCGCTCTGTTACAGACTCAATTTCCGCCAGTTCATGCTCAAAGGCCGCTTTACGTTGAGCCCCAACACAGCCCCACTCCATACCCAGCTTTGTCAGACGAATATCAGCATTATCGGCCCGCAGCGTCAGCCTGTATTCCGCGCGAGAGGTGAACATACGGTAGGGTTCGCTCACCCCCTGCGTTGTCAGGTCATCCACCATAACGCCAATATAGGCCTTGCCTCTATCCAGACTGACGGAGGACTGCCCCCCTGCGCGCCGAGCAGCATTGACCCCGGCCAGAAGCCCCTGCGCACCGGCCTCCTCATACCCTGTTGTCCCATTAATCTGCCCGGCCAGAAACAGACCGGGGCACTGCCGCAGTTCAAGCGATGTGGTTAGTTCACGCGGGTCAACATAGTCATACTCCACAGCGTAACCATACTGCGCAATAACAGCGCGCTCGAGGCCGGGGATAGAATGGATCATGGCATCCTGCACATCCGCAGGCAGGCTGGTGGAAATTCCATTGGGGTAAACCAGATTTCCGCCCTCATGCTCCGGTAGCGCTTCGGGTTCCAGAAAAATCTGATGGCTGGTTTTTTCCGCAAACCGCACGACTTTGTCTTCGATCGAAGGGCAATACCGTGGCCCACGGCCAGAAATTGCCCCACCATATACCGCAGACAGATGCAGATGCTCCCTGATAATATCGTGCGTTTTCTGTGTTGTCGCCGTAATGCCACAAACCATCTGACGGTTGGTTATGCTCTGTGTCATGCGGCTGAACGGTTCTGGGATATCGTCCCCTTTATCCTCAGCCAGCACGCTCCATTCAATACTATCCCGCTCAAGTCTTGCGGGGGTCCCTGTTTTGAGCCGGCCCATTCGTAGGTTCATGGAACGCAGACGCTGCGCGAGTGCAACCGAGGGTTGTTCGCCTATGCGTCCAGCGGGCTTTGATTTATGCCCAATATGAATAATTCCATCCAGAAAGGTTCCAGTGGTCAGCACCACGGCTCCAGCCTGCCATTGCCTGCCATCTTCACAAACAACACCACACACACGCCCGTCCGGCTGGCACAACAGGTCGGCGGCGGCACCTTGCTCTATATCCAGCCCCGGTGTTTGCTCCAGCATGTCCTGAATGGCCTGCCGGTATAACATGCGGTCAGCTTGCGCACGCGGCCCCTGCACTGCAGGCCCTTTGGAACGATTAAGCAATTTGAAGTGAATGCCCGCCCTATCTGCCGCGCGGCCCATAAGCCCATCCAGCGCATCAATTTCACGCACCAGATGGCCCTTACCAATACCGCCAATAGCGGGATTGCAGGACATGGCACCAACCGTCTTTTTATTATGCGTGAGCAGCAGCGTTCTGGCGCCACAACGTGCAGCCGCAGCAGCGGCCTCGCACCCTGCGTGGCCACCGCCCACCACAATCACATCATAAGACACCATCATAACCATAGGTCCTGCACTACACCGTTATTTACCAATACAAAACTGCCCGAAAATGGAACCGAGCAGTTCCTCCACCCCAACATGCCCTGTAAGACGGCCCAAAGCCCGCATGGCCAGGCGCAACTCCTCGCCACGCACTTCCGGCCATTCCTGCCGCAATGCTTCCTCCAGACTGGCACATGCCTCTTTAACACCAGCGCTATGGCGCGCTCTGGTCAGCAGCGGCATGTTGGTGGATGAGGCCGTAAGCTCCTGCACTTTGCTTTCCAGTATCTGCCGCAACGCGCCCAAACCCTGCCCACTTTTAAGACTAACCGGCACAACAGGAACGCCCTCTACCTCTGCCGGAAGTGGTGCCAAGTCAAGCTTGTTCCCCACCAGAATTGCATCAGGAAAAACACTTTGCGGCACATCCGTTGCAGCGAACATCTGCACAACGCAGTCTGCCTGTTTCACGTGAAACAACGCACGGCGCACACCTTCGGCTTCAATTTCATCCTCGGTTTCACGCAGGCCTGCCGTATCCACAAACGTAACTTTTATGCCCGCCAGACTGCCGACAATTTCCAACGCATCACGCGTTGTTCCCGCTATGGACGAAACTATGGCCGCATCCCGCTCCGCCAGCCAGTTCAGCAAGCTGGATTTCCCCGCATTGGGTGGCCCCGTAATGGCAAACACCACACCCCGTCGGATACGCTCACCCAGTTTGCCGTCTGCAATATGCTGCTGCATCTGGTCAATAAGCTGACGGATTCCTGAACGAATTTCCTCCTCCACTTCTGGAGGCAAATCCTCATCTGGGAAATCAATCAACGCTTCCTGAAACGCCAGAAGCTTTTTAAGCCGATCCGCCCAACCTTGGTAAACACCGCTTAACGCGCCATCAGCCTGTGCAAGGGCCTGCCTGCGCTGGCTTTCCGTTTCCGCTGCAATCAGGTCTGCTATCCCCTCGGCTTCCACAAGGTCCATCCGCCCATTGGTAAAAGCCCGGCGTGTAAACTCGCCCGGTTCGGCTGGTCTGGCGCCGCCCTGCACAAGGGCATTGGACACAGCCTGAATAATAGCAGGACCCGCATGGAGGTGCAGTTCAAACCCATCCTCCCCCGTATAGCTTTTTGGCCCCGGAAACCACAGCACAAGAGCCTCATCCAGCAGTGTGTCCTGCGTGCTGGCCTGCTGCCACACACGACGCAACACCGCTTTACGCGGAGGAGGCAGGGCACCACAGAGCTTTATCAGCAGGTCTGCGCTCCCTTTGCCGCTCACACGCATAACGGCAATGGCAGCCCGCTCCACCCCCGTAGAAAGAGCAAAAATGGTGCCTTCCCCCTGATACCCCACTGTGCCCTGCCCCTTTTCTATCCTACATGCCTATTTGCTAGAGTGTTCTAATGCAGTTTTGCCCGTAAACGTAGATTTAAAAGATGATAAAAAAACGGACTATATGAATGACATGCCATAAGGCACAATGTGCCACCTGCTTGAATACTGTTCCGTTTTAAACCACCCCAGAAAGTGCCTGACCATGCCCCAGCTTTCCCTCCATTCCCCTCTGGGACCACTCACCCTGTCTGAAGAAGATGGAAAAATTATTTCTCTGGATTGGGGCTGGGGACGTGACCAGACCGAAACACCATTGCTCTGTCAGGCTCGGGAGTGGTTGGACCAATGGTTTGATGACCCCGCAGCCCTAGGCGCATTCCCTTTTCCTCTGGAACCTTACGGTACAGCCTACCAGAAAAAAGTGTGGGCGCTTTTGCAGGATATTCCTGTTGGCGCAACCACAACATATGGCGAACTGGCACAGAAGGCCGGAGGCAGCCCCCAGTCCGTAGGGCAGGCTGTAGGCCGTAACCCTATACCCATTCTTATTCCCTGCCACCGCGTTCTGGCGCGTAACGGACTTGGAGGCTATTCGGGCGATGGTGGGGTAGATGACAAGGTCTGGCTGCTGGAACTGGAAGGCGTGGACCTCCCTACCAAAGCCTGATCAAGATAAGCTGGTTGCCCTGACGACAAAGAGCAACCAGCTTTTACGCCATTACCGCTTATCGCAATTTTGCGTTAAGTTGTTGTAAAAATAACCATCTTTACAATTAAACATCGCCGTCCCATCGCTTCCGGGCATATTTGCTGGCGGTGGCATTGTATTTGTGGAAGCCGGATATTGCCCATAATCCGGACTGGCATAGTAAGACGGCGGGGCATAAATGCTCTGCCCGTCTCCCTGCTGCACCGGCGTACTATCCGGCGTTGCAGGTGGAGCCTGATTATACTGCGGGTAAGAACCACTATACGTTTCTACATCCGCCATGCGACCATAAGCATAGGGCATGGACCATCCCCAGCCCCAACCGGCCCAATAGGGGCTCCAGTATGGATTGCCCCCCCAGTATGGGTTCCAGCCACCATACCCGCCATATCCTCCGTAATAATAGGGGGAATACCAGCCGCCATAATAGCCGCCCCATCCTCCCCATCCCCAGCCCCATCCTCCCCATCCCCAGCCCCAACCGCGGCCACCACCGCCCCACGGGCCTCCTCCACGCCAGCCGCCACCGCCACCCCAACCACCGGGACCGCCCCCATGCCAGCCACCGCCAGGACCACCAAAGTGACCACCACCTGGCCCACCGCCAAAATGGCCACCCCCATGTTGGGCATAAGCATGACCGCAAGAAAGACTGCCTCCAGCCAACAGAATGGCCAGTAAACCAACTTTCACTTTACTTGCCTGCTTCATTTTAAGCTCCTCATCCTGTTGCCTGTTGATCAGCAGACAAGAAAATCATGTTCTAAAAATGGGCATGATCGGGAACGCTTTCCAGCATATGTTTCCATCTTTTTTGGCATATCAGAAAAACGAATCACGCACGATTTGCCTTGCATATACAGAATGTCTGATATACCTTTTAATCAACGGAGAAAGCGAGGTGCCACACACCCTACCGCTTTTGCCCCCTAACAAACCCAAACTTAGGAGGCCGGACCCATGGCATGGAAAAAAGCAACTTTCGTTTCGCTCTGGCTCGCAGCCCTGAGCCTTGCTATCTGCTCCACTTTTATTTTTGTGACCTGCGGACTCAAGTTTTCCGTATTCCATGCCGGCATGGCCGTGCATTGGCAGGACTTTACGGACAATTCCGCACTCTCACATTTCCTGTGGCAGTCTCTGCCTGAATCCGAACACTGGTCGGACTATGCTTTGTCGCTTCCCGGTCTGGTTGCCAGCGCGGCGTTTGTCTCCAGCATTGTTCTAGGTTCTTATGCCGCATTGCAGCTTGAAGAGCTCAACCACGGTATTCAGGCAGACAGGCAGGCCGATATACGCCGCTGGGAAAGCCTTCTAGTTGGGCAGGTGCAGGATGCTCATCAACCCAGTCTTTTTGCCGCCAACAATGTTGTGGACGTGCATTATACCACGGTAGCCAAACAGGCCTGAGTGGCTTCCCCCATAAACACGTAAACCCCTACTTTCTGATTGAGAAAGTGGGGGTTTTTTATAGGTCTACGGGGAAAATTTAAAAGTTTATGGCTGAATACCAGTTAGATTCTGGATATTTGGCGCACCCCAAACTTATGCTTTAGCCAACACAAGTAGTGTATGCTGCACATGTTCCCCGCCGGGGAGAATTTAATTTTTACAGAAAAGCCATGGTCGGAGTGAGAGGATTCGAACCTCCGGCCCCTGCGTCCCGAACACAGTGCTCTACCAGGCTGAGCTACACTCCGTAATGGTTGAATGCGCTATACATCTCTCTTGCTATATAAGCAAGAGAGTAATTGCATTTAGCCTTGACGCCTTAAAGAGCGGACACAGGCAAACCGTCCACCTGATCCGCCACGGTAGAGCAAGTCAGAGCCGACTGAACATCGGGAACTACCTGCAACAACGCCCGCGCTTCGGCTGAGGCAAACCCCTGCCTGACGGCTGCATCCAGCATGGCGACCATGGCATCGGCCCATCCATCCACATTAATCAGCAGAATAGGCTTTTTGTGCTGCCCAAGCTGCTTCCATGTCAGAATTTCCATGGTTTCATCAAAAGTGCCAAACCCACCGGGAAGAATCCAGAATGCATCTGCCTCTGAAAACATAATCTGTTTACGGGCATGCATGGAGTCCGTCACGATCAGCTGCGAAACCTTCTCGTGCATCCGCTCACGTGTTTTCAAAAACTCGGGAATAACACCTGTAACAGCACCACCGGATTTGATGACTGAGTCAGCCACAACCCCCATCAACCCATTGGCGCCACCACCATAAATCAGTCGAATATTTTTTTCGGCCAATGTTTTGCCGGTCAATTCGGCTGTCTGTCGATAAACCGGTTTTTCTCCCATCCGGGAACCACAAAAAACCGCAACGGAACGCACAGTAAGAGACATATGACTTTTTCCTCCTGAGATTCTCTTTTTATAAATTTGAGCAATTCAAACATATGGGCAAACAACAATCCATGTTTTTGCCATTCATTTTAGAAGCTACGTTTAAGGTTACAGAAGTTTTTACAAAACGCAAATATTGGCCATGATCGGGCCTTTATAGTCAGACCCGGCAAGGCAAAACCTCTAACCAACGCAGCATGATCTGAACTTTATTACACGCCAGATCAGGACACTATATGATATAATATTATACTTTTTTAAAATGGCCTAACAACAACCATAATAACAATAATCATCATAAGGACAGTTGGAACTTCGTTCGCTATTCTATAGAATTTTTCGGAATTGTGGTTATCATCCCGTGCAAAACCACGATACCACCGACCACAAAAACCCTGAAATGCAAACATACACAGCACGGCCAGCAACTTTAAGTGCCACCAGCCTGCATGCCAGTCCACTGATCCGGGTGTTAAAACCAGTAAAACACCAAAGAACAGGCTGGAACACATGGCAGGCACCATAATTGCCTTGATAAGTCGGCGTTCCATGGTTTTGAAACGCGCGCTTTCCGCCGATCCCACCTTAACCTGACAATGATAAACAAAAAGACGGGGCAAATAAAACAGTCCCGCCATCCATGCCATGACAGACATGATATGGAAGGCAACCAACCATCTGACCCACGGAAGCAGCGCGTCAAAAACCATTATGATACGACCTTGACCAGTCTGGAAAGAATTTCTGGAAAGTCAGACAGTTTGTCTATTCTTTCGACCCCTTTCCAATCAGGTATCGCCTTGCCCGGCTCACGCAGCATAACACAGGCCATGCCAGCATTAACAGCCGCTCTGGCTCCGGGGTCACTATCTTCCAGCACCACACATTCGTAAGGCTGAACACCTTCCGCTTCTGCAGCCTTAAGATACACATCCGGCCGGGGTTTAGGTGTGCCCATATCCCGCGCTGAATGAATACGCCCATCAAAGTAAGGCGTAAGCTCGGTCACTGCAAACTTTACATCCATTTCCTCGCAAGAGGAGTTGGACGCAACCCTTACGGGAATCCCCAGTTCTTTCACGGCATCCAGCATGGCATGTACGCCAGAAATGGGTTCAACACCCTCCTTCATGGCAGCCACAAAACGCTGCTGCATTGTGGGCTCCCATTGGGGGCCAAGCTTTTTGCCCGCGTGCTGTTCGATCATAGGTTGAATGGTTGCCAGGGACATACCAGAAAAAGTCTGGACGGCCAGATTATCTGGCACGTCCCACCCAGCATCCCGCGCCGCCTGAGCACACAGGCGGCAGCAGGCTTCCTCGCTATCAACCAGCACACCATCACAGTCAAAAATAACCAGTTTAAGCGGTCCACGAAAAACCTGTGAGAGTGCTGATGGCATCAGGCTGTTTCCCGCACTGTCCGCACAAGATCGGCCACATGCTCAACTGGTGTTTGAGGCAGAACACCATGCCCAAGGTTAAATACATGGGCACGCCCTCGTCCTGCTTCACGCACACGCAGGGCCTCACGTCGCATGGCTTCGCCCCCAGCAAGTACAGCCACAGGGTCCAAATTCCCCTGTAGTCCCAGAGTCTGGGGGACCATATCGCGCACAATGGCCATATCAGCCCCTGTATCCAGCGCCAGCACATCTACCCCGGTTTCACGCGCATATTCAGCAGCCATAACACCGGCAAGACGCGGAAAACCGATAACGCGAACATGCGGGTAACGGGATTTGATGGTCTGAACAATCTGCCGGCTGGGCTGGATAACGTGACGGCGGAATTCAGACGGCGGAAGAAGCCCGGCCCATGAATCAAACAGCATGACGGCTTCAGCACCGGCTTCAATCTGGGCGCAAAGATAAGTTGCCGTTGTTTCCGTCAACAGGGCCATAAGCCGATCAAAAAGAGCAGGTTCGGAAAAAGCCATGTTCCGCGTTACAGAAAACTCACGCGATCCACGCCCTTCTACCATGTAGCAGGCAACGGTAAACGGCGCGCCGGTAAAGCCGAGCAAAGTTGTTGCGCCCGGTTTGGCAACACCAATGCTGTCTGGTCCATCCACGGCCTTGCGCAACCGGGACAAGGTCTCAATTACAGGGGCGGTGGCCTCGGCAATGCGGGCGGGGTCCAGTGCGTTCAGGTCCTGTTCAGAACGAATGGCGCCCAGAACGGGGCCTGTGCCTTCCACAAACTCCAAAGACTGACCCATGGCCCATGGCAGAATCAAAATATCGGAGAACAGGATGGCCCCATCCATGCCAAACCGGCGGATAGGTTGCAGGGTTAGTTCTGTTGCAATGTCCGGTGTCATGCAACGGGTCAGAAAATCCGCCTGAGCACGCATGGCGCGGAATTCAGGCAGGAACCGCCCGGCCTGTCTCATCAACCACATCGGAGGGGGCCAGAGAGCTTCTCCATTGAGACTTCTGAGCAGACGTTTGGCGGAGGGAATATGTGTTTGCGTTGTCATGAGCAGAAGTCCTGCACGTCTTTGTCTGCGCTGTCCACGTCCCACTTCCTATAAAAAAAGAAAGAAAAAGGTTTGATGAAGTATGAGGGTACTGTTGATAACGGGGTACCCGGCATTCCAAAAATGTACCCCACCTTTCCCACAGTGTGTACAGATTGAAGACCCTTGCAAAACAAAGGATTTTTGAAGTTATCCAGAAAACATCCAACACCCCCTGTGTACAACTCACCGGTTCATGAGAGTTGCAAGTTGTGCCCGGTACTCGGTACGGCCATGTTCTGAACTCCGTACAATCCACATGTACCCCGGTACTAAGGATAGTACTCACAGCCCCTTTTTTGACCAGTACCTGAAAGAGACTCGCTCCCGTGACCGATTTAGTACTAATGCCGACTCTAATACAGAACAGAGCAGATAAACTGCTTTTAGCCAGTGGATCATGGACCAGACGGCGTATTCTGGAAAATGCAGGACTGGTCTTTGAGGTTGAAGCGTCACCAGTGGATGAGGCTCCGCTGAAGCAGGAAGGACGGCAGAAAAACTGGTCAGCCGATGTGGTGGCTCTGCGTCTGGCAGAAGCCAAGGCTCTGTCGATCAAAAAACAGGATACAATTGTGATCGGGGCCGACCAGATGCTGACATGCGGTGCAGACTGGTATGACAAGCCAGAGGGGCTGGCAGGTGCACGGCAGCAGCTGCTTCAGCTCAGAGGAAAAACGCATGTCCTGCATACAGCAGTTGTGCTGTGCCAGAATGGGCATGTTCTCTGGCGTCATGTTGCCCAACCCACGCTGACCATGCGCATGTTCTCACATTCTTTTGTGGATGCTTATCTGGCTATGGAGGGAGAAGCCTGTCTGGGTTCTGTCGGGTCTTACAGGCTGGAGGGGCCGGGCATACAACTCTTTGCCACTATAGAAGGGGATGCGTTTGCCATTCAGGGTTTGCCCTTATTGCCCCTTATTGCAGCCTTGCGGGATATGAAAGTGCTGCCAGATTAAAAATAGGGGTTGTCAGCGTTTTGAGGAGGTTGTAAGAGGCTCAACACACGCAGCGGGACTGTTGCAAAACAGAACCAGACAGTGTGTGACAGAACAGTGGGGCCATAGCTCAGTTGGGAGAGCGCTTGAATGGCATTCAAGAGGTCGGCGGTTCGATTCCGCTTGGCTCCACCAGTTCTTCTTCCCAAAAAAATGCGATGAAATTGCGACTGTTAAAAAACAGTAGCCAGCATTTTTAGGGATATTGCCTTTTTTCAGACATATCCGGATGCCACAGTCTTTGGCAGGCAAGGCGTTAGGCGCTTTGCACATGGTATTTATGAAGCGAAGGCTGAATAATGAAAAAAGCATTGCTGGCAACAACACTGGTTATGGGTCTTGCGGCCTTCTCCGGAGCCGCTGCCCGGGCTGATGAGGCCTCTTCCACCGTTGGTGCCCCTCCCCCTCCGCCGCCAGAATGTGGCTGCATGCACCATGGACCGGGGCCGGGTGGACATATTCTTAAGCTGGATGGCATTAAGCTGACTTCGGACCAGAAGAAAAAGATCAAGGCGATTTTGGATGCTAACCGTCCGGAAGACCCCAAAGCTGGCATGGAGCAGACGCGTGCTCTGCAGGAGCAGATACGCACCGTTATGACAACGCCGGGGCCGGTTGATCAGGCCAAATTGCAGGATCTGGAGCAGCAGATTAGCGCGGTGCACACACAACATGCGCTGCATAAGTTGCAGGTCGAAGCCCAGATTCATGATGTGCTGACTAAAAAGCAGCTTAAGCAGATTGCTGAGCAGCCGGACCATCCGCCTGGCCCGCCGCCGGCATGTGGTGGCAAAATGCCTCCGCCGCCGTCTGAGGCTGGCCAGAGCGCCAAGCCTGAATAACAAGGTTAGAAGAGAGGGCTGCCGGTTTATTCCGGCAGCCCTTTTTTTGATTTACGTTGACTGAGCGGGAGTTACCCGGTTTTAGGGAGTGGACAAATACCGGAGGGCGCGAGAAGAGTGAGTATTCCTCCCCTGGTATTGATGAGATGACTGTCCCTTCCGCGTCCCATGCGTCTTCTTTCCCATTTCGGCTGATTTTTCTTTTAGGGCTGGTAACGGCCATAGGGCCGCTGGCAACAGATATGTACCTGCCAGCCTTTCCTTCAGTCGAACATGATCTGGGTGGTGGTGCTGGATCGGCGCAGTTTACGCTTGGCGCTTGGTTTTTAGGGCTGGCGTTTGGCCAGTTTTCGCAAGGTCCCCTTTCTGACCGTTTTGGGCGTAAAGCCCCACTGGTTATTGGCCTTGGTGTGTATGTGCTGGCTTCTGCCGGGTGTGCGCTTGCCAGTAACTACCATCTGTTCTGTCTGTTTCGGTTTATTGGCGCCTTTGGTGGATCAGCCGGGGCGGTTATTCCGCGCGCCATTGTGCGGGATGTCGCAACAGGCAAAAAAGGTGCGCATATTATGGCGCAGCTCACACTGGTTTTTGGTGTTATGCCTGTTCTGGCCCCCGGTATGGGAAGCCTTGTTCTTAAATTTGGTGACTGGCGCTGGATCTTCTGGATTGGTGCATTGTACGGTGTGGCGGCAATTGTGGGTATTCTGGTCATGTTGCCCGATACGCTGGCAGTTGCGAAGCGTATCCGCTTTCGGCCAGTGGAAATACTCTGGCGTTATCAGGGGATTCTGCGCGAGCCAGTCTTTTTTTCTAATGCGCTGATCACAACATTTTCCACTTTTGTCATGTTTGCCTATCTGGGAAGTGCGCCTGTTCTGTTTGAGCAGACATTACATTTCTCTGCTGGAGCATTCGGGCTGTTCTTTGGAGCAAATGCCGCAGCTTTTATTCTGGGCACCCAGATCAACGGTCGGCTTATACACCGTGTGTCCATGCCCGCTTTGCTGGAGGGGGCCATTCTATGGGCCTTTGCACTTGGGTGTGTGTTTGTTGCTTTGGCGGTGTCGGGCGTGGTGGGAGTTGCTCATCCGTGGCTGACCTGTACCTTTATTGTAGGGATAACGGGTGCTCTGGGGTTTATTGGCCCCAATGGCACGGTCATGTCTTTTTCCCGGCATGGGCATCATGCAGGCAGCGCATCTGCCCTGCTCGGTACCATGCAGTTCAGCTTTGGCTCGTTGAGCAGTGTGCTGGTGGGGTTGTTGCCCGGCGGAGGGGCTATTCCCACAGCCGTGGGAATGATGACTGGCGTGCTGGGTATGGCCATAGGCGATCTTCTACGCCGTAGAACATCTGACCAGCACGAGACAGAAGACTAAAAACCAGATCTTATTTGGTTTTCTGTGTCTGACTGTCGTCCTGCTTGCCATAAACGGCTTGAGCCTGTGGCGTAATGGTGTGCCCGTTATCCGTACGCATGGGGCCCGCAGAGCCGCCGCCATCATACATGGGGGGCAGGACTTCGTAGTGGTCTTCGGGTTTGGGAGGTGTGTCAGGCTTTTTTATGCCTGCGGCTTCCTGCGCGGCTTCAAGTTTTTCCTGCCGTTCAACGTCTCTTTGCGCTGCCCGTGCCTCGGCTGGTGCGGCCTCGGGTAAAAAACGACCGGGCCGTTCCGGCGGGAGATCAATATTGTCTCCCTCAATCATATGGTGGCAGCCTGCAAGAAGTGGGGTCAGCAGGAGCAGACGACCAAGGAGTGAGCTGTGTTTTTTTCCCAAAAGCATGGGCATATCCGAGGCAGAGGGAAAAAAGCGTTAATCAGCCTTCAATACGGCGGGCTTCGTCCGGCAGCATAACGGGAATGCCATCAAGAATAGGAAACGCCAGACCAGCTTTTTCGCTGATCAGCTCATTGGTTTGCGCATTAAAAACCAGCGGGCCTTTGGTTACCGGGCAGACCAGAATGGACAGAAGGCGCGGGTCAAGCGGTGCTGTATCGGACATAAAAACGGTTCCCACATCATATAGTCAGGAAGGAGGGCCTTCCTGTTCAGGACCGGACAGGTCTAGCAGTGTTTGCAGGACCCGCACACGGTCTGTCAGATTTTCTGCATCCAGCAATGCCTGTTTTTCCGCCGGAGGAAAAGGACAGATCATGGGTAAAGTAACCAGAAGCAGGCTATCATCCATCTGTTCTATCAGGGACCAGCGGGCATTCAGCCCTTTTTTTGAAAATAATGCTTGAGCGAGTTCAAAAGCTGGGCACGGTTAAACGGTTCGGATGGAATTTCATTCAGGTCTCCCGCAAAGGAAGACACATCAATACGCGCAAGCCGGTAACCCCGGCGCAGACCCGTTTCCCGCAGGAGGCGGAAGCGTAACAGGCCGGTCAGGGTAACGGCATAGGTGCCATCGGCCCGTTCGGTCATGGAGGTCAGGCGGCCAAGGCAACCAATGGAATAAAGGGGTGGTGCCTCATTACCTTCGTCCTCATCCTCCTGCCAGCGGGGCTGGATCAGGCCGATAAGCCGGTTGGATGCCAGAGCATCTTCCACCAATGCAATGTAGCGGGGCTCGAACACATTAAGCGGTAGTTTGCCTCTGGGTAAAAGCAGAACACCACTGAGCGGAAAAAGCCCCACTTCGGGTGGAATATCCGCAAGGGTCATGTCCCCCAGCCGCGGAATGCGGCGGGGGACATCGTCATCATCAGAAAAAGGTGGGGAGACGCTAGGCAAGGTCGGATCAGGAGAACAGGAGGGATGAGAGCCGACGGCGGGATACGGCTGTGGCGGGGTCTTCGTTCCCCCATGCTTCAAAAAAGCGCAGGAGTTGCTGGCGGGCGGCACCATCTTTCCAACCACGATCCACTTTGATGATGTGGAGCAGTTCGTTCGCGGCTTCCTCCCGTTTGCCTGCGGCATTCAGGGCTGTGGCCAGCTCGCAGCGGGCCTCATAATCTTCCGGGTTGGCGGCTAGGCGTGCGCGGATGCCTTCCATGGCTTCTGCTGCCTGGCGGCCTTCCTTCTTCAGCTCAAGCGCCGCGCGGGCACCAGCCACTTCCGGGGCATTGGTAATTTTTTCGGGCACATCAGCCAGCGCGGCTGCTGCGGCTTCCTCATCATCAAGTGCTAGCATGGCGCGGATCAGCCCCGCCCATGCTTTGGGGTTTTCCGGCTCTTCACCAATGACGGTGGAATACATGGCTGCGGCTTCTGCCGGGCGTCCGGTTTCCATGGCAACATCGGCTTCGTGCAACTGCTCTGTGGCCGGTAGAATGCCGCCCCCACTGGCTTTGAGCAGGGTTTCTATAAATTTTTTGACTTCGCTTTCAGGCAGCGCACCCTGGAACATATCCAGAATCTGCCCTTTCCAGAAGGCAGCCACCAGCGGGATGGACTGGAGCGGCAGACCTGCCTGTGCAAGCTGGCCAGCCAGTGCACGGTTGGCTTCAATATCAATTTTAACCAGCCGCACCTTACCCTTGGCGGCTTTAACAACTTTTTCCAGAACGGGGGTCAACTGTTTGCAGGGGCCACACCATTCCGCCCAGAAGTCCACCAGAACGGGCACGTTCCGGCTGGCTTCTATAACGTCCTGCATAAAGGTTGCCTGCGTGCCGTCGGTAATCACAGCTGCCGCGCCGGAGCCGCCAAAACTGTTGTCCGAACCCGGGGCTGGCTGACCGATCAGATGCTCCATCTGGTTTTGTTCCTCAAATTTCTGTCACGCAGGCAAAACAGTGCCTACCGTGCTTTTGGTCACAGTACATCACTTGTGTCTGTAAATGGTCAATCATGTTTGCAAGCGCAATGGTCAGAATGGCGGGGCAGGCCATTTTGCATACCCATGGCTGCCGTGTGTTTCATGGATTGCATAGGAGTGGATTAAAGCGCCATAATAGAGGACAAAACAGGAACGGCGGCAGAGAATTTTCCATGACAAAATCAGGCCTTCCCGGTCAGCACAGTATTCGGGTGCGTGGGGCACGTGTTCACAACCTGAAGAACATAGATATTGATATCCCCCGTGATAGGCTGACCGTGGTGACGGGGCTTTCCGGCTCCGGCAAATCCTCTCTGGCGTTTGACACCATTTATGCCGAAGGGCAGCGCCGGTATGTGGAGAGCCTGTCTGCCTATGCCCGCCAGTTCCTTGAACTGATGGGCAAACCGGATGTGGACTCCATAGAGGGGCTTTCTCCCGCCATTTCCATTGAGCAGAAAACCACCTCCAAAAATCCGCGCTCCACGGTCGGTACGGTAACCGAAATTTATGACTACATGCGTTTGCTCTGGGCACGGGCAGGCATACCGTATTCGCCTGCAACGGGGCTGCCCATTGAGGCACAGACCGTAACCCAGATGGTGGACCGTATTCTGGCCATGCCGGAGGGAACAAGGCTTGTGCTGCTTGCCCCGGTCATACGGGACAGGAAGGGCGAATACCGTAAGGAACTGGCTGAACTCCAGCGCAAAGGTTTTACCCGCGTGCGGGTGGACGGTACGTTGTATGAAATCGCGGACGTACCAAGCCTTAACCGCAAGTTACGCCATACGGTGGAAGTGGTTGTGGACCGGGTGGTGGTCAAACCCGGTATGGAAGCTCGTCTGGCGGATAGTTTTGAAACAGCTCTGGGCCTGAGTGACGGCATTGTTTACGCCGAGGAAGTGCTTAAGGGAGAAGAGCGAGAACCAGAAAAACTTGTGTTCTCATCACATTTTTCCTGTCCCGTCAGTGGTTTTACACTGGAAGAAATAGAGCCGCGTCTTTTCTCCTTCAATGCACCACAGGGGGCCTGCCCTGCCTGTGATGGGCTGGGCGTGGAGACATATTTTAACCCCGTTCTGGTTGTGCCTGATATTTCGTTGTCCCTTGCAAAAGGGGCCATTGCACCATGGAAAGATGCAAAATCTCCCCTTCTGGAACAAACGCTGGAAAGCCTAACAAAGCATTTTGGTGTCAGCATGAGCACCCCGTGGCGTGACCTGCCTGAAGAAGCGCAGAATGGTATTCTGTACGGCGTTACGGATGACATCAGCTTTACCTATCAGGATGGTAAAAAAAGCTATGTTGTGGAGCGACCTTTTGAAGGTGTTCTGACCAGTTTACAAAAACGGCTGGCTAATACGGATAGTGCATGGGTTAAGGAAGAACTTTCTCGCTATCAGTCAGAAAAACCCTGCCATGTCTGCCACGGTGCCCGCCTGCGGCCGGAGGCCCTTTCGGTACGTGTTGCCGATAAAACCATTGCGCAGGCGTGTGACCTGTCCATTGGGCGTGCTCTGGCATGGTTTGATACGGTTCTGCCAACCCTTACCCCCCAGCGGGCAGAGATTGCCCGGCGTATTCTGCGCGAAATTCTGGAGCGCCTGAAGTTTCTGGACGACGTGGGGCTGGATTATCTGACCCTCTCTCGTGGGTCGGCGACCCTCTCCGGGGGGGAAAGTCAGCGTATCCGTTTGGCCAGCCAGATTGGTTCGGGCCTGACCGGTGTGCTTTACGTGCTGGATGAACCTTCTATTGGCCTGCATCAGCGCGATAATGAACGGTTACTTGGAACGCTTGAGCGTTTAAAAAACCTTGGTAACACCCTTATTGTTGTTGAACATGATGAAGACGCCATAAGAAGTGCTGACTGGTTGGTGGATATGGGGCCGGGTGCCGGGGTTAATGGCGGTCAGGTTGTGGCGCAGGGCACCCCCAAGGATGTTGCCAAAAATCCGGATAGCCTGACGGGGGCTTATCTGTCTGGTCGCAAACGGATTGATGTGCCAGAGCAACGTCGGCCCGTAAACAAAAAGCGGATGCTTACGGTGGAAGGGGCTTCAGGCCATAACCTCAAGGATGTTACAGCGCATTTCCCGCTTGGTACCTTTACGTGCGTGACCGGGGTTTCGGGGAGCGGCAAATCCACTTTGGTGATCGACACGCTGTATAAGGCGCTCTCGCGCCAGCTTATGGGGGCAGCAACATCACCTGAGCCGTATAAAAAAATAAAAGGTATGGAGCAGGTCGATAAGATTATTGATATTGATCAGTCTCCTATTGGTCGCACTCCGCGTTCTAACCCTGCAACTTATACAGACCTGTTTACCCCTATTCGGGACTGGTTTGCCGAACTGCCAGAAAGCAAGGCGCGTGGTTACAAGGCTGGACGTTTTTCCTTTAACGTTAAAGGGGGACGGTGTGAGGCCTGTCAGGGTGATGGGGTGCTTAAAATTGAAATGCACTTTCTCCCCGATGTGTTTGTAACCTGCGATGCCTGCAAAGGTGCGCGCTATAACCGCGAAACGCTGGACATTCGTTTCCGCGGGAAGACCATAGCCGATGTGCTGTCCATGAGTGTGGATGAGGCGTATCCTCTTTTCTCTGCTCAGAATCGTATTCGTGACCGTCTGAAAATTTTGCAAAAGGTGGGCTTGGGTTACGTGGCGCTAGGGCAGCAGGCAACAACCCTGTCTGGTGGGGAAGCGCAGCGCATCAAACTTTCCAAGGAGCTGGCGCGCAGGGCTACAGGTCGAACCGTGTATATTCTGGATGAACCTACAACGGGTCTTCATACAGAAGATGTTAGAAAACTTCTGGAAGTTTTGCACGCTCTTGTCGATCAGGGGAATACGGTCATCGTCATTGAGCATAATCTGGAAGTCATTAAAACGGCTGACTGGATTATTGATGTGGGGCCGGAAGGGGGCGATGGCGGAGGCACCATTGTGGCAGAAGGTACGCCAGAAACCATTGCCGCCTGCAAAGCCAGCTATACTGGGCACTTTCTGGCACCCCTTCTGGCTAAAAAATCATGAAAAAATTCTGTGTATTCGGTCTAATTTGCAGTGCTTTATCCCTCTTTCCGTTGCAGGTACAGGCACAGTGCCTGCAACTACCCAAGAGCGTTCTGTTTGAAAAAATGACATGGACCGAAATTGCACAGGATATATCATGTGGTTTTAAAACCATTATTATTCCTGTAGGCGGAACGGAACAGAGCGGGCCTTACATAGCGGTTGGCAAGCATAATAGTCGTGTTCTGTTTCAGGCAGAAAAAATTGCCCGGCAGGCAGGGCGTACATTGGTGGCGCCTGTGGTTGCCTATGTGCCAGAAGGCGGCACCTCACCCCGTACATCCCACATGCGTTTTCCCGGTACCATTACGCTGCCACCAGATGTGTTTGAGAGGATGCTCTCCTCCATAGCGGAAAGCTTTCGCGTACAGGGGTTTAAGCTGGTTGTTCTGATCGGGGACCACGGTGGCTATCAGAAGGATATGGAAAGAGTGGCTGCGCAACTCAATGTGCGGTGGCAGAGCACAGGCGCGCATGTGCTGTATGTGCGCGCCTATTACGATGTTATTCCCCAGCAGTATGCAACATGGCTCCGGCAGAATGGGTACAGGCTGGATGTGGGCCAGCATGCAGATATAGGCGATACCTCGCTTATGTTGGCTGTGGACCCGTCCATGGTGCGGGAGGAGGCGCTCCGCCATGCACCTAATCCAACCATGGCGCAGGGCATTTATGGGGGAGATCCCAGACGGGCAACATCCACATTGGGGCAGCCGGGGCTGGCCATGCAGGTGGAAGCTGCGGTGAAAGCCATTGATGATGCGCGAAGCAAATAAATATATAAAATAATTTTTCTATAATAATAAATCGAAGATTTTAACCATACTCGAATAGACGTTATTTATTCTGCATGATAAATGCGGAGCCTCATCTAAGGTCTAAGAGTGATAACAGGCACAGAGGGTCTGGATTATGGGTTTTAAACAGTATCTGGTTGCGGCTGCTGCCATTGTTGGCCTGAGTGCTGGCAGTGTGTCGGGTTGGGCGCAGGATGTCGGTACGCCGTCCGAGAGTGTAGCGCCTGCTGAACCTTTGGTTCAGACCATTCCAGGCATGCCCGCAGTGCCGGACCCGGAGAACCTGTATAGTGAGACGGGCGTGGGCCATATTGCGCCGGACGTTGCGCAGGACCCGGCGCGGATCTATGTGCCCAACCTGCGGTCGAATGATGTGTATGTTATTGACCCGGCGACCAACAAGGTGGTGGATCGTTTTCCAGTTGGCAAAAGCCCCCAGCATGTTGTGCCGTCATGGGACCTGCGCACACTCTGGGTGACCAATAATGCCGAAGGCACCACCCATGGTAGCCTGACCCCCATTGACCCGCGTACGGCGCGCCCCGGCCCGTCCATTGCGGTGGATGACCCTTACAATATGTATTTCACGCCCGATGGTAAATCGGCCATTGTGGTGGCGGAAGCCCGTAAACGTCTGGATTTTCGGGACCCGCATAGTATGCAGTTGCAGCAATCCGTAGATGTGCCTGACTGTAAGGGCGTTAATCACGCCGACTTTTCCATAGATGGGCGTTACGCCATTTTCACCTGCGAATTTGGCGGCCATCTGGTTAAGGTGGATATGGTTGAGAAAAAGGTCCTTGGCTACCTTAAGCTTTCCAGTGGTGGTATGCCGCAGGATATTCTGGTCTCCCCCAACGGAAAAACCTTCTACGTTGCCGATATGATGGCCGATGGCGTTTTTCTGGTGGATGGCGATACGTTCCGCGAGGTTGGCTATGTCCGCACAGGTCTGGGGGCTCATGGGCTGTATCCCAGCCGTGATGGTACAAAAATGTATGTTGCCAACCGTGGTTCGCATCTGATCCACGGTCATCCTCATAGCAAAGGTGGTGGTGTTTCGGTTATTGATTTTGCAACCAACAAGGTTGTGGCAACATGGCCTATTCCCGGTGGCGGCAGCCCGGATATGGGAAATGTCAGCGCGGATGGGAAAGACCTATGGCTGTCTGGGCGGTTTGATGATGTTGTTTACCGCATTAATACAGAAACCGGCTCCATGATCAGTATCCCTGTTGGGCAGGAACCTCACGGTCTGACCGTATGGCCCCAGCCCGGCCGTTACTCCATTGGTCATACAGGAATCCTACGTTAAAATTCGTAGGTTTTCTGGACTGTTCAAAAGCCTTTCCTCATAATGGGGGAAAGGCTTTTTTATTGTTTTTTGGAGTAGCATGATCATGGATGTACAAAATAATCAGGCCTTGCAAAAACTCTCCCCTTACCGTGCTCTTTCCGTCGAGCAGGAAGAATTGTGCAAAACTGTTATACAGTTCTGTCAGGATCACATTATGCATGGGAATGCTGTTTTTGTAATCAAAGGGGATGCAGGAACGGGTAAAAGTATTGTCATTAACAAAATATTTAATGAAATACAGGAATTATCCAGTCAAAAAAACAAGACTAATCCTCTATTAGGAACCAAAAATTATCTGTTAGTCAATCATCCTGAAATGATGAAACTTTACAGAAATATTTCAGAAAATTCCATTTATGTAAAAAAGAAGGATTTTGAAAGGCCGACAACCTTTATTAATGCTATGCACAAAACCGGGCAGGTGGCAGACATTGTTCTGGTAGATGAGGCACATCTTCTTTTAACAAAATCAGATAAATACAATAGATTTTCTCAGGATAATCATCTTGAGGAAATTCTTAAATGCGCCAAGGTTGTTGTTATCGTTTTTGATGATAAGCAGGTACTCAAGTTTAAAAGCCATTGGACGGAAAGTCAGCTGGCATCGGTTCTTGCGCAAAAGCAGGTTAAAACCTACCACCTTAAAAATCAGTTCCGTATGCAGGCTGGTCCAGATATATGCCGATGGATAGAAAAGTTTTGTCAAAAATCAGTGCTGCCATTCCCTAAAGACCCTAAGTTTGAGCTGAGGTCTTTTGGTGATGCGCAGGAAATGTATGAGCTGGTCCGGCACAAAAATGCACAGTTCGGCCTCTCCCGCATGGTCGCGACATATGACTACCCATACAGGCTGGACGGGAAGGAGCATTTTGTAACGGAAGGGCGCTTCCATCTGAAGTGGGACATTGCCAAACCCGAGGCCCGCCTGCCGTGGGCTGAGCGGGCGGATACGATAGATGAGGTCGGGTCCGTTTATACCGTGCAGGGGTTTGACCTGAATTACGTGGGGCTGCTTCTGGGGCCCTCCGTACGGTACAATGCTCAAACCAACACGCTTGTGCTCGACCCAGCCCGGTATGAAGATGGCGCAGCATTTGCCGGGCGTAATGGCCTTGCCCACCCAGAGCAGACCATGGAGCGTATTATGCTCAATGCGATGAATGTGCTGATGACACGCGCCGTAAAAGGCCTGTACCTTTATGCGCATGACCCCGCGTTACGGGCGCATCTGGAGCGTATGCAGGCGTAACCGCCCCCGCCGGGGTACCGTGTCATTGCACGCATGGCAGGATTGTCCACCTAGCGGGGGCATAACGCGGGAAACAGCCAAATTACCCTCCGCTTCTGACCGGGGTGGACGAAAATTTTCATACAGAACTTGTTCTGTCCTCATTCTGATGCCAACTGAAAGGTAACAACACAGGCTTACCCTACAGATCGGATACTTCCGCCATGTTTATAGAAACCGAAGGCACTCCCAACCCCGCCACACTCAAGTTCCTGCCCGGTCAGGCTGTTGTGGGGGATGCAGGCACCATAGACTTTATTGATGCTGACGCCGTGGCGGGGCGCTCGGTTCTGGCTGATGCGCTGTTTGCCCTGCCGGGTGTTGCCCGCGTTTTTCTGGGCAACGACTTTGTTTCCGTCACCAAGGCCGATAGCGCGGACTGGGAAGAGCTGCGCCCCTTGGTGCTCTCCACTCTGATGGATCATTTTGTGGCGGGTCTGCCGGTTGTGGCCGAAGGTGTGGCCGTGCGGGAAGATGAAATTGCACCCGAGGATGCGGAGATTGTAACCCAGATCAAGGAACTGCTGGATACGCGCGTACGCCCGGCTGTTGCGGGAGATGGCGGGGATATTGTTTTCCGCGGGTATCGCAATGGCGTTGTGCGCCTGACCATGCAGGGGGCCTGCTCTGGCTGCCCGTCTTCCCGCGCAACGCTCAAGCACGGGGTGGAAAACATGCTCAAGCATTATGTGCCAGAAGTAGTCTCGGTCGAGCAGGTGGACTGAGCAGCCCCCAAGCTGGCTCTTTTCGGCACGGGGCGCTTGCCTTAAAGAGGTGAGGAAAGCGCCAGAGCAACCCGGCGCAGTTGGAGGCAGGACGGAACATGTTGGATGCAAGTGGGTTAGATCTGCTGTTTAACAAAGCGCGCACGCCCCTGCGCTGGACAACCCGCCCTGTGGAAGAAGACCTGTTGCGTCAGATGTATGATCTGGTGCGTATGGGGCCGACCTCGGGCAATTGCAGCCCTGCCCGCCTTGTTTTTATTACAGGTTCCAATGGGCGGGAAAAACTGCGTCCTGCCCTGTCTGCCGGGAACATCAACCGTGTTATGGGCGCGCCGGTTATTGCCATTGTGGCGCATGACCCGCTGTTTTTTGAACAGCTTCCCGTCCTTAGTCCGGGTGAAGACCTGCGTTCGTGGTTTGCTGCGGATGTTGGCCTGTCGGAAGAAACCGCGTTTAGGAATGGCACCTTGCAGGGGGGGTATATGATCATGGCCGCCCGTGCCCTTGGGCTGGATGTTCTGCCGGTTTCTGGCTTCGACCAGTCCATGGTGGAGGATGCTTTTCTGGCAGAGCAGGGGTGGCGAGCCAACTTTTTGCTGTGCCTTGGGTATGGGGATTTTACAGGCCTGCCTGAGCGCGCTCCCCGCCTGAATTTTGATCAGGCCTGCCGGATTGTACAATAGTGGTGCAGCGTATTCTGGTGCTTGATGGCAGCCCGGCTGGCGAGCAGGCCTCGGGCACGGCGGCGTGTGTCGCCAATAATGCGGGACAACTGCATGTGCTGGCCTATAGGCAGGAGGCAGGCAAACAGGCGGCGGAAGGTGTTAGCCTGCTGGCGGCCGAGGTTTTGCAGCAGGCCGGCTGGTCACACGCACAGAGCACTGCCCCGGATCTGGTCGCTGTTGTTGTGGGGCCGGGGTCGTTTACCGGTTTGCGGGCATCCTGCGCTGCGGCCGCAGGCTATGCCGTTGGTGTTGGGTGCCCGGTGGTCGGTGTAACGCGGGCGGAAGCACTTGCGCCTGAGTTGGATGCCATTCTTGCCGCTCAAGCAGAAAAGGTTGCGGGTTGGCTGGTGGTGACCGCAGCCCGGCGTGGCCGTGTGTTTGTTGAGGATGCACAGGGCGCGCGGGCCGTAACCGTAGCAGACTGGGTGCCTCCCGCGGGAACGTGGTTGGTTGCTGGGGAGGCTTGCTCGGAACTGGCTTTTCCCTCCGTTATTCAGAGCCATGTGAGCCACCCGGACGTAAAGCAGATAGCTGTTGCAGCATTAAAGCGTGTTGAGGGCGAACTGCCCCCGCGGAGCGCGCTCCCTTTATATGTGGACCCGCCAGAAGCCAAATTGCCAGCGAACGGACTACGGGCCGCACCCGTCTGATGGCCTCTGTTCATATCGCGGTTGTCGGGGCGGGTTATGCGGAGGTGCTGGCCCGCCTTCATGCAGACTGTTTTGTCCCACAGGACCAGTGGAATGGGGCCGCCATGGCCAGCCTGTTGGCTTCACCCGGCGTGAGTGCCGGGTTAATTCTGGTGGGTGAGCACCCGGCAGGTTTTGTAATGCTGCGCTGTATTGCGGGGGAGGCAGAAATTCTGACTCTTTGCGTATTGCCCGGATACAGGCGGCAGGGACTGGCCGCGCAACTGGTGGCATGGAGCCTGACCAGCGCCGCCGCGCAAAAAGCTGAAATGGTTTTTCTGGAAGTATCCGTGGCTAACCATGCCGCACAGGCTGTGTATGCACAGGCCGGTTTTGTGCAAAAGGGCCAGCGCAGGGCTTATTATCCCGATGGGTCTGATGCGCTTGTGCTCGCTTATGCTGTGAGCGCAGTTGGATAGCATGCTATGCCACCCCTTGGTGGCATAGCTTTATCCTGCTCCGGTCAGTCTGGTTCAGACTACCGTGTTACAGGGCGCGGTTGCCAATATCCGTCCGCCATACAGCACCATCCCACGTAATGGCCTTAACCCCGGCATAGGCGCGCTTCTGGGCTTCCTGCACCGTGTCGGCCAGTGCACACACGGCCAGCACACGCCCGCCGGAAACCACCAGTTCGCCCGCCATGTTCTGTGTGGTGCCAGCCTGAAAAACCCGAACACCGTCCAGAGCATTGGCTGTGTCCACACCATGAATGACTGCCCCTTTTTCCGGAGCGCTGGGGTAGCCACGGGCCGCCATAACCACACAGACCGATGCCTGATTGGAGAACGTGATGGGGGCCGTATCCAGCCGGTCTTCAGCCAGAGCCTTGAGCGCGGGAAGCAGGTCCGATGTCAGGCGGGGCAGCAGGGCTTCGGCCTCCGGGTCACCAAACCGCACATTGTATTCGATCAGGGAGGGGCCTTTATCGGTCAACATCAGCCCGGCAAAAATAACACCACGGAACGGGGTGCCGCGGCGTGCCATTTCGCGCAGCATGGGGCGCACCAGCAGGTCCAGTGCGGCTTCTTGCTCGGCCCGGCCAAAGCCTTTTGGGGGGGATACAGCGCCCATGCCGCCGGTGTTGGGGCCTGTGTCCCCGTCACCAATGCGTTTGTGGTCCTGTGCTGCGCCAATCAGGCAGGCTGTTTCCCCCGCGCAGAATGCAAAAAGGGAGACTTCCTCACCAACCAGACAGTCTTCTATCACTACGCTGCGGCCTGCATCGCCCAGCGCGCCGCCTGTCATCATGTCCGTAATGGCGGCTTCGGCTTCGGGCACGGAGGCAGCAACAACAACCCCTTTACCAGCAGCCAGTCCATCGGCCTTGACGACTATGGGCGCGCCTTTACGGCGGACATAGGCAATGGCAGACGCGGCATCCGTAAAGCGTTCCCACGCGGCGGTGGGAATACCCGCAGCGTCACATATTTCCTTGGTAAAGGTTTTGCTGCCTTCAAGCTGGGCTGCGGCTTGTGTGGGGCCAGCGCAAGGCAGGCCCGCCTGCGCGCAGGCATCGGCCAGCCCGGCCACCAGCGGTGCTTCGGGGCCGGGGACGACCAGATCAATTTTCTGCTCACGGGCAAATGTAACAAGGGCCGCCACATCCTGCGCCCCAATGGGCACGTTAACGCCGCAACGGGCCGTGCCGGGGTTGCCGGGGGCAATGAACAGCGCAGAAAGTGCTGGTGATTTGGCCAGTGTTTCGGCCAGGGCATGTTCGCGGCCGCCTGAGCCAACCAGAAGTACGCGCAATTCTTTTCTCCTGCTGTTCATGTCTGCTCTTTCAGGGCGAGCGTCTGTAGCATAGGTTATGCGGATGCACGAAGAGTTTGGAGCCGCTCCCCTTTCTGGCGGTAATGTTCCTGAATATACGGTTTCGGAAATTTCCGGCGCAATCCGGCGTACGCTGGAGGGCTCGTTCAGCCGCGTGCGCGTGCGTGGCGAAATTACGGAATTCAAACGCTACCCCTCCGGGCATATCTATTTTTCGCTCAAGGATGAGCGGGGCAAGATTTCCGGCGTGGTCTGGCGCGGTAGTGTCAGCCGCCTTGGGCTGGTGCCTGAAAACGGGCTGGAAATTATTGCAACCGGCAAGGTCTCCGCTTACGGCGAGCGTTCAAGCTACCAGCTTGTTGTGGAGCGCATGGAATATGCCGGGGAAGGTGCCCTGCTTGCCCGTATTGAGCGCCTGCGCCTTAAACTGGGAGAGGAGGGGCTGTTTGACCCTGCCCGTAAACGGACCATCCCTTTGCTGCCACGGGTTATCGGGCTTGTGACATCCCCTCAGGGCGCGGTGCTGCACGATATTTGTACAACCCTTAAACGGCGCTTCCCTCGCCCGGTCGTGCTGTGGCCTGTCCCCGTGCAGGGGGAAGGTGCCGCAGCCCAGATTGTGGCGGCCATTAACGGGTTTTCCGCGTTGGATGGCACGGGTGCGGTGCCCCGCCCGGATGTGCTGATTGTGGCACGTGGTGGTGGCTCGCTCGAAGACCTGATGGCGTTTAATGATGAAAGCGTGGTCAGGGCCGCAGCCGCCTGCTCTATTCCCCTGATTTCCGCCGTAGGGCACGAGACCGATACAACCCTGATCGACTTTGCATCCGATCGGAGGGCGCCCACGCCAACCGCCGCGGCAGAAATGGCGGTTCCTGTCCGAAGCGAACTGCTGGCGGATATTGAACATCGCGCAGCCCGTGCAACAGGCGCTCTGGCGCGGCAGATGCAAACCGTTCGCCTGCGGTTGGACAGGGCGGCAGCCTGTCTGCCGGACCTGCCTGCTCTGATGCAAACAGCCCGGATGCAGCTGGATGACCGGGGCCGTAGGCTGGATGTTGCCCTGCCTGCCCTTGTTCGTCGGCGCAAGGCAGATCTGGTTGCGGTTGAGCGGCATATGCCTGCGGTGGAAACGCTTTTGTCCGGGCGTAGAACACGCCTTGCCGTGCTGGCTGGCGCTTTTCAGGGGGGAATGCAGCATACGTTGCAACGTCAGGAGGTGCGTCTGGGCCGTTGCCGTGTATCTCCTGCCCCACTCATGGCGCTTTTGCGTGAGCGGCGGATTGCCCTTGGTGGTCTTGTCGGGCAGCTGGAGGCCGTGTCTCCTCAGGCTGTGCTGGCGCGTGGGTACGCATTGGTCACATCCGACGGTCACCCGGTTACACATGCGGCGGAGTTGAAGAATGGCCAGCAGGTTGACCTGACCTTTGGCGATGGTGCGCGCCGTGCTGTTATAGGGGGCCGACCGGTGCAGGGGCTTCTGGATCTGTAAGCCCATGTTGAGCCAGAGCGGGCAACAGGGTTATGTTGGCCTACCTACAACCGTGTGGGCAATAAGCCACATCGTGCTGAAAGACTGAAGTGCATGTCCATTCATGTTTGTATCAGGGCTATGGGAGCCTGCCTTACGCTAGGGTTACTGGCCGGTTGCGCCAGTCAGCCAGCCCGTATTCCCCCCCAGAGCTTTGCGCCGGGGCTGAGTGGTGAAACACCTCCCCCCGCGAACGAAAGCCAGTTGGTGAACGACCCTTCCGCTCCGGCTGATACCCCTTTGTGTGGTGCCGCCGCGCGGGAAGCCATGGCCATGGCCGTGCAGAATTACCCCCAGCCTCTTGCATCAGGGAACAGCTGCACACGCAGTGCGTGCTTTAACACCCAGACAGGCACCTATATTGCCGCAGATGGCACACAGCGGGTCTGCCGCTAGGGTACACAGGGTGTGTCCTTGCCGCTTTTGTGCTATAAATGCCGCCAAGTGCTCTTTTCCGGGCGGCCATTTGCTGGTAGGGGAAAAAGCAGTTCGCGAGAGTGACGGAACTGGTAGACGTAGTCGACTCAAAATCGACCGCCCTTACGGGCTTAGGGGTTCGAGTCCCCTCTCTCGCACCAGACTTGTCCCTTCCTCTTCTCGGCCAAGGTAATGAACGCCCTTTCCCCTTCCGTTTCGTCCCGTCCGGCCAGCCGCCCTCTTAATCCCTGCTTTTCGTCTGGTCCGTGCGCCAAACGTCCGGGGTGGAGCGTTGCCGCGTTGTCCAATGCGCTGGTTGGCCGCTCCCATCGTTCGCCAGAAGGGCGTGCACGCCTGAACGAGGTTATTGTGCGGTCTCGCAAAATTCTGGGCGTGCCCGATGGCTGGCGGGTTGGGATTGTGCCCGCGTCCGATACCGGGGCGGTGGAAATGGCCCTGTGGTCCCTGCTGGGCGCGCGCCCGGTGGACGTGCTGGCGTTTGAAAGTTTTTCCGCCCTGTGGGCGCAGGACATCGTAACCCAGCTTAAGCTGGAACAGACCCGTGTGCTCAAGGCGGATTATGGTCAGCTCCCTGACCTGTCCGAGGTCAACTGGGCGCATGATGTTGTGCTGGCATGGAATGGCACCACGTCTGGTGTGCGCCTGCCATCAGCCGATGCCATTCCCGCAGAGCATGAGGGACTGGTGATCTGCGATGCAACCTCCGCAGCTTTTGCCATGGACCTGCCGTGGGACCGGTTGGATGTGGTCACATGGTCATGGCAGAAGGCTCTTGGGGGGGAGGCGGCTCATGGGATGATCGCCCTTTCACCCCGTGCGGTGGAACGTCTGGAAACCTTCAAGGCGCCGCGCCCTCTGCCCAAGATTTTCCGTATGACATCCAAAGATGCCCTGATTGAAGGAATCTTCAGGGGGGACACGATTAACACACCGTCCATGCTGTGTGTGGAAGATGCGCTGGATAGCCTGCGTTGGGCGGAATCCGCCGGAGGGCTGGAAGGGCTTAAAGCGCGCTCTCAGGCTAATCTGGCCGCTGTTGCCGCGTGGGTTCAAAAAACCGACTGGGTGTCCTTTCTGGCGGAAAAAGAGGCAGAACGTTCCTCTACGGCCATTTGCCTGCGTATTGTCGCACCGTGGTTTCTGGCGCTAACGCGGGAAGAACAGACAGCAACAGTGAAAAAAATGCTGGCTGTGCTGGATAAGGAAGGGATTGCGTTTGACCTTGCCAGCTACCGTGATGCGCCTGTGGGTCTGCGCATATGGGGCGGTGCTACGGTGGAAGCCGCAGATGTTGCCGCTTTGCTGCCATGGCTGGACTGGGCGTTTGCACAGGTTGTGCCGGCATAACGTAAGGTGCTGATTATGGTCAGCCTTCCTTGCTGACTTTAAAAAGGCTGTGTGCAGGGCACACGGCCTTTTTTTATGTCCGAGTAAAGCGCGGATGGAGGCGCATAATCGGAAAAAAACATGATCTGATCAAAAGTATTTCAAATAGACCAATATAAAAAGGGCGGAAGGAAATATCCTTCCGCCCTTTGCCGTTAATGCCGATGAAAAGGCATTAGAACGGTGCGTCAATGTCCACAATGTCGATCAGCTTGGCATTGACGAACTCTTTAAGGCCAAGCCCCAGCAGTTCGCGGCCAAAGCCGGAGCGCTTGACGCCACCAAACGGCAGGTCGGCCTTAACCATGGTCGGATGGTTGATGTACACCATGCCCGTATCAATCTGTCGTGCCAGTTCTGCACCACGTTCTTCGTCTTTGGTGAAGATGGAGCCACCAAGCCCGTAAGGGGAGTCATTGGCAATTTCAATGGCGTGATCAGCATCTTTTGCACGGAACAGCATCGTTACCGGGCCAAAGAATTCCGTATGCCGGGCCGGATTACCTTCTTCCAGGTTGGTCAGAATAACCGGGCGGAAGAAGCAGCCCTTATTTGGCATTTCCAAAGGAATTTCTTCAGCTTTTGCGCCCTGCGCCACGGCGTCCGCAACCTGCTGCTTCAACCCTTCCACAGCTCCGCGGGAGGAGAGAGGGGGCAACGTGGTGGCCGGGTCCATAGGGTCACCCATGCGCAGTGCGGAAACGCCTTTGCGGTACAGCTCTACAAACTTGTCGTAAATGCCGTCTTCCACAATCATGCGCTTGGCGTTTACGCACACCTGCCCACCATTCCAGTGGCGGCCATAAACAGCCCATTTGGCAGCTTTTTCCACGTCGGCATCGTTCAGCACGATCAGTGCGTCCGAACCACCCAGTTCCATGGTGCACTTTTTAAGGGCAAGCCCTGCTTCAGATGCCACTTTGGCGCCAGCCCCTTCGGAGCCAGTCAGCGCCACGCCACGCACGCGCGGGTCAGCAATAATTTTAGCCAGCTGGTCACGCGTGGGGTAGAGGTTCTGGAAGCCACCTTCCAGCAGACCTGCATCATGCATCAGCTTTTCCATGGCGGCGGCACACTGTGGCACGTTGGAGGCGTGCTTGAGAATGACCACGTTACCAGCGGAAAGCTGCGGGGCAATAATGCGGGCAACCTGATAGTAGGGGAAGTTCCACGGTTCAATGGCCAGAAGAATACCCTGCGCTTCGAACACAATCTTGGCGCGGCCTTCCTTAACGGAGGCAAGGGGGAGTACTTCGGGGGCCAGAAGGCGCTCGGCATTGACGGCGTAATATTCAAAAATTGCCGCCGAAAGCTCGGTTTCTGCTTTGGCCTCAGCATAAAGCTTACCCATTTCAAGGGTCAGCAGCTTGGAGTATTCGTCCACGTTTGCGCGCAGAAGATCTGCGGCTTTTTGCAAAACGCGTGCACGTTCAGCAAAGGATGTGTTTTTCCACTTTTTGAAGGCAGTATGACCCTTGTCGAGTGCCGTATCAACTTCGGCATCGGTTGGGTTCGGAAAAACCTTGACCTGTTCTTCGGTAAAAGGGTTTGTCGTTGCGTAAGCCATCGGAAAAATCCTTTTGTTTGTCAATGTTGACGGGGGTTAGTTTCTGAAGTCCAGAACAACGCGCCCTTCAACACGACCATTCTTGAGATCATCAAATATCTGATTGATGTTTTCAAGTCTGTCAGTCTTGGTGACCGAGGTCACTTTTCCTTCAGCAAAGAAAGAGAGCGCCTCAATCATGTCCAGCCGGGTGCCTACAATGGAACCACGGATGGTAATGGCGTTCATGACCATGTCAAAAATAGAAATGGGGAAATCCCCCGGTGGCAGACCATTAAGGACCAGTGTGCCACCAGCGCGAACATACCCCATGGCCTGAGAAAAAGCCTTGGTGGAAACAGCTGTGATCAATCCTCCGTGAACGCCGCCAACTTCCTTTTGCATAAAGGCTGCCGGGTCAGTTGTTTTGGCGTTAACGGTGTGCACTGCGCCAAGTTTCCGTGCCGTTTCAAGTTTGGCATCGTCAATATCGACGGCAATCATGTTCAGGCCCATGGCAACGCCATACTGGATAGCCATCTGGCCCAGCCCACCAGCACCAGACACAGCAACCCAGTCCCCTGCGTGCGTGTCAGTCATCTTCAGGCCTTTATAAACGGTCAGACCTGCGCACAGAACTGGTGCAATTTTAATGGGGTCCGCCCCGGCTGGAATGTGGGCAACGTAGTTAGGGTCCGCCACGACATATTCAGCAAAGCAGCCATTAACGGAATAGCCCGTCTCTTCCTGCTTCTGGCACAGGGTTTCCCACCCGGCAAAGCAGTGTTCGCAGTGACCACAGGCCGAATAAAGGAACGGAACGCCAACCACGTCTCCTTCCTTTATCCAGTCAACATTGCTGCCAACCGCAACCACGGTGCCCACGCCCTCATGCCCCGGAATAAACGGGAGGGTCGGTTTTTTGGGCCAGTCACCGCTGGCTGCGTGCAGGTCTGTGTGGCAGACACCGCAGGCGATCATCTTAACCAGAATCTGGTTGGTGTTGATGGAGGGAATGTCCAGTTCTTCAAGCGTGAGCGGCTTGCCAAATTCATGGACGACAGCGGCTTTCATCTTGCCTGACATAATCTACGCCTTTTTTTGCGAATAAAAAAACGGGAGAAACCTTCCGGTTCCTCCCGCTTGCCCTTAGGCAGTGCCGAGTGCCTTGACGGCTTCGACCATTTTGGAGAGCACGGCCTGTGCATCCCCAAAGACCATGGTGCAGTTCTTTTGGAAGAACAGCGGGTTCTGCACCCCGGAGTAACCTGTGCCAGCACCCCGCTTGATGACAAATACCTGACGGGCCTTGTAGGCGTTCAGGATAGGCATCCCATAAATCGGGGAGGATTTATCGGTCAGGGCTTCGGGGTTGACCACGTCGTTTGCACCAATAATCAGGGCCACATCGGTGGTGGCAAAGCTGTCGTTAATATCGTCCATATCGTAAATCATGTCGTATGGAACGCCAGCTTCGGCCAGCAGCACGTTCATGTGCCCCGGCATGCGGCCTGCCACGGGATGGATGGCGAATTTGACATCCACACCATCAGCCACAAGCATTTTAACAAATTCGTACAGCTTCTGCTGTGCCTGCGCCACGGCCAGACCATAACCCGGCACGATAATGACGCTGGAGGCATACCGCATGGAGGTTGCGGCATCCGACGGGTCGGCAGACTTCATTTCCCCTTCTGGGCCTTTGGCGGCGCTTGCCGTGTCACCAAAGTTGCTGAACAGGACGTTGGTGAGCGAGCGGTTCATGGCTTTTGCCATCAGGGCGGTCAGCAGGGTGCCAGCCGAACCCACAACCATACCGGCAATCATCAGGGCGGGGTTGCCCATAACGTAGCCTTCAAGCCCAACGGCCAACCCGGTAAAGGCGTTGTAGAGCGAGATCACCACCGGCATGTCCGCCCCACCAATGGGAAGGGTCATGCAGATGCCAAACAGCAGGGCCGCACCAAAGAACAGAATACCCGGCAGCACGCCTGTGGGGGTGCCATACTGCATGACCGTCAGGGCGCCAAGCACCAGAGCGATCAGGAACAGGGCGGCATTGAAGATGCGCTGCCCGCCAAAACGCACGGGTTTCCGCATCCGGCCATCAAGTTTGGCCCATGCGATGATCGACCCGGTAAAGGAGATGCAGCCAATCAGCGCACCCACAATGGTGACACTGAGGTGCAGGCCAGATGTGGCATGGTCAGACAGCAGGCTGACAGCGGCCAGAGAAGCAGCCGAACCACCACCCATGCCGTTAAAAAATGGCAACCATCTGGGGCATGGCGGTCATCTGCACCGTGCGGCCGCGCCAGCCGGTCCACAGGCAGCCCAGCAGCAGCGCCACAACAGCCAGTGCAACATTGACCAACAGATGTGGGCGCGCATCGGGGCTTACGTTGAACAGGTTGAGGAACGTGGCCCCAACCACAAAAACCATGCCATACCCGGCCGTAACAATGCCGGACACGGCGGTAACGGGGGAAGACATGGCCTTCAGCCCGTAAATGAACAGTCCTGCGGCAATCAGTCCGCTCAGACCAACAATGTATTCGATAAACATGTTACTGCTGGCCTTTTTTCTCTGATGTCTGTTTCTGGCTCGGGCGGAACATGGCCAGCATACGGTCGGTCACGACGTAGCCGCCCATGACGTTCCCTGCGCCCAGAAAAACGCCAACAAAACCAATAATCTGTCCGGTCAGCGTGGTGGCGTTGAACAGCGCATCCAGCGCGCCAACCACCACAATGCCGTGGATAAAATTGGAGCCGGACATAAGGGGCGTATGCAGGATGGAGGGCACCCGGCTAATCACCACGTAGCCGGTAAATGCGGCCAGCATGAAGATGTAGAGGGCGATAATGAAGGTCATGGATGTTACGGAATCCATTATGCTTTCTCCGCTGGTGTGCCTTCGATGACCTTCTGGATGGCGGCATTGGTAATCTTGCCATCGTGGGTCAGCGTGGTGCCGGTTATGACTTCGTCTGTAAAATCGGGCTTGAGCACACCATCATGCAGAACCTGCTCCAGCAGGTTGTAGATGTTCTTGGCGTACAGTTCACTGGCCTGAGCTGCCAGACTGGAAGGCAGGTTGGTCGGACCAACCAGAACCACAGGGCCAACCTTGGTTATTTCGCCTGCCTTGGTGCCTTCACAGTTGCCACCATTGGGGGCCCCCATGTCCACCACCACGGACCCTTCCTTCATGCCAGCAAGCTGTTCCGCATCAATCAGGCGCGGGGCTTTACGGCCGGGGACGGCGGCTGTGGTAATAATCAGGTCTGCCTGTGCAATGTGCTGGGAAAGTGCAGCCCGGACCTTGGCTTTTTCTTCATCCGTCAGTTCGCGGGCATAACCGCCTGCGCCGCGGGCATCGACCCCGGTATCCACAAACTTGGCGCCAACGGACTCTGCTTCTTCCTTTGTTTCGGGGCGCACGTCGTAGCCTTCGCATACGGCGCCCAGACGGTGCGCCGTGGCCAGCGCTTGCAGGCCCGCAACACCAAGCCCCATGACCAACACACGGGCTGCACGTAGCGAGCCAACGGCGGTTGTCATCATGGGCAGGATTTTCTGCATATGGACGCTGCCCAGCAGCGGAGCGTAATACCCGGCGAGCGCTGCCTGGCTGGACAGAGCGTCCATGGCCTGCGCACGGCTGATACGAGGGATAAGCTCCATGGCAAAAGTGGTAATTTTGCCATCCCGTAGCGCCTTGACCAGTTCAGGCTGGGTTTGGGCGTAAATGAAGGAAACCAGCAGGGCGCCGGGCTTCATTTTTTTGACGGTATCAACCGAGGGGGGCTGGACGGCCAGCACAATGTCCGCATCTGCAACCAGCTTCCCTATGTCGGGCTCCTGCGTTACCTGCGCCTTTGTGTAAGCATCGTCCGTGTAGGTTGCAGCACTTCCGGCTCCCTGCTCCAGAACAAGATTTGCCCCAAGCTTGGCTATGCGCTGCGCTACCGCGGGAATCATGGCAACCCGGCGTTCGTCGGGTTGCGTTTCCTTCAGGATGGCAATTTTAACGGTCACGTTCTTTTCCCAATGCATTCTGTATGGGGGGAGGAGGGACCGGGGTGGCAGGGTAGAAAAACGGTCGTCCTCCACAACTTCTTCTGGTTGATATGACAACCATATCTGGGAAAGGTTGCATTGATATGCGTCAAAGAAACCTTTCCCTCGCGATATAAAATTATTTTTTTCATTATTGCACTTTATAAATAAGTTTCAGGCAGCATTTCTCGTAATGGTGTTCCAGTTATCAGCCGTGTGCGGGCCGCATGGGAGCACACCGTGGGGTGCGCACGCCCTTGCGGTGGAAACTGGGGGCGGGCAATTCCATTTGCAGGCGGAATGGTCTAGGGTTCGCGCAATTGGACGGACCCCGTGCAGGTGGCCGTTTTTCTGACTTTTAACGTGCTCTGAATCAAAGGTGGATTATGGGTTATCGGGTTGCTGTTGTAGGCGCGACAGGTGCTGTAGGACGGGAAATCCTCAAGACACTGGCCGAACGGGAATTCCCGGTGGATGATATTGTCGCACTGGCCTCCCCTCGTTCCGCGGGACGTGAAGTCTCGTTTGGGGACCGTGTTCTGAAAGTCCAGAACCTTGAGACCTTTGATTTCAAGGGCTGGGATGTCGGGCTGTTCTCCCCCGGTGGGTCTGTGTCCGCCAAGTATGCACCCATTGCCGCCAAGGCTGGTTGCGTTGTGATCGACAACACATCCCACTTCCGTATGGAGCCGGATGTGCCGCTGGTGGTGCCCGAGGTAAACCCCCTCGCCCTCAAGAGCATGAAGCGCAATATCATTGCCAATCCGAACTGCTCGACCATTCAGATGGTGGTGGCGCTCAAGCCCCTGCATGACCTGTTTACGCTCAAGCGGGTGGTTGTCTCCACGTATCAGGCCGTATCCGGCGCGGGGAAGGATGGCATGGACGAGCTGTTCTCCCAGACCCGTGGCTCCTTTGTGAACGACCCGCCAAAGATCGAGCAGTTCCAGAAGCAGATTTCCTTCAACTGCATTCCCCAGATCGACCGCTTCATGGATGACGGTGCGACCAAGGAAGAATGGAAGATGCGAGTCGAGACCAAGAAGATTCTCGACCCAGACGTGGAAGTTATTGCCACCTGCGTGCGTGTACCGGTGTTTGTCGGTCATTCCGAATCCGTTATTGCCGAGTTTGTGGAGCCGGTGGACCTGGAGCGTGCCCGTGAGGCCCTGCGGGAGTCCGAGGGTGTTGTGCTGCTCGATCAGCGTGAAGATGGCGGATATGTTACGCCACTGGAATGCGTGGGTGAGGATGCAACCTATGTGTCACGCCTTCGTGTCGATCCGACTGTTCCGCACGGTCTGGCCTTCTGGTGTGTGGCCGATAATCTGCGGAAAGGCGCGGCTTTGAACGCGGTGCAGATTGCTGAAACGATGGTTGCGCTCGACCTTCTGCCCAGACACGCCTGAGTGAGAATCCCGCCCCTCTCGGTCTCGTGTTGATCCGTTGAATTGACCGGCCGGAGGCGCGGGGCGTAGGACAAAAACGATGCAAAACGCTGGATGCAACCAGCGCACAGGGATAGACACGGGGTACGAGGCTGACAATGCAGGATATCCGTAAGGCCCTCTATGTAGGGAGCCGAAGTGACGGCACACTGATCCAGCGACCCATGTCGCCGCACTTGCAGGTGTACCGTTACCGGCTTTCCATGGTTCTTTCCATTTCGAATCGAATCACGGGAGTGATCGCTACAGCCGGTGCCGCGCTGGGCGTGTTCTGGCTTGGGGCAGCGGCCAAGGGGCCCAAGGCCTTTGCCACGGCCCGCAAGGTAACGGGCAACCCGCTTGGCCAGTTGGTGCTGGTAGGGTGGCTGGCTTCGGTCGTTTACCACACAGTCGGTGGCATCCGGCATCTCATCTGGGATGCGGGGTACCGGTACGACAAGGAAGAGCTGAACAAGGATGGCCCAGTGGCAGTGGGTGTTACAGCCGGCGTAAGCACCGTGCTGGCCGCTGCCCTGCTTGCTGTGGCAGGTTGCCGCAGAAGCAAACGCGCCAAAGCCGGGAAGGTGTCCTGACATGAATGCTTCTGTTCCACATATTGAAGTCATGCGCTCCCAGCTTGGGCGTGCGCGTGGTCTGGGTGCCGGACATTCCGGTGTGGGTCATTGGTGGGCCGAGCGCGTTTCCGCTGCCAGCCTGTTGCCGCTGTCCACGTGGTTTGTTGTGCAGATGTTCCGCCTTGGTGGCGCAGACCATGCCGAGGTGGTCAAATGGGGCGGCAAGCCCGTTAACGCCACAATGCTGGCTGCGCTGATCATCACCACATTCTACCATGCGCAGGTTGGCCTGCAGGTTATTGTGGACGATTACGTGCATGGCAAGGCGCACCTCCCTACCCGCCTGCTGGTCAAAATCGGTACGTCCCTTCTGGGGCTGCTGGGCGTGTTCGCCGTGATCAAGCTGGTGGCACGGAGCAGCACCGGTAAGTAACCGGGGCACCTGCCCAAGTATTTAAAGAGCCTTGTGCCGCCGACGGAACAGGTCGGATACGCGGCGGCATGAACCTGAACGACTGACAGGCCGAACGCATATGGGAGCGCCGTCACGATGAATGCCAATTCCTCTCCTTCTCGGGGAGCTTACCGGATTATTGATCACGCATATGATGTTGTGGTCGTGGGTGCAGGTGGTTCGGGCCTGCGTGCAACGCTGGGCATGGGGGCCGCTGGCCTGAGCACCGCTTGCGTAACCAAGGTTTTTCCTACGCGTAGCCACACGGTGGCAGCACAGGGGGGTATTGGTGCCTCCCTTGGCAACATGGCCGAGGATAACTGGCGCTGGCACATGTACGACACCGTAAAGGGGTCTGACTGGCTGGGGGATCAGGACGCAATCGAGTTCATGTGCCGTGAGGCCGTGCCCGCAGTACAGGAATTGGAGCACTTTGGTGTGCCCTTCTCCCGTACGGAAGATGGTAAGATCTACCAGCGTCCGTTTGGTGGCCATATGAGCGATTACGGCAAGGCGCCGGTGCCCCGCGCATGTGCCGCAGCCGACCGTACGGGCCATGCCATTCTGCACACGTTGTACCAGCAGTGCCTCAAACATAACGTTGAGTTCTTTGTCGAATACTTCGCCATTGACCTGATTATGGATGACGAGGGCGCCTGCCGTGGTGTTATGGCGTGGTGTCAGGATGATGGGACGATCCATCGCTTCAACGCCAAAACGGTGGTGCTGGCCACAGGCGGTTATGGCCGTGCTTACCAGTCCTGCACATCCGCCCATACCTGTACGGGTGATGGTAACGGCATGGTCATGCGTGCTGGCCTGCCCACGCAGGATATGGAATTTGTGCAGTTCCATCCTACGGGCATTTACCCCGCAGGCTGCCTGCTGACCGAAGGGTGCCGTGGTGAGGGTGGTTACCTGACCAACTCCGAAGGTGAGCGCTTTATGGAGCGTTATGCTCCCACGGCCAAGGACCTTGCCTCGCGCGATGTGGTGTCCCGCGCCATGACGATCGAGATTAAGGAAGGGCGTGGCTGTGGTCCCAAAAAAGACCACATCATGATGCATCTGGAGCATCTGGGCTCCGACCTGCTGCATGAACGTCTGCCGGGTATTCTGGAAACATCGCGTATTTTTGCTGGTGTGGACGTAACCAAGGAACCCGTGCCGGTTCTGCCGACCGTGCATTACAATATGGGTGGTATTCCCACCAATATTCACGGCGAAGTCGTGCGCCCCACAGCGGAAAACCCGGATGCCGTGGTCCCCGGTCTGATGGCCGTGGGCGAGGCAGCCTGTGTGTCCGTGCATGGTGCAAACCGTCTTGGTACCAACTCCCTGCTCGATCTGATCGTGTTTGGTCGTGCGGCTGCCCGCCGTGCGGCGGAAGTGGTTAAGCCGACGGACTTTGTGCGCCCCCTCCCCGCCGGTGCGGGTGAAGCTGCGCTGGATCGTCTGGACAAGCTGCGTTACGCCAAGGGTGGTACCAAGGTTTCCGCCATGCGGGACAGGCTCCAGCGTGACATGCAGACCCATGCCGCCGTGTTCCGCACGGAGGACAGTCTGCAGGAAGGCGTGAACAAGATTCGCGAAATCTGGAGTGGTCTGGGCGACATCTCCGTTTCCGATAGCTCACTGATCTGGAACAGTGACCTGATGGAAGCGCTGGAGTTTGAAAACCTGCTGGCCAACGCAACCGCCACGCTGGAAAGCGGCCTTGCCCGGCATGAAAGCCGTGGCGCACATGCCCGCGATGACTTCCCCGATCGTGATGACAAGGAATGGCTCAAACATTCCGTTTCCTGGCTGGATGACAAGGGTGGCGTCAAACTGACCTATCGTCCGGTGCATATGAAAACCCTGACCGACGATGTCGAGGTTTTCCCACCCAAAAAGCGCGTTTACTGATCCGCAGGGCAAAGGGAGGCGAACATGGTCGAACTCAGACTGCCGCGCAACAGCACCATAGGGAAAGGTCAGACCTTTCCCGCTCCGGCCGGCGCAAAGAATGTTAAAACCTTCAGGGTTTACCGTTGGTCTCCGGACGATGGTAAAAACCCGGTCATAGACTCATACGAGCTTGATCTGGATACAATCGGGCCAATGGTGCTGGATGCCATTATCCACATCAAGAATGAAGTGGACCCCACATTAACGTTCCGGCGCTCCTGCCGTGAAGGGATCTGTGGGTCCTGCGCCATGAACATTGATGGCGAAAACACCTTGGCGTGCCTTAAACCGATCAAAAGCATAAAGGGTGATGTACGGATTTATCCGTTGCCCCATATGCCGATTGTAAAAGATCTGGTGTCCAATCTGGATGGGGCCTACGCGCAGCTTCGCTCCATTCAGCCTTGGATGCAGGCGGATAGCGCACCTCCTCCGGATGGTGAACGCCGCCAGAGTATTGAGGAACGCGCCAAGCTGGACGGTATGTGGGAGTGCATTCTGTGCTTCTGCTGCACCACGTCTTGTCCGTCTTACTGGTGGAATGGGGACAAGTATCTCGGCCCGGCCGTGCTGCTTGCCGCATATCGCTGGATTGCGGATAGCCGTGATGAACATACAGGCGAGCGGCTGGATTCATTGGAAGATACGTTCAAGCTCTACGCTTGCCGCACTATTATGAACTGCACCCAGACCTGCCCCAAGGGGCTAAACCCGGCCAAGGCTATTGGCCGGATCAAGGAACTACAGATCGAACGCAAGATCTGACTATATCGGTCCAGTCTGGCAAATGTTCAGGAGAACCCGGCAGAGCTTTTTCTGCCGGGTTTTCTGTTTGCGCATTGTTGCAGATGAAATTGGCCAATGTTGACGCACAGGGCTGGAGGTGGAACATGGTGGCCACCCATGCACCTGCATGACACAAGGGGGTTTAGTGTTTAACGGCCATCTTTCTTCCCTGACCGGCCGTGCCAGAGCATGGACGGACAGCCTGTTTGTTGATCACGCTGTTCTTCGTCTGGTCTGGACCAACTTTCATGCGGTTATTCCCGGCAAGGTTTATCGCTGTAATCACCCAACGCCTGCCCGCCTGCGGAGGGCTGTAAGCAAACTGGGGTTGCGTACGCTGGTTAACCTGCGTGGCCACAGGCAATGTGGTTCGGACGCACTCTCGCGCAATGCCGCGGCACAGATCGGGATTACCCATCTGGACATGGCGTTTGAAAGTAGGGGTGCCCCCCATAAAGACCGTATCCTGCGCTTTGCACAAATGTACCGGGAGTTGCAGTTCCCCATGTTAATGCACTGCAAGTCCGGGGCAGACCGGGCAGGGTTGGCCTCAGCATTGGTCATTATGTTTGAAGGCGGAACAGCCGAGCAGGCTTTGGGTGAGCTTTCGTGGCGCTATTTGCATTTCCGTCGTTCGCGCACAGGTATTCTGGATGCTTTTTTCCTACGGTATCAGGCTCAGGCAGAAGGGCGCATACCGTTCATGGACTGGGTGCAGCATGAGTATGATGAGGTTGCCCTCAAGCAGGATTTTGTAGCAGGGCAGTTTTCCTCTTTCCTGACAGATCAGGTACTTCGTAGAGAATAAAAGTATTTTTTAATAAGGGATGTACCATGACACATGCGGAAGCAGCGCCGCGCAATGTGCCGGGGCTGGCTGTGTGTGCGGCTATTCTGTCTTGGGCCAGCGCCTATCCATTGGTGCGTATGGCGTTGATATATGTGCCCCCCGTCCCGCTTGCGGCTTTGCGTTATGCTGTGGCGGCGTTGGTGGTGTTGGGCTGGTTCTGCGTGTGTCGGCCAGCCTGCCCGCAGTGGCGGGATATGCCACGGTTCCTGCTGTGTGGGGCTGTGGGGATCGCTCTGTATAATATTCTGTTCAATACGGGCGAGCAGACGGTCTCTGCCGGAGCGACCAGCCTGCTCATTAACTTTGCGCCGTTTATGTCTGCTTTTGTGGCTGTGGTCTTTTTGGGAGAGACGCTGCCCTTATGGGGGTGGGTTGGCTCGGTTATTAGTTTTACTGGCATTGTGTTGATTGGGAGCGAGCAGCCCGGCGGTTTTGGCTTTGGGTCGGGTGCTATGGATGTGCTGGCCGCAGCATTCTGCTCTGCCCTGTATTTTTTGCTGCAACAGCCTCTGGTCGCGCGATACGGCGCATTGGCGTCAACCGCGTGGATCTTGCTGATTGGGGCGGTGGTATTGCTGCCATGGGTCCCTACAGGCGTTATGGCTTTGCAGGGTAAAGGGGCGTGGCCGTGGTGTTTGGCAATACTGCTCGGTTTTTTTCCAGCCGTGCTGGGTTATGCGGCATGGGCGCATGTGGTGGGGCAGATTGGGGTCGCCCGTTCATCGGGTTTTTTATACCTGCTGGCTCCAACAACACTGGTGCTGGCCTATGGCATGACTGGTGAGGTTCCAGCCCTTAAAACCCTGCTTGGTGGAGCTGTGGTTATGGCCGGGGTGGTGTTGATGCAGACTTATGGCCGCCCGCGCCCCATCCCGGTGGTGCTGCCTGATGGTCAGACCTGATCGGCACAAAAAAACCGCTGGAACCATGTGGCTCCAGCGGTCCTGATGGATAAAAAACGTGCCGAAGTTTAGACCGGCAGGGTTTTTTCCAGCGTAGTGCTAATGGCGGTCAGGCCGGGCAGAACCTTGCCTTCCAGCCATTCAAGGAAGGCACCGCCTGCGGTTGAGACATAGGTCATGTCATGCAGCACACCAGCATGGCGCAGGGCGGAAACAGTATCCCCCCCACCGGCAACAGTCTTCAGGCTCCCTGCTTTGGTCAGGCGGCCAGCTTCCTGTGCAACGGCGTTTGTACCCTCATCAAATGGGGGGAGTTCAAACACGCCAAGCGGGCCATTCCAGACCAGTGTTTTAAGGCCTGCCAGTTTGCTGTTGAGCAGTTTGACGGTTTCCGGCCCGACATCAAGCGCCATCCAGCCATCGGGGATGGCGGTAACGGGAACGGTGCTGGTTGGAGCACCCGCCATGAAGTCTTCCGAAATTACCACATCAACAGGCAGGATCAGGTCGCAGTTCTTGGCCTTGGCCTGCGCCATGATCTGGCGGGCCGTATCCAGCATGTCATCTTCTTTAAGTGACTTGCCGACATTTAGGCCCTGCGCCGCCAGAAAAGTGTTGGCCATGGCGCCGCCAATAGCCAGCATGTCCACTTTTTCCAGCATGTTTTCCAACAACTGGAGTTTGGTGGAAATTTTGGCTCCCCCCACAATGGCCCCTACAGGGCGTTCGGGGTTTTCCAGCGCGGCATACAGAGCCTGCAATTCCGCTTCCATCAGGCGGCCACCAAAGGATGGCAGATGGGTGGCAACGCCTGCCGTGGAAGCATGGGCACGGTGTGCGGCCGAGAACGCATCGTTCACATACACATCGCCAAGGCTGGCAAGGGCGGCGGACAGAGCCGCGTCATTTTGTTCCTCGCCGGGCTGGAAGCGGGTGTTTTCCAGCAGCAGCACCTCGCCATCCTTCAGGGAGCGGGTGGCTGCTTCGGCATCGGGGCCAATGCAGTCATGCGCAAAATTGACCGGGCGGCCCAGTGCTGTCGCCAGCGCCGTGGCAATGGGCTTGAGCGACATGTCGGGCACAACCTGCCCTTTGGGCCGGTCAAAATGGCTGAGCAGAATAACCCGGCCGCCCTTGTCCGCCAGTTCCCGAATGGTGGGTACGACCCGCTCAATGCGGGTCTGGTCGGTAACCTGACCGTCCTTCATGGGGACGTTCAGATCAACACGGAGCAGGACGCGCTTACCCTTGGGGTCCAGCTTGTCCAGCGTGGCAAAAGGAAGATTTGTAGCCATTAGAGCGATCCAAAAAGGGCTGCCGTGTCCGACATACGGTTGGAGAAACCCCATTCGTTGTCGTACCAGGAGCACACACGTACCAGTTTGCCACTATCCACCAGTGCGGTCTGCGTTGCATCAAAGGTGGAAGAAGCAATGGCGTGGTTAAAGTCGGAGCTAACCAGCGGCGCGGCGTTGTAGGCCAGCGCGTTCTTCATTTTACCAGAGTCTACAACAGCTTTGATCGCGTTGTTGACGTCTTCCACGCTGCCGGGAACTTTTTTGGGCACAAAGTCGAGCGAGACAACGGAGACATTGGCCGTTGGCACACGAATGGCCGTGCCATCCAGCTTACCTTTGAGCTGTGGCAGAACCAGACCCACGGCGCGGGCTGCCCCCGTGGAGGTGGGGATCATGTTCATGCCAGCGGCGCGGGCGCGGCGCAGGTCCTTGTGCAGGGTGTCCACCGTGCGCTGGTCACCGGTGTAGGAGTGGATGGTCACCATGTAACCACGCTCAATGCCAAAGGCATCTTCCATCACCTTGGCAATGGGGGCCAAGCAGTTGGTGGTGCAGGATGCGTTGGAGATGACGGTCATGTCCGATGTCAGCACATCCTGATTGACGCCGTAAACAATGGTTGCGTCCACATCTGTTGCCGGGGCGGAAACAATAACCTTACGTGCGCCAGCGGCCAGCAGTTGCCCTGCTTTTTCCTTGGTGGTGAACAGGCCGGTGCACTCCATGGCCACATCCACACCCTGAAAAGGCACTTTGGACGGGTCACGCTCTGCAGAAACGGTGATCGGGTCCCATGTCCGGCCATTGGCGGAAATGACCAGTTTGCCGTTTTCCACCCGCACATCCGCAGGCAGGCGTCCATGCACGCTGTCATAGCTCAGGAGGTGGGCGTTATCTTCAACGCTGCCCAGATCGTTAATGGCAACCGGCACCACGTCTGTGCGCCCGCTTTCAATAATGCCGCGCAGCACAAGGCGACCGATACGTCCAAAGCCATTGATGGCGATTTTGACTGCCATGGGATGTGTCTCCGTATTTTTTATAATCTTGTTATCGTTAGTGACATGTCCAGGTCTTCCAGCCGGGACGGGGTTGGGGCGGTCAGGGACGGGTCCTTTTGCGCTCCAGCTGCAAGAAGGCGCGTGAGCACTTTCTCGCAGATCGCTCCGGCTGTAATGCCAAAGCGTTCATACACCGCGTTGGCGGGGGCGGATATGCCAAAATCATCCATACCGATGAAAATTCCCTCCGCGCCAAGCCAGCGTTCCCAGCCAAAGCTGCTGGCGGCTTCTATACCGACGCGCAGCCCTTCCCGGCCCAGCACGGCTGAGCGGTAGGTGGCTGGCTGCTGTGCAAAAACCTCCCAGCAGGGGATGGAAACAACGGCCACATTCAGCCCCTGTTGGCTCAGATGCTGCCCTGCCTGCGTGGCAATGGCAACCTCTGGGCCGGATGCCATAAGTGTGACATGCCGCGGCCCTGTTCCGCAGCTTATGAGATACCCTCCGTGGGACGGCCCGCCGTAATGCCCTGCCCGCCTGCTGGCGCGGGGTGGTGGGGGGTGTGGGCAAAGAATGAGCAGGGCCGGGCCTTCCGGCCAGTTCAGGGCCGCTTGCCAGCAGGCAAAAGTTTCTTCCGCGCAGGCAGGGCGGAAAACAGCCAGATGTGGCATGGCGCGCAGGCTGGCCAGTTGTTCCACGGGCTGCCAGCCGCCTCCGTTGTCGCTTAGGGCCAGCCCGTCATCCGTTAACAGGTAGAGCACCTTGCTGCGCATGAGGGCGGTCATGCGGAGGGCGGAGCGCATACGGTCAATGGTCATCATGCCAGCAACCCCACAGGGGAGGACGCCACCATGCCGGGCCATGCCATTCAGCATACCAGCCATGCCGTGTTCCTGTATGCCGCAAGGTTGTGCCGCATGGCCAAAGGGGGCGGGCAGGTTAGCGCGGCGCGAGCTGCGGGTGCTGGAGGTTGCCGCCAGAATGGTAACATCCTGCCGTAGGATGGAGAGAGAGCGCAGCCCGGCAAAGGCTGCCTGCTGGGTGGACCCGTTCGGCGCCGTGCGCATGGTCTGGCGCCATACGCGGCCCCAGTCTTCGCGCATGGTCTGGCGGGCCTTGCCCAGTTGCTCACGTTCAAAATCGGCTCTGGCACGGTGTTGGGCCAACCTACGGAGCCATGAGCGGCGGATGGAGCTACCGCGCCGGGCGGTGGGGCTCCACGGGCCTGTCAGCTCTTCTTCCGGCGGCATGTCGGGCAGGGGGGAGCAACATTCCGGCATACAGGCCAGCAGCGTGGGCTTTCTGGCGCGTAGAATGGCCTGCAAGGCCGCCATTATGGCCCCAAGGTCGTGCGCGCGGACCTTGCGCACGCTCCATCCTGATGCGCTGAAGCGGGCCAGTGAGTCCGAAAAATCCGTCGGGTCAGTCAAGGGGGATGGGCAGACCAGAACAGCCATGCGGTTCAGGCCAAAACGGCTGGCCAGTTGTGCGGCTTCCAGTGCAACGCCGGTGGCCAGGTCGCTGTCCCGCGCCAGCACCCATGTACGGTGGTTGACCAGAGACCGCCCGTAGCGGTTGGCTAGTTGTTGCTCGGCCAACGCCATGCCAGCCGCTGCTGCCATACCCTGCCCGGCCGGTCCGGTTGCAATTTCCACCGCGGGGTGTTGGCCATATTCCAGAGTGGTGGGGCTGAGGCCGTGCGCATCCGGCGCTGTAAGGCGGAGCATGGCGGCCAGCAAAGGCAACATGGCGGAAGATGGAACAACGCAGCGGTCCCGGTCCGGCCAGTCCGGCACTGCGGGGTCAAAGCGGAGGATGCGGCACCACAGGGCGGTAATGGGCAGGCACATGGTTTGCAGCTCGGCCTGCGTGTCCACTTCGGTTGTGCCTGCGGTCAGCAGTTTGCGGGCGGCCGTGTCCATGCGCAGTACAAGCGCGTCCTGCGTGGAGGTGGAAGAAGCAGTGTGGTCTGAAGAAGACGTGCTGGCCATCAGCCCTGTGTCTGTCAGAAGGAGACTGTAAAAAGCGCCGGATCAACCGGGCCGAGATGCTTTTGCAGTTAACCAGAGAGCCAACGGTAACGGCAAGGGGCAGTTTTAGAGCCAGATATGTGTATTTAGGGGGCCGTTGCGGAGGTTGGGGCTTGCGTCTGGCGCATTGGAGCGCGAAAGAAGAAGGCGATAACCCTGTAAATACGTGCGTCTGGCACACTATATGTTTGAGTGGAGAAGAGTCCGGTCATGCTGTCCGTTGTTCATGGCGCACAAAAAAGGGGGGCTTTTCGGGCTGTTCTGGCACTATGTCTGTTAACGGGCATGGCTGGGTGTAAGCCTCTGGACCAACGGACATTCAACCCGTCAGCCAGTGTTGAGCCCAAACCGTACATTCCGCCACCCCCGCCGGCTCCCCCGCCCGTGCCGCCCCTGATCGAACTGGTTGCAGGCACGCCGCAGGCGGAGTGGAAGGCGCCAGTCGACCAGATTGCCCATCAGGCTCTTGCACGTAAAAAAGAAGTACTCTTTGTTGTAAGCTGTCTGGTGCCACCGCAGGCCAGTCAGGGGGATGAGCAATCTGCTCTGCTGGAACTGGTACAGCATGATGGTCGCGCTGTTATGCAGGAGCTAATGGACGCCGGGGCACCCGAAGCACAGGTGGAAATGTCCGCTATGCCGGATTCGTCGGTGACGAAGCCAACCGTACGGGTGTATGTGCGGTAGGTTGCGTAACCGAAACACTAAGTATTGAAGACAGAAAGGCCAGACGGCCGATGGGTAAGCCCATGCCCCGACCGTTTCTGACGAGAAGCGAGGAGAAACCAAGCGTGGGAGCGATCAAGAACGCCCGGCACCCTTTTTACAACCACTGCGAGGAAACGCTGGAGCGTATCAAGCAGCAGGGGCGCTACAGAACCTTTACGCCGCTGGCGCGTCAGGCAGAACGCTTTCCCCTGTATGAGGAATACGTCGCCAACCTGCCCGAAGGGCGTGACGTTATTGTCTGGTCCACCAACGACTATCTGGGTATGGGCGTTGTGCCCGAAGTGCAGGAAGCGGCCATTGCCGCCATTCGTGAGCATGGTGCAGGGGCAGGCGGAACCCGCAATATTGCAGGCACCAGCCCGCTGCATAACCAGCTGGAAGCGGAGCTTGCCGCCCTGCATGGCAAGGAAGCGGGTCTGCTCTTTATTTCCGGTTATGTGTCTAACCAGGCCAGTTTGCAGACAATTCTTATGTCCATGCCCGGCTGGATCTGCTTTTCCGACCGCCTGAACCACGCTTCCATGATTGCGGGCATCAAGAGCGCGCGGGGGTCGCAGACCGTTATTTTTGAACATAACGACCTACAGGATCTGGAAGCCAAGCTGGCAGCGGCTCCGGCCGATGCGCCTAAATTGATTGCGTTTGAGAGCGTGTACTCCATGGATGGAGACATGGCGGATATTGGCGCGATCTGTGCTCTGGCCAGAAAATACAACGCTCTGACCTATCTGGACGAAGTCCATGCTGTTGGGCTGTACGGTCAGGAAGGGGGCGGTGTGTCGCAACGTGATGGCGTTGCGGATCAGGTGGATATTATTGAGGGCACGCTGGCCAAAGGGTTTGGCGTGCATGGTGGGTATATTACCGCATCGGCCGAGATTGTGGATTTTCTGCGCTCAACGGCATCTGGGTTCATATTCACCACGGCTCTGCCTCCCTCTGTGGTGGGAGCTGCTTTGACAAGCGTACGCAAGGTGCGGGCGGAAAACTGGCGGCGCGAGTCCCTGTTTGAGCGTGTGCATACCATGCGGCAGCGTTTGCGGGCGGCTGGTGTGCCGTTTACCATGACACCAAGCCATATTGTGCCTATTCCCATTGGCGATGCTGAGCGCTGCAAACGGATAAGCCGTCGCCTTCTGGTGGAATTTGGGCATTATGCAACGCCCATTAATTACCCCACCGTGCCTGAAGGGACTGAACGCCTGCGGCTGACGCCGGGACCATTCCATACAGATGAGATGATGGATGATATGGTACGCGCTCTTGCCACCTTGTTGCGTGAGGAAGGTGCGATGCCTGAAGCCGCCCTGCCAAAGGTGGAAAAGGTAGCCTGATTACAGGGGAAGACGTTGCAAAAATAAAAAACCCTCCAGTTTTCTGGAGGGTTTTTTATTGCAGGTTATAGTGCGCAGGCAGGCTGTTCATGTTGGTTGTAATCTGCGCGAGTTCAGATACGTTGATAAAAAGATTGTCACAAATGGTATTCGTGTTGTGAACCGTCTCATTATTTTTGGCGGTTGAAACATTCAGTTTCTGCATAATCTGATGGAGTTGGTGAATTTCCTCCTTCTGTGCAAGCGCCGTTTCTTCAAACTCTTTAAAAGATTGAGCTATTTTTTCAACATGGTGGATAATGCCTGCCAATGTCTGGGAATTATCATTCATGGAGTCTGAGCAGGTGCTTATGGCATCTTGTGAATATGCAATAAGTGTTTTTGTGCGTTGCAGGGCTTCTGAAGTTTTGTGTGAGAGGTTACGGATTTCCTGCGCAACAACGCCAAACCCTGCACCATAGCTTCCCGCTTTGGCGGCTTCTATGGTGGCATTAATGCCCAGAATATTGATCTGGGCAGAAATGCTTTTCATAATATTAAGAATTTTTCCAATATCTTCTGATGCTTCTGATATTTTTTTGAATTTATCAATGGTGTCGTTAATTTTTATGCAGGAGTCTTTAATGTTAACAGAGGCGTGTTCTATATAATTTCTGGATTGCTCCATTTTGATATTCTGGTCTTCAGTTTTTTGAATAGTGGATTTTATTCTCTGGTCAGATTCAACAAGGTGCTGGTTCTGTATCTTGTTCCGTTCCGAAAGGTTCTCGGATTCATCTTTCAGATTGCGAGATTCGGCATTGATGGAATGTGTGGCGGTCTGAATTTTATGAAGTGTTTCATGGAGAGTTTGGGTGCGGTTTTGTAGCGTGTCAGAAATATGGTTACTGTGGATGTAGGACATCCGCATAAGATCAAATGGGGTGGCTGTTCCAACGTATGACTGATTATGCGTAATGATAAAAGACTTGTTAATATCAGATATTTTGTTGTTAAGAATTTCTTTTGTAAAATCAAGAATGGGTGTTCTGGCTTCAACCGTTAGCGGGTTGTCATCCATAAGCAGGGTGACGGGCCGTTTATGGTACAAAGCGTAGGAAAACGGGCTGGACATAAGGGAGAGGAAGCGTTGCCTCTCAACCACGCCAACAGGAATGTTTCTCCCGTTTATAATGCAAATATGATGGGTGTCAGGATGATTTTTAAAAATATCCATGACTGCGCTTCCGGATTCTGACGGACAGAGTCTGAATCCTTCCTGCGCGAGGGAACCCATGCTGAGCTGGTCAAATTTTTGCGGCAGGGTCATTTTTCGATTTTTTGTTAAAATAGAAGGATTTATAAAAGTAAGATTACTTTTTGTGGGGAGTAAAGTGACAGTTTTATGTCGCCCCGCGGGTGATGAAAACCCGTATGGGTGGCGTGTCCGGCTGGGGCCACGAGGGGGCAGGCGGTGGTCTGGCTAGCGCTGTAGCGCGCCGGGCCAGACCGTTGGTTGTGCGTGGTGTTAGTGGGTCTGCTTCAGCTTTTCGACTGCGGCCTTCAGGTCCTCCAGAGAGACCGCACCGGGAATAATCTGCTGCTCGCCAATAATAAAAGTCGGTGTGCCGTCCAGATCAATCGAGCGGGCCAGAGCAACATTCTGGGCCAGAGCCGTGGCAACGGCGGTACTCTTCATGTCTTTTACCAGCCGGTCTGCATCCAGCCCGGCCAGTCCTGCGGCATGGCGAATGCGCTCCACACCCGGTGCGCTGGTGTCCGCCATAAGTGCTTGCTGGAAGGGCTTGTAGGCGTTCTGTAGGCCAGCCGCCACAATGGCCTGAGAATCCAGCACGCTGTTTGGCCCCAGTACGGGAATAACTTTTTCCACCAGCTTCAGGTCAGGTTCCGCAGCGACCAGTGCGTCCAGGTCAGGCAGAACCTTGCGGCAGTAAGGGCAGCGCGGGTCATAAAATTCGACCACGCTCAACGTGCCGTGCGGGTTGCCCAGAACAATGTCGGTCGTGCTGTTGCCAAACTGTGCCTTGTTGCGGCGCACAACCTCCAGTGCGGAGGAGGCCTTCTGCTCCGATGCCTTGTTCTGCATCGCCGCGACCGCATCGGTCAGGATGGTAGGGTCGGTTTTGAGCGCGTTCCGTACGATCGAGACAATTTCGGCCCGTTGTGCGGGGGTAAAGCTGCCCTCGGTTGCGGCCTGCGCTGCGGACTGGCCGCCAAGCGCAAGCAGTGTTGCCAGAGCGCCTGAGGCTGTCAGACGGGAGAATGAAGAGATCAGTTTCTGCATGGTGTCCTTAATCCGTAAAACAGGACGCTACGGTGCGCGCACCCCTTGGGGCAAGGGAATACAATAGTGTTCTGTGGGAATGGCGCAAACCAAGTCTGTTGCTGACTGCCGGAAAGCAGGGTAATCCAGCAGAGAGATATTTAAAGTAGAGAAACGTCTGCCCGCCGGACGGGCCCAGAAGTGGAGAGAGCTAGGCGTGGCTGCCCGATTCAAGAAACACCGTTCTGTTCTGTCCCGCACCGGCTTGTCCGGTCGTTCCCGCGCGGCAGCGCTAGCACTTGCCCTTACCGGCACACTGGCCGCTTGTGGTGAGCCTGCACAGCAGGTCAGTCAGCCTGTTGTCAGTGGGTTTGTGGGGGAAGTGGCAGCGGATGAGCCGCGTGCGGCTCTGGTTGCGCGCGATGTGCTGGCCAAAGGCGGCAACGCGGCTGATGCGGCTGCGGCGCTTGGGCTGGCGCTGTCCGTCTCCTTACCGTCCCGCGCCTCCTTGGGTGGTGGTGGGGCCTGCCTTGCTTGGCGGCCGGGTGAGGCCGCAGGGCAGGCTTTTGTGTTCCTGCCTCATGGCCCTAGCCAGACCGATGCCGGAGCGGACAGACCTGCATCCGTGCCCCTGCTGGCGCGTGGCCTTTTTCTGATGCAGATGCGCTATGGCAGCGTCGATTTTGCGGATCTTGTTGTGCCAGCCCGCAATATGGCCTCTCACGGGGTGCCGGTGAGTGGCCTGCTGGCCGCCGACCTTGCCGCGGTTCAGTCTTCGCTTTTAGCGGATGACAAGGCGCGGGCCGTGTTTGGTAATGAAAATGGGCAGGCTTTGGCGGCTGACGATATTCTGGTGCAGTCCCGTTTGGCGGGTGCGTTGGAGCGTATGCGTATTGCCGGGGTGGGTGACCTGTACACGGGTGCGCTGGCCCAGACGTTTGTCGAAGGGGCGCAGGTTGCAGGCGGCGGTCTGGCAACAGCGGATCTGCGGAGTAACGTGCCTGTGGCGGAACCGCCGCTTACGGTCCATGCCAATGGGATGGATATTAGTTTTCTGCCGCCCCCGGCTGATGGTGGGCTGGGTATGGCTGCGTCCTATCTTGCCGGTGGCCGTGGTGGCGAACGTGTTGTGGCAGCATGGCGTGCGCGCCAGACAGGCAAGGGCAGCAGCGTAAGCGTGGCCGATGCGCAGGCGCTGCTTAACTCTGGTAGCCTGTCGGCTGGTGGGGGCCTGCCTGCGCTGCCTGCTTCCACATCGTTTGTGGTGACGGACCGGCAGGGTGAAACCGTGGCCTGCGCATTGAGCATGAACAATCTGTTCGGCACCGGCCGCATTGCGGGCTCTACGGGCATTGTGCTTGGGGCATCCCCAGCTCAACGGCCGCAGCCCCTGCTGGCGGCGGGTATTGCGCATCAGGGCGCGCAGCAGTTCCGTGCTGCTGCGGCGGCATCGGGGCAGAATGTTGCAGCCGATACGGCAGCCATTGCCCTTCAGGCGGCGGTTGCGGGTGTGCGGCCTCAGGTCACCAATGGGAATGGTCGGGCCAATTTTGTATCCTGCCCCGGCGGACTACCCTCTAACGCAGGCCGGTGCTTTGGCTGGACAGACCCGCGGGGCGCTGGTCTGGCTGTGGGGAACGCGCCAGTTTCTCATTAACATTGATGATGAAAAAAACATGAAGGGTGGCGTAGGATAAGCGCGCTACCCTTGCCATGTTTTTGTTTCGTTCTATATTGGAACAAAACAGGTCCAAATTCTTAACGGGACCTACACCAAAGCCGGGTGAACGTGGCGGTGCGTTGCGGAGCAAAAGGGTTTGTGGCAGGGGTTTAAAATCTGAACCAACAGGTTTTAGGCTTTGCTGCGCGGTTTGTGCAGGGCGCTGGTCAGGTTGTTCGGCCCATATGCTGAGGGAATGGTAGAGAATGGATAAGGCAAAGGCGCTGGAAGGCGCTCTTGGGCAGATTGAGCGGGCTTTTGGCAAAGGGTCCGTCATGCGGCTGGGCCAGCGGCCCAAGGAACAGTCGGATGTCATCTCCACCGGCTCGCTCGGGCTGGATATTGCGCTGGGCATTGGCGGTCTGCCGCGTGGCCGCGTGGTGGAAATTTACGGGCCGGAAAGCTCGGGTAAAACCACTTTGGCCCTGCACGCCATTGCAGAAGCGCAAAAGCGTGGCGGCACCTGCGCGTTTATTGACGCCGAACACGCGCTAGACCCCGGCTACGCCAAAAAGCTTGGGGTGGATATTGATAACTTGCTGATCAGCCAGCCTGATGCGGGTGAGCAGGCGTTGGAAATAGCTGATACACTGGTGCGCTCTGGCGCGATTGACGTGCTGGTGGTGGATAGTGTGGCGGCTCTGGTGCCCCGCGCCGAGCTTGAAGGCGATATGGGCGACAGCCATGTGGGCCTGCATGCCCGTCTAATGAGTCAGGCGTTGCGCAAGCTGACCGGCACGGTAGCGCGGTCCAATACGCTGATGATCTTCCTGAACCAGATCCGCCTCAAGATTGGTGTGATGTTCGGTAACCCGGAAACCACGACCGGGGGGAATGCGCTCAAGTTCTATTCTTCCGTGCGTATGGATATCCGCCGTATCGGGTCCATCAAGGACAAGGACGAGGTCACGGGGAACCAGACGCGCGTTAAGGTTGTCAAAAACAAGATGGCGCCTCCGTTCCGTCAGGTCGAGTTTGACATCATGTACGGCGAAGGCATCAGCAAGGTGGGGGAACTCATCGACCTTGGTGTGAAGGCCGGTGTGGTGGAAAAATCCGGCGCATGGTTCTCGTACGACAGCCAGCGCATTGGTCAGGGGCGTGAGAACGCCAAGCAGTTCCTGCGTGACCACCCGGAAATGGCCGCGGATATTGAACGCAAGGTGCGCGAACATGCAGGTGTTGTGGCGGAAGCCATGATGGTCGCGCCCGAACACGATACCGACGGCGAAGACTAACCAATAGGGCGGGAGAGTAGGCGGGCTTCCGGGTCGTAAGAAGCCAGAATGGTCTGCTCTTCCGCGCTGACGGCTTCTGGCGCAAACCCCTGTTTGGCCCAGAATTGCAGGGCATGGCGGGTGGATGTCAGGGTCAATGTATTCAGCCCGGCCTTACGGGCAGCCTGTTCGGCCAGCGTAATGGCCAACTGGGCATAGCCTTTTCCTCGCGCCTGTGGGGCTATTGCCAGATCATGAATGTACCATCGGTCGGCCGGTGCTGGTAAGGTATCCAGCAGGGTGTTTAGCGGGGGAGACAGCACACCTCGCCACGGATGGCTGATTAGATAACCGCTAAACTGGCCATCCAGAATCAGGCTCAGGCAGCCTGCGGGAGCAAGGTGCAGGCGCTCAGCAAAAATAATTGTGTCTTCGGGGTAGTCAGGGTGCACTCTGGCAGCCAGTGTTGTAACATAGCCAAGATCATCTGGCGCCATCAAACGCCAGATGGTATCTGCGCGCAAAGTGTTCATACCCAGGTTCCGCTGTTGATACGTGGTGTTGCACGGGGCCACTTATGACTGAAAAGCGGAGATCATGACAGGGCGACTGAGACTGACATTGCGGGTTGATGCCGATGGCCGTGCGGCATTGGGGCACGGCAAGGTACGCCTGCTGGAACAGTTGGCGGAAACCGGGTCCATTTCCGCCGCGGGCCGCGCCATGGGCATGTCCTACAGGCGCACATGGCTGCTGGTGGACAATCTGAACCAGCTTTTTGTGGAGCCTCTGGTTATGACCAGACCCGGCGGGGGTGGGGGTGCGTTCCTGACCGAAACCGGCAAAACCGTTCTGGCCCTTTACCGGCAGATCGAGCAGGATGCAGCCCAAGCAACCCAGGCTGGCCTTAGCCAGATGGAAGCTCTGTTGGCACCGCAGGCGGAATGCCTCCAAAAAACCTTATCTGAGTGACAAATTGCACGGCGTAAGTACAATTACGCCAGATAATTTCGGCAATAGCGGGAGATCAAAGTGTCATCAAACGTACAGCGACGAGGGGTCATTCGGGCCGGGGCAGGCGTGACTTTGGCATCGCTTGTTGGCGGAGTCGCCCGTAAGGCGCGCGCGGAGGGCCTGAGTGGGGCCACAGGTAAGTTTGATGACAGCACCGTAATTCAGATTGCCCGCCGGCTGGCAAATGCGGAATATCATCCTCCGGGCCAGAGCCTGCCTAAAGCGTTGGATAATCTGACATTCGACCAATATCGGGGCATTGCCTACAGGCCCGACCGCGCCTTGTGGGCCGGGGATAATCTGGCATTTGATGTTGAGTTCTTCCCCCGCGGTTTTCTTTATCGCCCCCGTATTGAAATTTATGAGGTCAGGGACGGGCAGGCTGGCGTTGTGCCCTACTCCCCCGACCTGTTCACCTACGCGGACCCCGCCTTGCGGGTAACGGACGATCTGGGTTTTGCCGGGGTCCGCCTGCGTACCGCCATTAACACCCCCGGTGTTATGGAAGAATTCTGCGTCTTTTTGGGGGCGTCCTACTTCCGGGCTGTTGCCAAAGGGCAGGATTACGGCCTGTCCGCCCGTGGTTTTGCCAATGGGACGGGGGACCCCAAGGGCGAGGAATTCGCCCTCTTCCGCGCATTCTGGCTGGAAAAACCCCAACCCGGCGTGCAGTCCATTGTGGTCCATGCCCTGCTGGACAGCCCAGCGGTGACAGGTGCTTTCCGCTTTACTATCCGCCCCGGTGACAACACCGTGTTTGATGTGCAGACAACCTTGTTCCCGCGGACCAAAATCGAGCAGTCCGGCATCGCACCGTTGACCGGCATGTTCTATTTTGATGTGAACGACCACAACCACGTGGACGACTGGCGCCCCGCAGCGCATGACAGTGAAGCCCTGCAAATGTGGACAGGTGCTGACCTGCAACTCTATCGCCCGTTGCGTAACCCGCTGGACCTCCAGTTCTCAACCTTCTCGGATGTGTCTCCCCGTGGGTTCGGGCTGATGCAGCGCCGCCGTGCCTTCCATGACTTTGAGGATCTGGCGCTTCATTACGAAAAACGCCCTTCCTTGTGGATCGAACCGATCGGGGATTGGGGTGCTGGCTGGGTAGATCTGGTGGAAATTCCCACCCCGAACGAGGTGAACGACAACATCGTTTCCTTCTGGCGGCCCAAGGAGCCGTTGCGTGCAGGGCAGGAATACCACTTTACCTACCGGATGTACTGGGGGTGGGATGCGCCCTTCCCCACGCCGCTGGCCCGTATTGGCGCAACCCGCATTGGCTCGGTTGTGGACAATAATGACGCCCGTTTTTTTGCCATAGACTTTATGGGGACGCCCTTTGAGCATCTGCCCAAGGACACCCATTTTCATGTGACGCCCAAAACCTCGGCAGGCAAAATCCAGAATGTGGTGGTCGAGCCTAATCCGGAAATTAACGGTGTGCGCACAACTTTCGAGTTTGTGCCCGGTGATGCCAAGGTCGCGGATCTGAGCGCGACGCTGGAAACGGATGCAGGGCCTATTTCTGAACAGTGGCTGTATCGGTGGACGCCGTAACAATGCCGGAACTGAACAGGGACGACCATCCGCAGCCTTTTCAGGCTCTTCCGCCCGAATCACGGTTGGAGATGCCGGTCCAGAGCCTCCAGCAGCCAGCCAATATGGAAGGGCGTAGCCGCACACCCGCTACATCGCCCCACAGCATTGTGTTGCGCCGCCTTGCGGTTATTGGCTCTGCTCTGGTTCTGACGGCTTACGGGGCATGGCGTACGCATATGGTTATGGACGAGGCAGGTGTGTCTGCCTTGGGCGTGGTCATGCTGGTGTTGTTTATTGCGCTGTTTATGTGGATTGCGCTGGCATTTACGTCCTCCGTCGCCGGGTTCTGCTCATTGGTGATGCATGGTGGTTTGGGCCTTGGTATCCGCCGGTCAGGTCCCCTGCCCCAGCTTACGCGCAAAACGGCCCTGTTGCTGCCAACCTATAACGAGCCGCCTCATCGCGTTATGGCCGGACTTAAGGCCATTTACAGCAGTCTGGAAGAAACCGGGCAGTTGGATAGCTTTGACCTGTTCATTCTGTCCGACACCACAAACCCGGATATATGGGTGAAGGAAGAAGCTGCTTTTCTGGCTCTGCGGGAGCAGGTCGGTGGGCAGGAGCGCATTTTTTATCGCCGTAGGCATAACAATGTGGAGCGCAAGGCAGGCAATGTGGGGGAATGGGTGCGCCGGTTTGGTGGCGCATACGACCACATGGTTACGCTGGATGCAGATTCCGTCATGTCTGGTCAGACGTTGGTGCGCATGGCGGATGCCATGGAGCGCAACCCCGGCGTAGGCCTTATTCAGACGCTTCCGGTTATTGTGGGTGGCACTACTCTCTTTGCCAGACTCCAGCAGTTTGCCGGTCGTGTTTATGGCCCCATTATTGCCTATGGCATTGCTTGGTGGCATGGCGCGGAGGGGAACTACTGGGGGCATAACGCCATTATTCGCACCCGGGCCTTTGCCAGTCAGGCTGGCTTGCCCCATGTGCCGGGTAAACCGCCTTTTGGTGGGCATATTCTGAGCCATGACTTTGTGGAAGCGGCACTCATGCGCCGTGGCGGCTGGGCCATTCATATGGTGCCCGCGCTGGATGGGTCTTACGAGGAAAGTCCGCCATCGCTGACCGATGTGGCCATTCGTGACCGGCGCTGGTGCCAAGGCAATCTGCAACACGTCAAGGTTCTGCCGACCAAAGGTCTGCATTGGATCAGCCGTATGCACATGGTGGTTGGTATTGGTGCATATGTGACCTCGCCTTTATGGCTGGTGTTCCTGCTGACCGGGATTCTGATTTCCCTTCAGGCGCATTTTCAGCGGCCTGAATATTTTGGCGATACCAAGCTCCTGTATCCGCACTGGCCGCATGTGGACCCGGTACAGGCCAAATACGTGTTTATTGGCACCATGGTTGTGCTGCTGGCGCCCAAACTGTTGGCCTATATTGCCCTGCTGCTGGACCCGGAGGCACGGCGTGGCAGTGGTGGCCCTGTTCGCGCGGCAGTCTCCGTACTGGTGGAAACACTTATTGGCGGTCTGATTGCCCCCATTGCCATGCTGATTCAGACATCAGGGGTTATTTCCATTCTGAGCGGGCATGATTCCGGTTGGAACACCCAGCGCCGGGATGATGGTGGTATTCCGTTTATGGAAGTGGCGCGGCAGTATTGTCGCTTTACCCTGTTTGGCCTTGCCCTTGGTGCTGGGGCATGGGTTGTGTCTCCTTCGCTGTTTTTCTGGATGACGCCGGTTTTGCTTGGGTTGGTTTTTTCCATTCCGTTGGTGGCGTTTACCAGCAGCCGAGGGGTTGGGTTGAGCTTCCGTCGGGCTGGTCTGCTGCTGGTGCCAGAGGAAACGCACCCTCCAGACGTGCTGAAAAAGCTGGAACGGGCGGAGGAAGATGATCAGGAACCAACCCTGCCAGATGATGCCCTGCGTGCCCTGCGCGCTGACCCAGAGCTCTGCCATGCGCATGTTGCCATGTTGCCCGCAGAGCGTAAGGCGGGAGATCCCATTAATCCTGACCAGCTTGTTGGGCTGGTCAAGCTGGAAGAAGCGCCGAGCCTACCAGCCGTAGAAAGCCGTTTGACGGTAAAAGAAAAAGCAGCCGTGCTGGGGAGCCGCAAAGGGGTCGAACTGATCCTGCATCTGCCGGAGGCCTAAGTTCCGTGCATCGGGCCTGATGTCTCATGGTCCATGTTGCGGCAGATCATGTGGGTCAAATCTGCGGTCTGGTCAGGCAATGCGCTGGCCAGCTACCCAGACTTCCTGCACGTTGAACTCAAAATCCATAACCACAAGGTCCGCAAGCTTGCCTGCGTGCAGCGTGCCTCGGTCGTCCAACCCAAGGTAGCGGGCCGGGTTGCGGGTGAGCAATACCGCAGCCTGATGCAAGGGGATGCCGGACTGTACGGCGTTGCGTAGAGCGGTATCCAGCGTTAGCACGCTGCCTGCCAGATTGCCGCTGGGCAGGCGTACCGCACCCTGTTCCACCACAACCTGCTGCCCACCCAACAGGCTTGGGCCTTCTGGCAAACCAGCAGCACGCATGGCGTCGGTTACAAAAAGAAGCCGGTCGGGCATAACGCGCTGGGCCAGGCGGAATGTGGCAGGGTGTACGTGGTGCGTATCAAAAATAAGCTCTGCGTAGGCGTCGCTGCACATCAGGGCGGTAGCTGGGCCGGGTTTGCGGCTTTCTATGCCAGCCATGGCGTTGAACAGATGTGTGGCGCCAGTTGTGCCCCCTGCGTTGCAGATCTGGCAGATGGCCTGTTCAGTCTGTTCATATCCGGCCAGCGTGTGCCCCAGACTGACCCGTACACCAGCCTGCGCAAAAAGCTGCATGGCATTGTGGGCATGGGGCAGCTCAGGGGCGAGGGTTACCACTTTGACGCAGCCAAAGGCCAGAACTTCCGCGACACGGTCAGGCGTAGGGGGGATGGCGTGTGGGGGCTGTGCACCTAGTTTGTGCGGGCTGACAAAAGGCCCTTCCAGATGCGCCCCATGTACATGAGGTCCTTGCGGTATGGTCGTGCCGGTCACTTCCTGAATAGCGGCCAGAGCACCCAGCACGTCTGCCCAAGGGCTGGTAATGGTGGTGGGCAGGATGGTGGTTGTGCCGTGCTGGGCATGGAAGCGTGCCAGAGCCTTAATAGCCTGCACTCCATCCATTGTGTCGGCACCGTTGCCGCCGTGTACATGGCAGTCAATAAAACCGGGCAGGATGTAGCGGTCTGGTACAGCGGCGCTGTCGGGCGTGATGGTATGTAGGCGGTCGGAGAACGCAATCTGCCCCGGCATAATGCGGTCTGGTAGAACAAGGTGCCCTTTAAGCTCAGTCATGGTTCAGATTCTTTTTTCAGGAGACATTGTTTTTGACGGCGGGAGCCACAGTGGAGAGTTTTGCATATGAGGCAATCAGTGCGTAGGAGCAAAGAGCCAGACCGGCAAAGGTTGTCTGAAAACCCATGACTGGTTTTAACAGTACAAAAATCTGCGGTACAACACCCCCTCCGCAATAGGCCATGACCAGAAAAGCCGAAACCTGAGCGGTATGGTGTCCTGCCCCTTTGAGAGCGATTGGGAACAGGGATGGAAAAATCATGGAGTTTGCAAAACCAAGTAGTGTCACACATAGAACAGACGCGTAGCCGTGGGTTGCCCATGCCCCAAGGCTGAGAACACCCCCACAGAGGCAGGAGAGGGGAAGGTAACGTTCCTGCGTGATAAACCGGGGGGACAGCACCAGACCCGTTATGTAACCACAGAGCATGAAAAACAGGGTCAAAGATGTAAAAAACTTTGTCTGGTCAACAGAAATACCAAACCCCTGCGCATAAGTTCCCACAGCATCCCCTGAGAGAACCTCTACTCCGACATAAAAAAACATGGCTCCGGCGCCGAGTAGGTTCCGGTAGCTGAGAGATGTTGTAAGTATTTTTAAAAATCTGTATTCAGAATTGTAATTATGAGAATAGTCTACACTTATTTCTGGTAAGGATGAGCGATCTGCCCACAGGGCGGTCAAAGCCAGAAAAACAGCCATGCCCATATAAGGCCAGTAAATGGAATTCAGAAAAACCTGCTGAACAGAGCGTTTTGTTTCAGGGTCCGTTAGAGTCTGGAGTTGTGCAGATATATCTCCAACATGGTGCATGGCTAGTGTAGCCAGCGCAATGGGGGCCAGAATACCCCCCAGTTTGTTGCAAATGCCCATAATGGCTATGCGCTGGGCGCTTCGATTGTCGGGGCCAAGCAGGCTGACATAGGGGTTTATGGCGACCTGCAATAAGGACAGCCCTGCCCCGAGCACCAAAAAGCCGCTTAATGCGCCGGGGTAGGAGCCCGCGTGGAGGCATTGGCCTGTAAGCACCATGCCGCCAGCCATGATGAGCAGAGCGTACACCAGTCCGTTTTTAAAACCTGTGTGTGTAACGCTCAGGCTCGCGGGGATGGAAAACAGGAAATAGGCAAAATAGAACACAAGCGGCACCAGAAAAGCCGCAAGATCATTCAGGGTAAACGCAACTCTTACAAAGGAGATAAGCGGCCCATTCAGCCACGTTACAAAACCGATGATAAAAAATAGAACGGCGGTCAGCACCAGCGGCCGCCACCCATAGGCTCCAGCCGGGCAGGGGATGCGCGCTGCGCCGGGTGTCTGGGTGGAGGGCTGTGGCATTGCTGGCTAAGGCCCCGTGGGAGAAAAGAGTAAGGAAGAAAGGCTTAATCGGCCGCCTGTACATCTTTGGATGGCAGGCTGTCTATTTTTTCGCAGGCTGCACGCAGGTCAGAGGACGGGTTGTGCGTTTCGCACAGTTTTTCCACATCTTCGGCGCAGGCCTCAATCGAGGTTTCAAAGTCGGATTCCAGCACGTCTTCCGCAACGGTCAGGTCCTGATTGCGCGTGTTTTCCTGTTCCTTTTGCAGGAGGTCCTGCGTTTTGTGCAGCTCCTTGAGCGAGTCAATGCAGGCAGGGCCAGCGGCATCGGGTTTGAAGTGCAGAACGGCGAGTTCCTTTTGCAACTGAACATTGTTGACGTTGCTGCGGGGGGCGGTTTCATCATCATCAGCCCGGGCGGCAGGGGCCATGGCCAGACTGCCAGCCAGAAGAACAGATGCCATTGCGGCATGATACAAACGGAAACCGGACACGGACACAATTCTCCTGACTTTGCGACGGTGCGCACCTATCATCCTGTTTTCTAGCCTGTCTGTGTTCAACAGGTAAAGAAACAACCCCGAAAAGCTGCCAGCAGGGTTGGCATGGGGCGGGGTTTGGTGCTAGGTGTAGTGTCGGAAAGTCGGCGGTGGACGGACACCTTGCTAAACCGGTCAGGTCCGGAAGGAAGCAGCCATGGTGAGTTTCGTCCGGGTCATTGTTCGGCTTTCCACCTCAATTTTCCGCCCTTGTGGATCAGACCATGCCGCGCCATCTGTGCCGGATATGCAGGGCGTGACCTTACATTCTTCGGGCAAAGCATGAGCGACACGACTGACGAGCAGTTTCCTCACGACGAGGGGCTTCCCAGTCCGGAACCGGAAGGCCCCGGCCTGTTTGGCGAGGCTGAACCGCCCGCTCCGGCCGCAGCAACGCCACCCCAGCCTCCGGCCCCTAACGCTGTAGCACCGCCTTACCGGGTTCTGGCGCGTAAATACCGTCCTACAACATTTGATGACCTGATTGGCCAAGAGGCTATGGTCCGCACCCTACGCAATGCGTTTGCGCTGGGGCGGGTGGCACACGCCTTTATGCTGACCGGGGTGCGGGGTGTGGGCAAAACCACCACGGCACGTATTATTGCCCGCGCCCTTAACTGCACCGGGCCAGACGGCAAAGGTGGCCCCACGGCAGACCCGTGCGGCGTATGCCCCAACTGCGTTGCTATTCTGAACGACCGCCACCCCGATGTGCTGGAAATGGACGCCGCCTCCCGTACGGGGGTGGATGATGTGCGCGAGATTATAGAGGCCACACGCTTCCGCCCCATGCAGGGCCGGATGAAGGTCTTTATCATCGACGAAGTGCACATGCTCTCCCGCAATGCCTTCAACGCCCTGCTCAAAACGCTGGAAGAGCCGCCTGCGCAGGTCACGTTCATTTTTGCTACGACCGAACTGCGTAAGGTGCCGGTTACAGTGCTGTCGCGCTGCCAGCGCTTTGACCTGCGGCGCGTGCCACAAGCTGATCTGGCCGGTCTGTTTGCCCGTATTGCGCAAAAGGAACATGTCCAACTGTCGGAAGATGCGTTGGCCCTTATTGCCCGTGCTGCGGACGGCTCGGTGCGTGATGGCTTGTCCCTGCTTGATCAGGCCATTGCGCAGGGGAGCGGCCTAACGGATGAAGGCGGCGTTATTGGCGCGACCATAGTGAGCGACATGCTGGGTCTGGCCGACCGCGAGGTTGTGTTTGACCTGCTGGACGCGGTGCTGACTGGCAAACCGGATGTAGCTCTGGCCCTGCTGGATGCCGCCTACGCACGGGGAGCAGACCCTGGGCTGGTGCTGGGGGATATGCTGGAACTGGTGCATGTCGTCTCCCGCCTGCGGGCCGTGCCCTCGCTGGGGGACTCGGCAGACATGCCGGAAGCCGAGCGGGTACGTGGCACGCATATGGCGGGTGCGTTTACGGTGCCCGTGCTTATGCGCGCATGGCAAATGCTGGTCAAAGGCGTGAGGGAGGTCGAGTCCGCACCAGACCGGCGCGCCGCGGCGGATATGGTGCTCATCCGCCTGTGTTATGTGGCCAACCTGCCCTCGCCAGAAGATCTGGTTAAACGCCTGTCCAGCACAGAGGATGGCGGAGGGGCCGCACGTGGGGCCTCCACCTTTGCGCCGCCTTCTGCTCCTACGGGCGCTCCGGCGGGCGCGGCTTTGGGTGGCAACGTGGCCGTGCCTGCACCAAAAGGGGCGAGCGGGCACGAACCACCACGCCTGCGTATGGTTAGTTCCGGCGGGGTGGCTGTGGCAGCCGTGCCTCAGCCAGTACCGGCCGATCCGGCTCCTGCCGTGCAGGCAGTTGCTCCGGCCGTACCGCCCATACCCCGCACATGGCGAGAGGCGGTTGCGTTGGTCAAGGACCAGCGTGAGGCTATTCTGCACGGGCAGCTCCGCCACGCGGCACATCTGATCTCCTTCTCGCAGGGGCGGATTGTTCTGCGGTTCGAGCGCGGGGTGCCGGGCGATATTGTTCCGCACCTGCGCCGCGTGCTGGACAGGGCAACAGGTATAAGCTGGCAAATTGAAACCGGCGTGGAGGACGGGGAACCCACGCTGGATGCGCAGGGAGCGGAAGTTATCCAGTTCCGCCGGAAGGAGGCGGAGGCCCACCCTCTCGTCAGGGCAATCCTGAACGCTTTTCCCGATGCTGAGCTGGGCGAAGTGAGGGACCACGGGTTGGACGACTACGGATTGCCGCCCGAAGAACCGCCCGAACTGCTGTTTGCTCCGGTAGATGCAGAGCCGCTGGATGAGGACGAACGGCCGTACGACCCCGGTGCCTCGCAAGACTGAACTGAAGGGCTTGGGCTGGCAAAATACGCCGTTCTGGGCCAGATAAAGACACATGATGCGCCGTAGGGGTGCGCCATGCCGCGCCACGCGGCGGACAGACAAGTTTAGGGGATGACCATGAAAAACCTTGCCTCACTGATGAAGCAGGCCACGCAGATGCAGTCCAAGATGGAAGCCATGCAGGCCACACTGGAATCCATGAGCATTGATGGCTCTGCCGGTGCGGGGATGGTGAGCGTTGTGCTGAGCGGCAAGGGCGACATGCGCTCCATTAAAATTGACCCCAAGCTGGCCGACCCGACCGAAATGGAAATGTTGCAGGACCTCATTGTGGCGGCCTGCGCAGACGCACGCAAAAAGCTGGATGAAAAAGCGGCTGAGGAAATGCAGAAGGTCACCGGTGGGCTTAACCTGCCCGCAGGTATGAAACTGCCGTTCTGAACCACAGACGCAACATGCCGTGAGGGCGTGAAAGGCAGGCCGGTATGGGTGGGCAGGAAATAGAGCAGCTTATTCGTCTGCTGGGGCGGTTGCCGGGGTTTGGCCCGCGTTCCGCTCGGCGGGTGGCGTTGTACCTGCTCCGGGAACCTCATACCCGCTTGGCCCCGCTGGCCCGCGCCATGGAGCGGGCGGGGGAGGCCATCCGCACCTGCTCGTCATGCGGTAACTTGGACACCTCGGACCCGTGCCACATCTGCACCGACCCTCTGCGGGACAAAGGGTTGGTCTGTGTGGTGGAAACAGTGGGAGACCTGTGGGCGCTGGAGCGGGCAGGGGTTCATCGCGGTGTCTATCAGGTTTTGGGGGGAACGCTCTCCCCTCTGGCTGGGGTCGGGCCGGAGGACCTAAACGTGTCTGCCCTGTTTGCCCGCCTGCAACAGGGTACGGTGCGAGAGGTTATTCTGGCCCTTGGCGCTACGGTGGAAGGGGCAACCACCATGCACTGGCTTATGGACCAGCTGGAGACCTATGAGGGGCTGACAGTCAGCCGCGTGGCGCAGGGTGTGCCCATGGGTGGCGCGCTGGATGTGCTGGATGATGGCACACTGGCCGCGGCACTGGGTGCCCGCCGCCCTGCCTGACAACACACGCCAACAAAAAGGATGAAAACCATGCCTGTGGACATGCTGCCTGTCAGCCCGGCCATACCGCGCCGGGCTCTGGTAACCGGGGGTGGCGCACGGCTGGGCCGGGCCATTGTGCTGGCTCTTGCTCAGGCCGGGTTTGATGTCGCCATTCACTACCGCAGTAATCAGGCCGAGGCGGAAGAGGCATTGCGTGCCGTGCAGGCGCTGGGCCGTTCCGGCTGTGTGCTGGAAGCCGACCTGATGCGGGAGGAAGAGGTGCAGGCCCTACATGGTCAGGCCACGCAGGCTCTGGGTGGCCCGTTGGGTGTGCTGGTCAACAATGCCTCCACCTTTGAGCGGGACGAGTGGGACGATGCCTCGCTTGAAAGCTGGATGATGCACATGAAGCCCAACCTCCGGGCGCCGTTTGTGCTTATTCAGGCTTTTGCCAAAGGGCTGCCACAGGGCGCACAGGGCATGGTGCTGAACATGCTGGATGAGCGCGTGTGGTCGCTAACCCCTCACTTTGTCAGCTATACCGTATCCAAAAGTGCGCTGTGGACACTGACACAGACCATGGCGCTGGCTCTTGCCCCGCGAGGGATCAGGGTTAATGCCGTAGGTCCCGGCCCCGCCCTGCCCAGCCCCAGACAGACGGAAGAGCAGTTTGCCCGCCAGTGTGCCTCCGTCCCACTGGGTCATGGTACCTCGCCCGATGAGGTCGCCCGTGCGGCGTTGGCACTTTTGGCCCTGCCCTCGGTTACCGGGCAGATGCTGGCTCTGGATGGCGGGCAACATTTGCAATGGTCCCCGGCCCCATTGGCCGGACATGCCTTGGAAGAATAAAAGAATGGCCGTTTTTGCTCCGTGGGCGGACCAGCCGCCGTTGCGTTGCCTGTTTTTGAAGAATATGGTGCTTGATGCCCATATTGGCGTGTTCCCTCATGAGCAGGGTGTGACCCAGCGCATTCGGGTTTCGGTCCATTTTGGCGTGGATGATCGTACAGATCTGGAGGTGGGGCCGGATGACCTGAGCCGCACGGTTTCGTACGAACGGGTTGTGCAGCTTGTCCACCGTATTGTGAGCGAAGGGCATGTGCGGCTGGTGGAAACATTGGCCGAACGCATTGCCTCGGGCGTCTTGACCGATGCGCGTGTGCGCGTTGTGCGGGTCCGGATAGAAAAGCTGGATGTGTTTGATGAGATAGAAGCCGTTGGCGTGGAAATAGAGCGCCGCCCAAGCAGTTAGCGAGGGCCTGACGGCACAAAAAACCCCGCTGCACGCAGCGGGGTTTTTTTTATGGTCTGACACACGATGTGTTCAGCATTCCCGAAGGATCAGGATTCGTGATCTTCCGAATCCGTGCTGACATCGATGTCTGAACTGATGTCGTCATCGTCATCATCCAGATCAGCGGTGTCTTCCATCACATCATCGTCGTCGGTATCGTCATCAGTATCGATGTCGATATCTTCATCGGTTTTCTTGATAGGGGCAGCACTCGCAGGAGCGGGGGACAGGCTGTCAGAGTTGCGGCGCAGGCGCGGCACCAGAGCAGGCTGTTCCGTTCCGCATTTGGGGCAAATGGCGGGTGCGCGGTTCAGGTCATAAAAACGGGCACCACAGGACACGCAGACGCGTTTGGTGCCGAGATCGGGCTGGGACATCTTGCTACCTGTCAATCCTGAGCAGATATTGGGGCCAACGCCCCGGAACACGAACGAACCCCGAACAGCCACGTAATGCTGCGGCGGGAATCGAACCAGACTGTTAAGGCGATGCCCAATGCCACTGTGTTTCGGGTTCTGTCAAACCCGTTGTTGGCATCTGAGCGTATTTTCTGCATCTCGGAAGCTCTTTTTCTGCTCTTACCCGGATTGACTTGCAGGCCATCCCGCCGGAATGAAAAGAGCATGACACACGCATCCTCATCCTCCGCCCGTCCGCTGCGGGTCACGCGCGCGCAGGCTCCTCTTTCCGGTTCCATCCGTGTGCCGGGTGACAAATCCATCAGCCATCGTGCGCTTATGTTCGCCTCCCTCGCTCGGGGGGAAACCCATATTACCGGGCTTTTGGAAGGGGAGGATGTTCTGCGCACCGCAGCGGCCATGCGTGCGCTGGGCGCGCAGGTTGTGCAGCAGGGACCGGGCGACTGGCTTGTAAACGGTATGGGCATTGGCAACCTGAAGGAGCCTGATGACGTGCTGGATATGGGGAATTCCGGCACGGCAGCCCGTCTTTTGTCCGGTATTCTGGCCAGCCACGGCATGGTGTCGGTTATGACCGGGGATGCCAGTTTGCGCCGTCGGCCCATGAAGCGGGTCATGGACCCGTTGGCCGGTACGGGGGCAACCTTTATGGCGCGGGAAGGGGGACGGCTGCCTATGGCCATTTCCGGTCTGGCGGACCCCAAGCCACTGAATTACCGCCTGCCCGTAGCTTCGGCGCAGGTCAAATCTGCTGTGCTGCTCGCGGGGCTGAACGCACAGGGGCAAACGCGGGTGGAAGAACCCGTGGCGACCCGTGACCATACCGAAAACATGCTCCGTCACTTTGGTGCGCACGTTAAAGTTGAGGAAACGGCGCAGGGTGGGCGCATTATTGTGTTGCAAGGGCGGCCAGATCTGGTGGCGCGGGATGTGGTGGTGCCGGGTGACCCGTCCTCTGCCGCTTTCCCCATCGTGGCTGCTCTGCTGGTGCCGGGGGCGGATATTGTTATTTCCACCGTCGGGCTTAACCCTCTGCGGACCGGGCTGTTCGTAACCCTGCAGGAAATGGGGGCGCGGCTAGAGGTTACAAACGTGCGCACGGAAGGGGGCGAGCTTGTGGGCGACCTGCACGTGCAGGCTTCTGCCCTAAAAGGGGTGGATGTGCCTGCAGACCGTGCGCCTTCCATGATTGATGAATACCCCATTCTGGCTGTGGCAGCCGCCTATGCCTCTGGCGTGTCCCGCTTCCGTGGCGTGGAGGAACTGCGCGTGAAGGAAAGTGACCGGTTGGCCGCAACCGTGGCGCTGCTGGAAAACAACGGCGTTAAAACAGCAGTGGAAGGCGATGATCTGGTCGTCTATGGCACCAATAACGCCATTCCCGGTGGTGGCGTGGTGCAGACCCATATGGACCACCGGCTGGCCATGAGCGCCTCCGTGCTGGGGCTGGTCGCCCAGAACCCGGTGGAAATTGATGACACCGCGTTTATAGACACCAGCTTCCCCGGCTATTTGCAGTTGATGAACAGCCTTGGCGCGGGGTTTGCAGTCTGATGCGCGGCGGACCGGTTATTGCCGTGGATGGCCCAGCAGCGGCAGGTAAGGGCACGCTGGCCCGCAAGCTGGCGGAAGCGCTGGGACTGCCGTATCTGGACACAGGGCTGCTGTACCGTGCTGTTGGCCGTCTGGCCCTTGATGAAGGGCAGGACCCCGCACAGCCCGCGCAGCAGTTTGCCGAGCGCCTGACACCGGCAGACATGCAGCGTACCGACCTGCGCACGCCAGAAGTGGCACAGGCCGCCAGCAAGGTGGCCGCACAGCCTGCCGTAAGAGCTGCGTTGGTGGAAACCCAGCGCCGGTTTGCCGCCGAGCGTGGTGCGGTGCTGGACGGGCGCGATATTGGTACGGCCATTTTTCCCGATGCGGATGTCAAACTGTTCATCACGGCATCCCCCGCAACCCGTACCCGTCGGCGCTTTTTGCAAAATGGGGGCAACCCGGATGCGCCCGATGCTCAGGCACGTCTGCGGGAGATGGAAGAGGCGTTGTGTGCCCGTGATAAGGCGGACGCCAGCCGGGATTCTGCTCCCATGTGCATAGCTGATGACGCGTATGTGATAGAAACAGATACGCTGGATGCGCAGGCCGTTCTGGCCGAAGCCTTGCGGTTTACGCGCGAACGACTCGCGGTAACGCGCGGCTGAGCGCAGGAACCCTATTGTGGGGTAAAAGAGACGTACGGCATTTTTTGCCCCACATTTACGCCCTGAACTGCGGTTTGAGTTGACAAACCGGGGTCAGGTGTTCTCTGTGCAAACAGAAATCCGCCGTAGATGGTGGGTTCTTCTTGATAACAGTGGGTCTGACCAAAAGGGCGGAGGGCGCTGTCGCCCCCCGTTATGTCAGGCAAGTCGTGCCGCGGATTGCGGGGCGCAGGAACAGTCTGCCTGCATGTTGCTGGCGGGCTCAGGATTTACGGTACCACATGGCTTCAGCCACAACCCAGACCACGGATCACTTCCGTGGTGAAGATTTTGCTGCCCTTCTTGACGAGACTCTCGGCCGTGATTCCGGCTTTGACGGGTCCGTTGTTCGCGGTCGCGTTGTCCGCCTGACGGATGATTACGCCATTGTTGACGTTGGCCTGAAGAGCGAAGGCCGCGTTGCCCTGCGTGAATTTGCTCCTCCTGGTGTTAAGCCGGAAGTGCAGCCGGGCGATGTGATCGAACTGTACGTCGAGCGTTACGAAGACCGCGACGGCAGCATCGTTCTCTCCCGCGAAAAAGCACGCCGTGAAGAAGCATGGACCAGCCTCGAAAAAGCTTTCGAAGCCAACCAGCGCGTTAACGGCACCATCTATGGCCGCGTTAAAGGTGGCTTTACGGTTGATCTGGGCGGCGCCATGGCGTTCCTTCCCGGCAGCCAGGTGGACATCCGCCCCGTGCGTGACGTCGGCCCGCTGATGGGTGTGCCCCAGCCGTTCCAGATCCTGAAGATGGACCGTGCACGTGGCAACATCGTTGTGTCCCGTCGTGCCGTTCTGGAAGAAACGCGTGCTGAACAGCGCAGCGAACTGATCCAGGGTCTGACCGAAGGCATGATCCTTGACGGCGTGGTCAAGAACATCACCGATTACGGTGCGTTCGTTGATCTGGGCGGCGTTGACGGCCTGCTGCATGTGACCGACATTGCATGGAAGCGCATCAACCACCCCTCCGAAGCTCTGCAGATCGGCCAGCCGGTGCGCGTGCAGGTTATCCGCTTCAACCCGGAAACGCAGCGTATCTCCCTTGGCATGAAGCAGCTTGAAGCTGATCCGTGGGAAAATGTTGCCCTTAAGTACCCGCCGGGTGCCCGCTTTACGGGCCGCGTGACCAACATTACCGATTACGGCGCATTCGTTGAGCTGGAACCGGGTGTTGAAGGTCTGGTGCACGTTTCCGAAATGTCCTGGACGAAGAAGAACGTCCACCCCGGCAAAATCGTTGCGACCTCTCAGGAAGTGGACGTGATGGTTCTGGATGTGGACAGCTCCAAGCGCCGCATCTCCCTGGGTCTGAAGCAGGTTCAGCGCAATCCTTGGGAACAGTTCGCAGAAGAGCACAAGGTTGGCTCCACCGTGGAAGGCGAAATCCGCAACATTACGGAATTCGGCCTGTTCATCGGTCTGTCCGCAGACATCGACGGCATGGTGCACATGTCCGACCTGTCTTGGGACGAACCGGGCGAAGAAGCCATGAAGCACTACGAAAAGGGCCAGGTTGTCAAAGCCAAGGTTCTGGACGTGGATGTGGAAAAAGAACGTATCTCCCTGGGCATCAAGCAGCTTCAGGAAGATCCGGCAGCCGACGCTCTGGCCAGCATCCAGAAGGGTGCGATCGTGACCTGCATCGTGACCGCTGTGCAGACCAACGGCATTGAAGTGAAGGTTGACGATGTTCTGAGCGGCTTTATCCGTCGTGCAGAACTGGCTCGTGACAAAGCCGAACAGCGTCCGGAACGCTTCGCCGTTGGCGAACGTGTGGATGCCAAGGTTGTGTCCGTTGACCGTACGTCCCGCAAAGTTGCCCTGACCATTAAGGGCCGCGAAGTGGAAGAAGACAAGCAGGCTATCAACGAATACGGTTCCGCAGACAGCGGTGCATCGCTCGGTGATATTCTGGGTGCAGCGATCCGTCGCCGTAACACCGAAGACTGAGCATAAAAAAACCGGGGTGGTTTGCGCCACCCTGGTTTGGCAAAGCATTTTGCCATGCAAAAAAGAGCGCCTCACAAGGGCGCTCTTTTTTTATGTGCTGTGTTCTAGTCCAGACAGGCCTTGCGGAAGGCGGCAAACGCACGGGCACGGTGGCTGATGGCGTTTTTTTCTTCGTCCGTCATCTGGGCAAAGCTGCGGGTTTCGTTTTCGGGTTCAAAAATCGGGTCATACCCATGTCCGTTGGCGCCACGAGGCGGCCAGACAATCTGCCCGTCAATACGTCCCTCAAAGCTTTGGGTGCGCCCATCGGGGAAGGCGAGGCAGAGCACACACACAAACCATGCGTTGCGTTCATCCTTCCCAATGCCTTCTTCAATACGGGCCATCGCGCCGTTAAAGTCCTTTTCGGGGCCAGCCCAGCGGGCGGAGTAAATGCCCGGTGCCCCACCAAGTGCGCTTACGCACAGGCCGGAATCATCGGCAAGGGCGGGTAGGTTGGCCGCTTGGGCGGCCGCCAGCGCCTTGATGGCGGCATTGCCAGCAAAGGTTGTGGCGGTTTCTTCCGGTTCGGGCAGGTTCAGTTCCCCGGCGGAAAGAACGGTAATGCCAAATTCCGCCATAAGGGCGGAAAACTCGGCCAGCTTGCCAGCATTATGGGTGGCAAGCACCAGCCTGTCGCCGGATTTGAGGAGAGGTTGGGTCATGTCCTGCATTGCTCTGCTACGTTGACGGCGGTCAACTGGGCTTCAAACAGTTCGCCTGCACCTTTGCGGGCGAGGGCGAACAGGGTGTTAAAGGCGTCCTCCGCAAAGGGGGCGCTTTCTGCCGATGCCTGAATTTCCACAATACGGTGGTCGGCACTCAGCACAAAATTGGTGTCGGCCAAGGCGGCGCTATCTTCCGCATAGTCCAGATCCAGCACGGCACCTGCATTGGTTAACCCGCAGGATACGGCGGCGACCTGCCCGGTCAGGGGTATGCGTTGCAGCACACGGTTGGCTACCAGTTTGCCAAGGGCCAGCCGCAGGGCCACCCATGCGCCGGTAATCGAGGCGCAGCGCGTGCCGCCATCGGCGTTAAGCACGTCACAGTCCAGGGTGATGCAGATTTCGCCCAGCGCCTTGAGGTCCGTGACCGCACGGAGCGAACGGCCGATCAGGCGCTGGATTTCCTGCGTGCGGCCGGACTGTTTGCCCTTTGCCGCCTCACGCGGCCCGCGTGCATGGGTGGCGCGGGGCAACATGCCATATTCCGCCGTAACCCACCCGCTCCCCTTGCCGCGCAGGAATGGGGGCACGCGGCTTTCCACACTGGCGGTGCACAGCACCTCGGTGCCACCTACGCGGATAAGGGCAGAGCCTTCCGCATGGTGGGAAAAACCGGTCTCGATAATAATGGGGCGCATCTGCCCGGCCTCGCGGCCTGATGGACGCATGGTGCTGCTCCTGAAAAAAATGACAAAGGGTTGTGCCTGCACATAAAATGCTTTTGCCCGGAGTAAAACCGGCAATAAGCCGTTATAAACGCCTATCAGACCGCATGAAGGAGCTTTGTCACCATGAAGCGTGGCCTGCTGCCAGCCCAGGCGATGTTACCACCCGAGCTGGATGGACGCTCTGCGAACATCCTGCGCGAGCTGGTGGAAGAATATATGGCCAATGGCGAACCCGTGGGCTCGCGCACGCTTTCCCGCCGGTTGGGGCAACCGCTTTCTCCCGCCACAATCCGCAATGTTATGGTGTCTTTGACCGAGGCGGGCCTGCTGTTTTCCCCCCATACGTCCGCAGGACGTCTGCCAACGGAAAAGGGTTTGCGCCTGTTTGTGGACGGGCTGCTCCAGTTTGGCGCCCTGTCCGAGGAGGAGCAGAAGGTCATTGGCCACTCGCTGGAGGCCCGTGGTCGCTCCTTGCAGGACACACTGACCGAGGCATCCTCCCTGCTGGCCGGTATGTCAGACGCGGCGGGGCTGGTGGTGGCTCCAAAGGGAGAAGGCGGGATCAAGCACATAGAATTTGTGGCGCTGGGCGGTAATCGTGCGCTGGTTATTCTGGTTGGGGCAGATGGGCATGTGGAAAACCGGGTGATTGAAATTCCGCCCGGCACCCCACCCTCTGCTCTGGTGGAAGCCGCCAATTACCTGAATGCCCGCGCCATGGGTGCGTCCCTGCCAGATCTGCGCCACCGCGTGGGTACGGAAATGAGCGAAAACCGCACGGTCCTGAACAGCCTGACAGCCGAGGTGGTGGAAAGTGGTCTGGCCATATGGAACGGGGACCGGGGAGAAAGTGGCGGCACACTGATTGTGCGGGGCCAGTCTCGTCTGTTGGCCGATGTGGATGGGCAGGAGCGTCTTGCCGCCATCCAGACTCTTTTTGACCGGCTGGAAGCGCAGGAAACCATGTTACGCCTGCTGGAACTGGTCGAAAGTTCTGAGGGTGTGCGGATTTTTATTGGAGCGGAAAGCGGATTGTTCGGGGCAACCGGCATGTCTGTTGTCATGGCGCCAGCGCGGAATGAGGCAAACAGGATTGTGGGCGCCATAGGCGTTATTGGCCCTACGCGCATCAATTACGGGCGGGTAGTGCCGGTTGTGGATTATACCGCACGGATATTGGGTGACCTGCTTGGCTAGGCAAAACGCCAGAGCAGGGAGAGGTTGGGGCACAGGTCGGAATTCCGCCATGATTGTAAAGAGAATGGTGATGGCGAGGAGACGACAGGAGATGGGAATGGTAAAGGACCGGTATGACACGCACTCCACCTTCTGGTGATCCGGATTCCTCCCGGCACGATCGGGACAACACACAGTCTTTTCCCCTGCGCAGGCCTCGCTTCCGCCAATGGCGTATGTTGCTTGGCACGGCTGCGGCTGTACTGCTGGTAGGGAGTGCTGGCGGTGCGGTAGTTGTGTGGTCGCAGTACCAGAGCATTGTGGCTGACCTGCCAACGGTCGATGGCCTGCGTTCCTATCAGCCGCCGGTTATGAGCCGCCTGTATGCGGGGGATGACCAGCTTGTGGCCGAACTGGCCGACGAACGGCGTATATTTGTGCCGTCCAACGCCATTCCCGACCGGGTTAAAAATGCATTTATCGCGGCAGAAGACCAGAAGTTCTGGACCCACAAAGGGGTAGACCCAGCCGCTATTATCCGCGCGGGGCTGACTGACCTTACGCGGGATAAGGGGCGTAGGCCCATTGGGGCGTCCACCATTACGCAGCAGGTTGCGCGCGTTATGTTGCTGGGCACCAATGCCGTCTCGTTCAAGCGCAAGGCCAAGGAAGCGTTTCTGGCCATGCGTATTGAGCAGGTTCTGCCCAAGGAAAAAATTCTCGAAATCTATCTGAACGAAATTTATCTGGGTAACGGCGCGTATGGCATTGGGGCCGCCGCTCAGACGTACTTCAACAAACCGCTGGACCAACTGGACAACGCAGAGGCTGCCTTTTTGGCGGCGTTGCCCAAGTCGCCCACCAACTACAACCCCGTCCGTTTCCCCGATGCCGCTCGTGGCCGGCGGAACTGGGTGCTGGAACGCATGGCGGATGTAGGGGCCATTACGCAGGATGACGCCCGGTTGGCCGAGGCCGAACCTCTGACCACCACGAGCTTTTCCCGGCCCGGCCCGGCACCCGGCTCCGAATGGTTTGCGGAGGAAGTGCGGCGCCAACTGCTGGAGCGGTATGGTCAGGACGTGACCATGCAGGGGGGGCTGGATGTGCATACCAGTCTGGACCTGCCCTTGCAGCGTGCGGCCCAGTCCATTCTACAACAGGGGCTTATGGCGTATGACCGCCAGCACCGTGGCTGGCATGGCCCTGTAACTCATCTGTCCACGCCTCCCGTTCTCTCGCAGGAGGAATGGGTGCGGGCGCTGCGCACGGCAAGTGCTCCGGCGGGTATGCTGGACCAGTGGCGTCTGGCCATTGTTCTGGATGGGAACAAGGGGCAGGTCGGCTGGCTGGAAGGCAGTGTAGTCCGCCGGAACATGGCACAGGGTGGGGAAGCCCATACGGGCCAGATCCAGCAAAAGGATATGGCGTGGGTCCGCCGCTCCCGCCCCCTGCGTACCGGGGATATTGTTATGGTCGAGCCCCAGACCGGGCAGTCTGTTGTGGCGCTCATGCAGATTCCGGTGGTGGAGGGGGCCATTGTGACCATGAACGCCCGGACCGGGCGTGTTATGGCGCTGGTGGGTGGCTGGTCTTTTCAGGCATCGCAGTTCGACCGGGCAACACAGGCGTTGCGTCAGCCGGGGTCATCCTTCAAACCGTTTGTTTATTTGCAGGCCATGGAGCAGGGCATATCGCCATCTCAGGAGTTTGATGATTCTCCTGTGTCCTATGGCACATGGCATCCGAATAACTACGAAAAAGACTTCTGGGGCCCCACGTCCCTGCATGATGCGCTGCGTGAATCGCGCAACCTTGTGACCATTCGTCTTGCGGCCCATCTGGGTATGAACACGGTGGCGGATACGGCCATCAAGCTTGGGCTGGTGGACAGTATGCCCCATGTGCTGCCTGCGGCACTGGGCGCGGTTGAAACAACCGTGCTGAAGGAAGCAGGCGCCTATGCGGCCCTCGCCGCCGGAGGGCGCAGGATTACCCCAACCCTGATTGACGATGTGCAGGACCGGGACGGGCATGTTATCTGGCGGCCCGCTAATGGGCTGTCTCTGGTCTCTGCTGCGTCTTTGGCCAATGAGGCAGGTGCCGCAACGGCTGCGCAGCCGGTTGGGGTGGATGCCGTTCATCCGGATGCCCCGCAGGGTAAGGCGGGTGCTCCGGCACCCGCTGCACCTGCCCAGCCTGCCGTTGTTGTGCTGACCCCCGATGACCTGCCCGCCTTGCGTGATGACAGGCCAAGAGCCGCATCCGAGCAAAGTGCATTTCAGATTACGACCATGTTGCAGGATGTCATTCGCCGTGGCACGGGCGTACGTGCGGGTGAAGGCATAGATGTGCCCGTAGCGGGTAAGACGGGCACCAGCCAGAACTTTAACGATGCCTGGTTTGCTGGGTACACGCCGGAACTGGTTACGGTGGTCTGGGTTGGGTTTGATACGCCACAGTCCCTCGGTCGGAACGAGACTGGGGGCGCTATTGCAGGCCCCCTGTGGAACAAGGTGATGAAAACCGCACTCAAGGACCAGCCAAAGCTGGACTTTGCCGCCCCCGATGGGGTGACGCTGGTCAGTTACGATACCGGCCGTGGTGTTGCGATTGATGCGTTCAAGGACGGGCAGCTCCCCGGCGTGAGTGCCAACCTGTTGAGCAACGTGGAGGCCCAGCAGTTGACGGCGGCCGATACGGGGGCGGAAAACATGCCGGATTCGGAAAGCGATATGGCGGCCAGCGCCAATGGGTCTGGCCCGCAGGGTGCTGGTGCTGCCAGCCCGGCGGAAGGGGGGAGTACGCAGGCTCCTGCACCTTCTGGGGGTGACATTGGCATGGGCGGCCTTTATTGAAGGCCGCTTGAAGCGGAATAAGATGACAATTTCCAGCAAGTAGATGGAGAACAGGCCCGATGTCTGCCGAGACAGAAGCCCTTAACGAGCAGATCAAGCAGTCCGTAGCGCTGCTGAGGAGGCATCTTTAACTGGGATGTCGCTGAAGCCCGCCTTGCGGAACTGAACAACCAGGCAGAAGACCCAGACCTGTGGAACAACCCTGAAGCCGCGCAGAAAATGATGCGTGAACGTACGCTTCTGGCCAACCAGATTGAGGGTGTGCAGGCGCTGGAAGCCAACGTGCGTGATACGTCGGAACTGATCGAACTGGCCGAAGCCGAAGGGGATACCGATCTGGTGTCCGAAGGTATGGCCAGTCTGCGCGCTCTGGCGGAGGAAGCCAAACGGCGGGAAATTGAAAGTCTCCTTTCGGGCGAGGCGGATAGCAACGACTGTTATCTGGAAGTCAACGCAGGGGCAGGTGGCACGGAGGCGCAGGACTGGGCCGAGATGATGCTGCGCATGTACACCCGTTGGGCCGAGGCGCACAATTACAAGGTGACGCTGATTGAAAGCTCGGAAGGGGAACAGGCCGGCCTCAAGTCTGCCACCATTCTGGTCTCCGGCCCCAATGCCTATGGCTGGCTGAAGACCGAAGCCGGTGTGCACCGCCTTGTGCGTATTTCTCCATTTGATGCCGCGGCTCGTCGCCAGACGTCCTTTGCATCGGTCTGGGTTTACCCAGTTATTGATGATTCAATTGAAATTGAAATCAATGACGCAGATCTGAAGGTGGACACTTTCCGTGCTTCAGGTGCTGGTGGTCAGCACGTGAACAAAACGGATTCCGCCATCCGTATTACGCATATGCCCACGGGCATTGTGGTGGCGTGTCAGACGGACCGGTCCCAGCACAGAAACCGTGCTACGGCCATGCAGATGTTGCGGGCGCGCCTGTATGAGGCGGAACTGCAACGGCGTGAGGCCGCAGCGGCGGAAGCCGAAGCCGCCAAGACCGATATTGGCTGGGGGCATCAGATCCGTTCGTACGTTCTGGCCCCGTACCAGATGGTCAAGGATCTGCGTACGAATGTTGAAACCGGCAACCCCGATGCGGTGCTGGATGGTGATCTGGACGCCTTTATGGCGGCCGCTCTGGCCATGCGCGTTGGGGCTACCCGCTCGGAGGCCAGTGCTAGCGCACAGTAGTTTATGGCTGTTTGATCCACCCGGTTTTGGCTGGGGAAAAAACAAAGGCGGCCTCCGTAAAGAAGGCCGCCTTTTTCTTTTGTGCAGGACATTTAAGATCATAAAGTTCAGATGCAAACATTTCTCATATAACCTGCTTGACATCTGCCGTGCCAGATTGCCCAATCAATGCAATGGATAAAAGGCAGGCCGTGAGGCGTGTCAGGTTGGGCCAGAGAGGCCAGACAGAATTCCTGAATGTTTTCGTGACTGAAAACAGGACAGAGGTTGTCTGTTCTGGCGGTCTAAAAAGGGAGGGCCAAAATGAGTAACCCTGAGCAGCAGCCAGGTTCGGCAAAGTATGCCTTTCGGGCAAGTGCTGCTGTTGGTGTCATTGCGTTCCTGGTCGTGCTTCTGATGCACGTTCTGGGCATATGGGGGCTGATGTACGGAATGGGCAACGGCGAGAGCCTGCCACCACCACCCAAGCCGCCCATTCAGACGCGCATTCTGCCGCCACCCCCGCCGCCTCCGCCACCTCCTCCGCCGCCACCCCCGCCGCCGGTCATGACGGTGCCGCCGCCGCCGTTTATTCCGCCGCCAAAGATTGAGGTGCCACCGCCACCCAAGCCACCCATGAAGCACGTGGCCCGCACGCCGCCCAAGCAGCCATCGGCCCCGCCGACCCAGACTGCCAAGGCGCCCCCTGCGGATACGCCGCCCAATGACTCGCCGGATACAACAGCAGGCACCTCGCCGCTGAACAATGTCCGCCCCGTCTATCCGCCAGAAATGGAGGAAGACAACATTGAAGGTCGCGTAACAGTTGTGTGTGATGTGGAAACAACCGGCATGACCAGCAACTGCCGTGTGCAGTCCGTAACCGGTGGCCAGGCATTTGCCCAATCCGCGCTGGATTACGTGCAGCAAGGCCCGTTACCAGGCCCGCAACCCGCAACGGGGTGCCTGTGCGGGAGCTGAACAAGACGTATGTCATCAGGTTCCGGCTGGATGACTGACGCAGAATAGACGGGCCGGCTTGATGCCGGACCACCATGGGATAACGCACTAACGGACCGCCCGGTCCACCCCCGTTAGAGGTTGAGACCGGGCCATTTTGATGAGGATCTTGAGTAAAATGACCAGACTGTCCCGTTCTTTTGTGTCAGGTCTTGCCGCCCCGGCTCTGGCGTTGCTGATGAGCACGGCCGCCCCGGTTGCCGCTTTTGCGCAGGATGCAGCAGCTCCGGCCGCCACGGCTCCGGCTGATGGTACGGTTGCCCCGGCCCCCGGCCCGGCGACCCCCACTGCCCCGGACACCGCCACCACCCCGGTGCCGACCGATGGCACAACCGCGCCAGCCCCAGCGGCAGAAGCCCCAGCCCCCGCTCCGGCACCGGAAGCCAAGGATGAAGCCAACCCGTATGGCCTGTCGGCCCTGTGGTCCAATGGTGACATCATCGCCCGTGGCGTGCTGCTGATTATGCTTGTTATGTCGCTTGGTACATGGTTCATCATGATCACCAAGTTCATCGAGCAGGGCCGTCTGTTTGCAGCCAGCAAGGACGCTACCAAAAACTTCTGGACCAAACACAGCATTCAGGAAGGGGCGTCCGCTCTCGCCTCCACCTCTCCGTTCCGCTACATCGCCGATACGGGTATTACCGCTGCTGAACACCATGAAGGCACGATGCAGGAAGCCATTGATCTGCATAGCTGGACCTCCATGTCCATCCAGCGTGCGGTCAACAACATCCAGAACAGCCTGCAGAAGGGGCTCGCCTTCCTTGGCACCGTGGGCTCCACCTCCCCGTTCATCGGGCTGTTTGGTACGGTGTGGGGCATCTACCACGCGCTGACCGCCATCGGCATTGCCGGTCAGGCTTCCATCGACAAGGTTGCCGGTCCTGTGGGTGAATCCCTCATCATGACCGCCATTGGTCTGGCTACGGCTGTGCCTGCGGTGCTGGGTTACAACCTGCTGGTCCGTCGCAACAAGGGCGCCATGGATCAGGTGCGTGACTTTGCCGATGACCTGCAGTCCATCCTCATCGGTGGCGTGCGTCATGGCAGCGCGGTCGACACCGTGCGGGTCAACCCCGACAACTCCCCGACCACGGTCACAACTTCTACACGGGTAGGCTGAGCCATGGGTATGCAGGTTGGCAACGAGGGGGGGGACGACGAAGTCGTCTCCGCCATCAACACGACCCCTCTGGTGGATGTGATGCTGGTGTTGCTGATCATCTTCCTGATCACCATTCCGGTCGCTACCCACACGGTCAAGGTCAACCTGCCGCGTGACATGAACCAGCCCACGCAGACCAGCATGAGCAACGTGGTGCTGGCGGTAACGGCGGACGGGACGGCCTTTTGGGATGAAACACAGCTAAAGGACCAGGCGGACCTGCTGGAGCATCTGGAAAAGGTGGCTGTGCTAAAACCGCAGCCGCAGATCCAGATCCGTGGGGACATGAAGGCCCGGTATGAAACTGTGGGCAAAATGGTGGCCGCGTGCCAGCAGGCCGGCATCTATCATATCGACTTCATTACCGAGAAGCCGAAGACGAACTGATAACGGCGGGCTGCGGCCCCCGTCCCCCGCGCTACAGAGCGCGGGCGGCAGGAGTGAAGAGAGTAACTGATCATGGGCATGAATGTCGGGTCGGATAGCACAACGGAAGACGAAGGCATTGTAGACATCAACACCACGCCATTGATTGACGTGATGCTGGTTCTGCTGATCATGCTGATCATCACCATTCCGTTGCAGACACAATCCGTTGCCATTGACCTGCCGCAGGGCAATCCACCTCCCTCGACGGAGGAGGTTCCGGTGGTTACCCTTGTGGTGGACTTTGATAATTCGATTACGTGGAACGGGCAGCCGGTCAACGGTGAGGACGAGCTTCAGGCGCACCTGCGTGAGATTGCAGCCGCACAGCCCAAGCCGGAATTCCACATCCAGCCCAACAGGCTGGCTGACTACAAGACTGTCATCCATGTCATGGCCGATGCACAGCGCCTCGGTGTGACACAGATGGGCATCGTCGGGCAGGAACAGTTCGTCGATCAGTAAGGGAGTAATTCAGACTATGACCATGCGTTTTGTGCGGGGCCTTCTGTGTTCCGCGACCGTTCTCTCTCTTGCCGTTCCGGCGGCTTATGCGGCGGACACATTGGGGCAGCCGGTTGGTACCGCATTGCAGCAGGCGCAGAGTGCTCTTGCCGCGCATGATTACACCAAGGCGATGGCTGCGGTTAATCAGGCTGATGCTGTAAAAGACAAAAACGCATATGAAGATTACACCATCGCCCAGATGCGCGCTGCCGTAGCCTCGCAGGCGGGGAATGTGGCGGAGGCGACTGCCGCTTATGAAAAACTGATTGCCTCCCCTCGCACTCCCCGCAACCTGAAAAACCAGATGCTGATGTCGGAAGGGACAATGGCTTACAACGCCAAGGATTATCCCAAGGCGGCAGTTGCCATCCAGCGTTATCTGAAGGAAGTTGGCCCTAACCCGCAGATGCAAACATTGCTGGCGCAGTCCTATTATTTGCAGAAGGATTATGCCAGCACGGTGCGTGTGTTAACGCCCGGTATTGCTGCGGTCATCAAGGCTGGGCAGAAGCCGGTAGAATCCCAGTTGCAGATGTTGGCAGCCAGCGCCACGGCTCTTAAGGATTCTACAACAGCTACACATGCTTATGTGCTGCTGGCGACCTATTATCCCAAAAAGGAATACTGGGCGCTGCTGCTGCACGAACTGGTTGTGAATACAAAAATTCCCGCCTCCCTCCAGCTTGATGTTTACCGTATCCGTCTGGCAGTGGGTGATATTTCCTCCGCGCGCGATTTTATGGAAATGACAGAAATCGCCATGCAGGGGCATATGCCGCAGCTAGCACTGGACCTGATGAACCAGGGTTACCAGCAGGGCGTTCTTGGCCAGGGAGCAGAAGCGCCACGGCAGGCCCGTCTGAAGGCTATGGTTGAAAAAACCGTTGCCGATAAAAAGGCATCTATCGAGGCGGATGAGAAAGCCGCTCTTACTCAGACATCGGGTAATGAGTTGCTGAATGTTGGCTATAACTATGTCACGTTTGGTCAGTCGGCCAAGGGACTGGCGCTCATGCAGCAGGCCATTGCCAAAGGTGTTACAGACCCCAACACGGCTCGCTTGCACCTTGGTCTGGCCCAGATGCAGGCGGGCAACAAGGCTGAGGCCATTCAGACTTTGAAAAGTGTTGCAGGAGATAATGGGGCTTACGATATTGCCCAGCTCTGGGTGCTTAAGCTTAATCAGCCTGCTGCGGCACACTAAACAAGTAAGTTTGTAAGGTGTTATGAAAAAGGCCGCTTTGCAGCGGCCTTTTTTTGTTACCCAGCTTTTTGCGGAGTGGGATTTATTACCCGGCTGGGCTGTGTGTCTGATGTGGTGGTGGAGTTTTCTTTCCAACCGCCACCCATGGCACGGTAGATTGTGACAAGGTTCTGATATTTTGCGACGGCGACATTAATCTGCGACTGTTGCGCCTGAAGGTAGTAACGCTGAGAGTCCAGAGTGGTCAGGTAGGAATCAGTCCCTGTTTCATAACGAAGTTTTGCAAGCCGGTAAGCATCCGCCGATGCACTGACCAGATCGTCCATCTGTCTTTTTTCGTCCAGATAGGCTTTGCGGGCCGCAAGGGCATCTGCGACCTCGCGGAAGGCTGTCTGCACTGTTTTTTCGTAGGTGGCGACCTTGGCGTTACGGGTTGCCTTGGCCACTTTAAGGTTGCCGCTGTTCATCCCCCACGTCCAAAGTGGGATCTGTAGGCTGGGGTTAAGCCCCCATGTGGTGGCGGCAGCCGTAAACAGCTTATGAAACTGCAGGCTGGAAACGCCGTCTGTTGCGGTGAGCGTAAGACGGGGGAAGAAAGCCGCACGGGCCGCCCCGATGCTAGCCTGAGATGCCAGAAGGTCATGCTCGGCGGCTTCAATATCCGGTCTGCGGGTTAGCAGGTCGGATGGCAGGCCAGCCGGCAGATCTGCCAGAACAGACTGTTTGCCCAACGGTAGAGGATCGGGCAGATTTTGCGGGATGGGCGACCCGATAAGCAGGGTTATCAGGTTTTCGTCCTGCTCGACCTTGCGGCGGGAGTCAGTCAGCAGGGTTGCGCTTTGCTGCACCTGTGTTTCCAACTGTCGGACAGTCAGCAGGTTTTCCTCACCATGGTTGTATTTATCCTGAGTCAGCCTCAGGCTGTCCTGCTGGCTGGCCAGTGTTCGCTCGGCCAGTGCCTGCGTGTCCCTGTCCCCCAGCCACGTAATATAGGCCATGGCAACCTGCGAGACGATGCTGATGACCATCCCCCGCATGTTTTCCTGCTGGTAGAGGGCGCGTTCCGCTGCTTCTTTTGTAAGAGAGCGGATGCGGCCGAACAGGTCGATCTCGTAGGACGAAAAACCAATTCCGCCAGAATAGTAGCGGAACGGGTTACGCGCCATGCCTGTGCCGGTTTTGTCGGTATCCAGCCCAGGAGCAAAGCTTAGACCTGCGGCATCGGATGGGGCCTGATACATCGGCCCACCTGTGGCCGAAATGGTGGGGAACAGGCCCGCATGTTGCACATCATACTCGCCCTGTGCCGTGGCAATGTTGGCGGCGGATGTGCGCAGATCCCGGTTTTCACGCAGGGCAATGGTGATCAGGGCTTGCAGGCGCGGGTCCACAAAGAACTCGCGCCAGCCAATATCGGCCGCCACTTTTGGCAGTAGGCTATCCCCCGTTTGGGCATAGTCGGGCCATGCGGAGGCCAACGGTGGCTTGGGCCGTGTGTATTTGGGTATCATGGTGCAGGCCGACAGGGCCTGTGTTGCTGCCACGGCCATAACAACAGAACGGAGCCGCAGGGAGCGACGGAAAAAGGACTGAGGAGCCATATCTTATTCGTTCCCGGTTGCGGTCTGGGCTGGAGGTGTGGCCTGTTCTCGTTCGCTCTGACGTTTGACGTGAAACACACGCAGAACCAGAACAAAAAAGACAGGCACAAAGTAGATGGCCAGGAGGGTTGCGGTGGCCATACCCCCGACCACGGCCGTGCCAATGGCCACGCGGGAGGCGGACCCGGCACCTGTGGTAATGGCCAGTGGGAACACCCCGACCACAAAGGCAATGGAGGTCATGAGGATGGGGCGCAGGCGCTCACGCGCTGCGGTAATAACCGCGTCCTCCAAAGATTCTCCACGTTCAAAGGCGGCTTTGGCAAACTCCACAATCAGAATGGCGTTTTTAACCGCCAGACCAACGGTGGTGAGCAGCCCGACCTGAAAATACACGTCGTTGCTCATGTTCCGCCACAGGGTTGCGGCAATGGACCCCAATACCCCCAGCGGAATAACGAGCATAACCGCAAATGGAATGGCCCAGCTTTCGTAAAGAGCGGCAAGGCACAGCAGGATAACAATACTTGCCAGCGCATAAAGCGGGCCAGTGGATGAGCCGGAGGAGATTTCCTCAAAGGACAGGCCGGTCCATTCAAACCCGATGCCTTCGGGCAGTTTGCTCAGAATGGCCTTGATGGCGGCAATGGCATCCCCCGAGCTGTAGCCAGCGGCAGGCTGGCCCAGAATTTCGTAGGAGTTAAAGCCGTTGTAATCCTCAACCTTTTGCGGACCAGTCAGCCAGTAACCGCGGATAAAGGCGTTAAGAGGGGCCAGCGTGTTGGTGTTGGTGCGGATGTACCATTTGTCCAGATCCTGCGGCAACATGCGGGAATCCGGGTTACCCTGAATGTAAACCTGTTTAACGCGGTCATTCCGGGTGAATTGGTTGACATAGATCGACCCCAGAGCGCCTTCGATTGTTGTGTTGATGTCATCAATCGTAATGCCCAGCGCGTTGGCTTTTTCGCGGTCAATATCAAGGTGATACTGCGAGGCATCTTCCATGCCGTTGGGGCGCACGGCCATCAGGCGCGGGTCTTGGCTGGCAAGGCCCAGCACCATGTTTCGGGCTGCCAGCAACTGCTGGTGGCCAAGGTGGGCGCGGTCTTCCAGCTCAAGGTCAAACCCGGTGGCGTTCCCCAGTTCCAGTACCGCAGGTGGGTTGATGGCAAAAATCTGGGCGCGTGGGTCAAACCAGTAATGCATCATGATCCGCCGTGCGATGGCGGCTGATGTCTGCGATGCCAGAGGGCGGTTTTTCCAGTCTGTGAGGCGGATGAAGAACGCACCGGAGTTCTGGCCCTGACCCGCAAAGTTAAACCCGCTAATGGCATAGACGGATTCAACAAGCCCTTTTTCGGACTGAAGAATGTAGTCCGTAATCTCACGGTTCAGCTTTGTGGTCTGCTCCATGGGGGTGTTGGGCGGCATGGTGACCTGACCAAAGATCAGCCCCTGATCTTCATCAGGCAAAAAGCCGCTGGGCAGGCGGGTAAACAGATAGCCCGCCAGCGCGCTGATCAGAACAAAGCTGATGATGGACAGCGCGGTGGAGGAGATCAGCTTACGCACGCCATTCAGGTAGCCTGTGGTCAGCCGGTTGAAGTTGCGGTTAAACCAGCCTGCAAGCCCGGTTGTTTTTTCATGCGTGCCGGGTTTGAGCATGGTGGCGCACAGGGCGGGTGTGAGCACCATGGCGACCAGAACCGACAGCCACATGGCTGAAACAATGGTGATGGAGAACTGGCGGTAAATCACCCCAACGGAGCCGGAAAAAGCCGCCATGGGCAGGAAGACGGCCGTCAGCACCAGCACAATGCCAACCAGCGCGCCGGAAATTTCGTCCATGGAGACGCGAGCCGCCTCGATGGGAGAAAGCTTTTTCTCCGACATCACGCGTTCAACGTTTTCCACCACCACAATGGCGTCATCCACCAGCAGCCCCACGGCCAGCACCATGGCAAGCATGGTCAGGGTGTTGATGGAAAAGCCAAAAATGTTGAGTAGGCCAAAGGTGCCCAGCAGCACCACCGGCACGGCAATGGTGGGAATAAGGGTCGCCCGGAAGTTCTGGAGGAACACCAGCATGACCAGAAAGACCAGTCCGATGGCTTCCAGAAGGGTGATGACCACTTCTTCAATGGAGAGGGTGATGAACGGTTCCGTGTCTAGCGGGTAAACAGTTTTCAGGCCCGGTGGGAAGAACTGCTCTAGTTCCGCAATTTTGGCACGTACGGCAGATTCGGTGGAAATCTGGTTCGCACCCGGTGCCAGCTTGAGCGCCATACCCGATGCGGGGTGGTTATTGTAGTAAGAGGACGTGTTGTAGGTCTGTGGCCCCAGTTCCACTTTGGCCACATCCTTGATGCGGACCTGAGACCCGTCGGGCTGGACCTTGAGCAGGATTTTTTCAAATTCGGGGGCCGAGGTCAGGCGGGTTGGGCCAATAATTGTGGCATCCAGCCGGATGTCCTTGTTGGCCGGCAGCCCTCCCAGTTCCCCGGAGGAAACCTGAATGTTCTGGGTCTGAATAGCTGTTTCCACGTCCCGAACGGTCAGGCCGTAGTTGAACAGCTTGTTAGGGTCCATCCAGATGCGCATGGCGTATTCGGAACCAAACAGCGTGTGGTCCCCAACGCCGGTTACGCGGCTGAGCGGGTCAGAAATATTGGAAGCCACATAATCGGCAATGTCGGAGCCGGTCATGCTGTTGTTGGTGGAGATAAACGCCAGAACCAGCATGAAGTTCTTGACGGCTTTTGTAATGCTCAGACCCTGCGCGGTGACTTCCTGCGGCAGTTTGGGCTGGGCAAGCTGGAGCTTGTTCTGCACCTGCACCTGAGCAATGTCAGGGTTTGTGCCCTGCTCAAAGGTCAGGTCAATTTCCATCTGCCCGGAGGCGTAGGACTGGGCCGAAATATATTCCAGATGATCCAGACCAAACATCTGCTGGAGTATGGGGCGCACGACCGTATCGTTCACCGTATCGGCCGAAGCACCGGGGTAGGTGACGGTAATGGCGATCTGCGGTGGGGCGATGCTGGGATACTGGGCAATAGGCAGCCGCAGGATGGACAGCCCGCCAAACAGCATGATGATCAGGCTGATCACCCACGCAAAAATGGGTCGGTTGATAAAGAACCGCGAAAGAGACATGGATTTACTGCCTTTTTTGCGCAGGCTGTGCAGCGGAGCCGGTTGTGTTGTCGGTCTGGGGTGTGCTGTCCATGACCGAGACCTTATCGCCGGGGTTTATCTTTTGCGTGCCGCTGACTACGACGCGTTCACCGGCCTTGAGGCCGTCGGAAACGACCCAGTTGGTGCCAATGGCCATGCCAAGTTTGATCTGGCGGAGGGCGACCGTGTTGTCGGGCTGTACAACCCACACCTGCGGGTCACCGTGGGTGTTACGGCTGACGGCCTCCTGCGGCACCAGCAGGGCGTTGGGGTCAATCCCCTCGTCCAGCTGAGCATGGACATACATGCCCGGCAGCAGCAGTTTTTGCGGGTTCGGCATAATGGCGCGCACGATAACGGTGGAGGTTGTGGTGTCCACGTTAACTTCGGCCAGAGCCATGTGGCCCTTGAATTCGTACGGTGAACCATCTTCCAGCGTCAGGCTTACAGGCACTTCACCATTAGCCTGCCGCTGGATGCGGCCTTCCGCCAGCTCACGCTTGAGGCGGAGCAGGGTGATGGCGGGCAGGTTCACGTCCACGTAAATAGGGTCAAGCCGGGTGATGATGGCCGTATTGTTGGTCTGTTCGGCCGTTACAAGGGCGCCAACCGTAATAAGGGTACGGCCAATACGGCCGGAAATGGGGGCATACATTTTGGTGTAGCCAAGGTTGACCTGGGCGCTTTCAACCTGCCCCTGAGCGCTCTCTATCTGGCCAGCGGCCTGTTTTTCCGCTGCTACGGCATCATCATAGTCCTGCTGGCTTATGGCGTGTTCGCGGATAAGCTGCTTGTAGCGTCGGACTTTGGCCTTGGCTGTGCCGTCTATGGCCATCGCCTGCGCCAGTTGCCCACGGGCGGTGTCATACACGGCTTTGTAGCGGGCTGGGTCAATCTGGTAGAGTTGCTGGCCTGCCACCACATCGGACCCTTCGGTAAACAGGCGTTTGAGCACAACGCCGGTGACCTGTGGGCGGACCTGAGCAATTTCAAACGCATCCGTACGGCCGGGCAGGCTGGTGTGTACACTCACAGGCTGGGGTTTCATGGTAATCACGCCAACGGCCTGAGGTGGCATCTGCGGTGCGCCCTGCTGGCGTTTACAGCCAGCAAGGGCAAATAGGGCAACCGTGCAGAGCAGGACCGGACGAAGAGAAAAAGTGTGTGTTGTCACTTTGGTGTGGCCCTGTTTGTTAAGGGGTTTTCCGCACTTATCAGGTTCGGCAAGCTTTTTTGGACTCGGGGGTAATGCGCCGTATCCTGCCCCGTTGGGGCGCTTAAGCCAGATGCTGCCTTGTGGAGAAAACAGAGTGGAAAATTAAGGTGAAAAAACAGTACTAAGTGTTACCTTTAGCCTGCAAGCTAAAAGTGCATCTCAGGCAAGTCAAGAGCTGATCATGCCAGAAACACAAGCATTATTGCGGGTGTCAGGCCGTATTGGCGTTGCTTTCGTCCAGCCGTGTGTCGCGGTGGACCCAGGTGGAAAGCAGCAGGCCAAAACCCAGCATGACGTTCAGCATGGCCGATCCCCCGTAAGAGACAAGCGGCAAAGGCACCCCCCCAACAGGGATGGCGCCCATGACCATGGACAGGTTGACCAAGCAGTAAAAGAAAAAGTTCATGCTGATGCCAAGGGCAATCAACCGGCCAAAACGGTTACGGCAGCGAATGGCCATAACCATGCCCCCCATAATAAGCAGAACAAGCAGGGCAATAACGGTTGCTGCGCCAATAAAGCCCCATTCCTCCGCGATCATGGTAAAAATGAAGTCTGTCTGCTTTTCGGGCAGGAAGTTGAGCTGCCCCTGAGACCCATGCAGGTAACCCTGCCCCCACATACCCCCAGACCCCAGTGCAATTTTGGACTGGATGATGTTGTAGCCTGCGCCCAGCGGGTCATTTTCGGGGTGTAGAAAGGTGGTGATGCGGGCTTTCTGGTAGTCATGCAGATGCTTGTAAGCAAACTGGATAAGGGACGGTACGGGCAGGATCAGCAGAATAATCTGCCAAAGGCGCATACCCGCCGTAAAAAACATGGATGCGCCAATGCCACCAATAATGACAGCCGTACCCAGATTAGGCTCCTTGAGCACCAGACCAACCGGCACAAGGACCATAAGGGCCGGGGGAATCAGCCATAACGGGTTGCCCATACGGGCATAATCCATGCGGGAAAACCACGTGGCCAACACGGCTACAAGAGCAATTTTGGCAAACTCGGATGGCTGAATCTGAAGCCCACCGACCATGAGCCACCGCTCTGCTCCTTTGCCCACATGGCCCATATGCAGCACCGCCACCAGCAGCACGAGCGAGAGGGCATACATCCCCCATGATGCCCGCATAAGCAGGCGGGGAGGCAACATGGCCACAGTGACCATAAGCACCAGTCCCACGGCAAAACGTGCAGCCTGTGGCGCGGCAAACGGGTAGGGTACCCCGCCGCCAGCGGAATAGAGGGTGACGTATCCAATGCCCGCCAGCGTACAGATGAGCAGAACATACAGCCAACTGATTCGCCATAGCTTGGCCATGAGCTTGAAGCTTGGCTCCGCCCGCAGCAGACGTTTGTGGAATCTGATGGGGTTATTCAAAGCTGTCGTCCGCGTTGGCCACGTTTTCGGGCGGCGGCGTGGTATGGTTGGACGGGTCACGCAGCAGCGTGTCCCGCATAATGTTACGTGCCAGCGGGGCGGCGGCATCTGCCCCAGCATTGCCGTGCTCGATCACGACCGAGACCGCATAGCGTGGTGCATCATACGGCGCAAAGCAGATGAACAGGGCGTGTGGCCGGTATTCCCACGGCAGGTTGGCAGAGTTGAAGTGCCCGCTCTCACGCAGTGCGCGGGAAACGTGGCGCACCTGAGCCGAACCCGTTTTGCCCGCCATGGTCATGCCCGGCAGGTCCAGCTGTGCCTTGGGGGCCGTGCCGTGGGGTTCGTTTACCACCGCAAACATGCCAGCACGCAGGGCCTGTAGGTATTTTTCAGGCATGTTGAGGCTTGGCCAGTTTTCGGGGTTGGCCATGGGGCTGAGCTCGCCATTGACGGCGCGCATAAGGTGGGGCTGCACGGCGCGACCGGTGGCCATGCGGGCGGTGTAGGTGGCCAGTTGCAGGGGCGTTACCTGTATGAACCCCTGCCCGATCCCGCTGACAATGGTGTCTCCCCCGTTCCAGTGGTGGTGGTGGGCTTGCCGCCATGCGGGGGTGGGAATCAGCCCTGTGCGGGTATGGGGCAGCTCAATATCCAGCGGTACGCCAAGGCCCATACGGTGCGCGGTCTCGGCAATACGGTCCATGCCTATGCGGCGGGCGATTTCGTAAAAATACACGTCGCAGGAGTATTTGAGCGCCTGATGCAGGTCGACCGACCCATGCCCCCAGCGTGACCAGCAGTGGAAGCGCGTTCCACCCACATCCAGATGGCCGGGGCAGAAAACCCGGTCCGTGGGGGAGATCAGCCCGGATTCCAGTGCGGCCATCGCTACGGCAGGCTTGAAGGTGGACCCCGGAGGGTACACGCCTGCCACAGCCTTGTTGATGAGTGGTGTGTGCTGGTTGTTTGTCCACTCAATCCACTGTGCGTGGCTGACACCGCTATCAAACAGGGAGGGGTCGAACGAAGGGGTGCTGACCATAGCCAGCACTTCGCCATTATGGCAGTCGAGCACCACGGCGGAGGCCGTTTGGTCGCCAATATGGTTCAGGACGCGTTGTTGCAGGCCGCGGTCGATGGTCAGGGAGATTTCTTCCCCCGGCACACCTTCCTCGCGGTTCAGTTCGGAAATGACGCGACCTACAGCGTTTACTTCCATTTCCACAGAACCGGCAGTGCCGCGCAGTTTTTCGTCCTGATTCTGTTCTATGCCTGCGCGGCCCACCCGCATGCCGGGCAGGGCCAGCAGGGTGGAATGCGCCACGTCGTTTTCGTTAGGGGGGGCAACGTAGCCGATAATATGGGCCAGCAGTTCGCCCTCGGGGTACACACGGCGTGTGCCCACATCAATCAGCACACCGGGCAGGGATGGTGCGTTGAGTTCGATCCGCGCCATTTCATCCCACGAGAGGAAGTCGCGCAGCATAACGGGCACAAACCGGCGCTGGTGGCGCAGTTCACGCGCTATGCGGTTGCGGTCGCGCTCATCAAGCGGAATAAGGGCGGAAAAGCGCTCTATGGTGCCGGTCACATCGGTCGTTTCCTCCGGCATAAGGAGGGCGCGCCAGTTTTCCTTGTTGTTGGCAAGGGCAATGCCGTAGCGGTCCACAATGCGGCCACGCGGTGGGGCCAGCAGGCGTTTGCTTACCCTGTTGTTGGCCGCCATGCGGGCATAGTGGTCACCATCGTTGATCTGGATATGGTACAGGCGGCGGGCCAGCTCGCCCATGGCACCGGCCTGGACCGCCATACACAGCAATGCGCGCCGGGTAAAAACGCCGCGTGCCGGATCCTTCTGATCACGGATGGGCATCAGGCGGCGGTTTTCGCGTTTACGCCGCTTTAGCCACATGGGAGCACCTCCCATGCGGTCATGGCGTGTCCTTCTCGTCCAGAATGTGCAGGAACCACGAGAAAGTGGCGGAAAGCAACGGATAGACCCCTATGCAGAGCAAGGCTTCAAAACAGGCAGGTGCCGGATCAAGCAGATGCAGCCGGAACAGGCAGGCCAGCGCCCACTGCAACGCCGCGGCAGCCGCTCCTACCAGCCCGAACAGGCACCATACTACTAAAAAATTCATCCGCATGAGACCAAAACGGGCATAGCTGCCGATGCCATGCACCAACAGTAGAATAAAGGCGCTGACGCCCAGCGGTGTAAACCCCACCAGATCCATAAAAAGTCCCAGTAGAAACACCGCCAGCGACGGCATGCCGGATGGACGCCATACTGACCAGAAAAAAATGGTGTTGATAACAATGGCCGGAAGCAGTTCCGCCGAGCCGGGAATGGTAATGGGGGCCGAGAAAAAAATAATGACCAACGCCGTAAAAACGGAAGGCAGAAGATGCCGCGCAGTACGGTCGAGTCGCTGGCGGGAGGTCAGCTGGGTGTCGGTATCATGTTCCCAACGGGGCTGGTGCGGGTCGGACATGGCGTTATCCCTCCTGCCCCGGACCGAGCAATGTTTTAAACGGCAATGTCAGGGCACGGTGCGGGCGGGTAAGCGGCACATGACCGGGGGCTTCAGGGGGTTCAATTTCGGACTGCCCAAAGTCGAACACGCGCAGCATGGTCAGCCTGTCCAGCCGGGCAAAGGGCTGCACCACGGGCTGACCGGGGTGTAGGTAATGCACACTGCCAATGGGAATGCCGGATGGAAAAGCCCCGGCCTGATCGGAGGTAACAACCCGCTCACCCTCTATGGGGCGGGTATCCTGCGAATAATACAGCAGGCGCGGTAGGGGGGAATTATCACCTACCATAATGGCGGCGGCATGGCTGGATTCCAGCTCTACAGGCAGGCGGCTGGCTATGTCGGTAATAAGCAGAATACGGGCCGCATGAGCCCCCACTTCTGTGACGCGGCCCGCAAGACCATTGGAGGCCAACGCAACATTGCCTGTTTGCACGCCGCTTGTGGTGCCAGCCACCAGCAGGACCGCACGAGCATAAATACCCCCGCTATCGGCCACAACTCGGCCTGTTACAAAGGCCGGAGTGGGTTCTGGCACCCAGTGGAGTTCGGTTTTAAGGGCGTCGTTCTCCCGCGCGAGGGAAACGGCTACTTCGTACCATCGCCGTAGATTGGCGTTTTCCGTTGCAAGGCGATGGTTTTCTTCCGACAGGTTACGGGCTTCCTTCAGCCCATGAACCAGCCGTTCGCTATCGCTCTGGGTGCGGGAGAGCAGGCTCCATAAAGGGGCCAGCACATCGGCCACGCGCATACGCGCCTTATCTGCCAGAGGACGGTCGGCCTGCCCGGCAATAATGATCCCGACGGACATAAGCAGCAGAACCGGGAGCACCAGTTTGCTTAACGCCTGCCTTACCTGAATGGAAACCGGGACCATGGAAAACCGGATGCCCTTTTCTGACGGCATGAAAAACCAGACTTACCCACGGGCCGCAGACCATACCGTGGCGTAAAGCCGGACGTTTAGTACATGGTGGTCAGCACGTTGCGCAGACGCTTCATTTCTTCCAATGCACGGCCAGTGCCCAGCGCCACGCAGGACAGGGCGTCTTCTGCAATTGTGACAGGCAACCCTGTTGCCAGACGCAGCACATCGGCCATGCGGTAGAGTAGTGCGCCGCCGCCGGTCAGGACAATGCCTTTATCAACAATATCTGCAGCTAGTTCTGGCGGTGTGTTTTCCAATGCGGTTTTGACCGCATCCACAATCTGGCTGATCGGCTCCATCAGGCTTTCGGCAATCTGGGCCTGAGAGACCTGTACCTCACGCGGGACGCCATTGATCAGGTCCCGGCCCTTAACATCCAGCCACGGGCCGCTGTCGTCCGGGTCATCGGGGGGGAGGGCCGCGCCAAGGTTGATTTTAATCCGCTCGGCCGAGCTTTCCCCAATCAGCAGATTATAGGCCCGGCGGATGTAGGAGATAATGGCCTCGTCCATCTTGTCCCCGCCAACGCGGACCGAGCGGGCATAGACAATGCCACCAAGGGAGATAACCGCTACTTCCGTGGTGCCACCGCCAATATCCACAATCATGCTGCCGGACGGCTCGGTCACCGGCAGACCCGCGCCTATGGCAGCGGCCATGGGTTCCTCAATCAGGAAGACGCGGCGCGCACCAGCACTCTCGGCACTTTCCTGAATGGCGCGGCGTTCAACGGCGGTAGAGCCGGAGGGCACGCACACAATAATCTGCGGGCTGGCAAAAGCCCGGCGGTTATGCACTTTGCGAATGAAATGTTTGATCATTTCTTCCGCAACATCAAAGTCGGCAATCACCCCATCCCGCATGGGGCGAATGGCGGCAATATTGCCCGGAGTCCGCCCGACCATCTGTTTGGCTTCGTCCCCTACAGCCAGAAGCTGCTTTTTGCCGCGTATGTCTGCAATCGCCACAACCGAGGGTTCGTTCAGCACAATGCCACGCCCTTTGACATACACAAGGGTATTGGCAGTACCGAGATCGATGGCCATGTCAGCAGACATAAGACCGAGCAGACGAGAGAACATCCAGGACTCCTGGTTGAGGCGGCACTACGCGACTGTGTGTAAGGGGCAGGCAAACAAAACGGACCCCAACGGTCGCTTTGGTCAATATGTTTGCACGGATTAACGGGGCATAGCGAGGCAGACAAGCCCTCTGTTCATAAACTTCCGCATAATTTCGTGCGGGGAGGGGTCTGCCGCGCCATTTGGGGGCATAAGCCCCCGCTAGTACGCTTGGTTCAGACCGCCAGAGCTTCTGGCGCAGTCCGAGCGCGTTTGACCAGCAGCTTGTTCAGCGCATGTACATAAGCACGCACGGCGGAAACAACGGTGTCCGCATCCGCACCCTGACCGTCCACCAGTTTACCGTCCTCTTCCAGCCGGACTGTGGTGCGGGCCTGCGCATCGGTCCCTTCCGTAACGGCGCCAACAGAGAACAGGGCCAGACGGGCTTCGTGCGGGAAGGCCTGCCGCAGGGCATTAAAGGCGGCATCTACCGGTCCGTTGCCTGTTGCGCTGGCCTGCACGTCCTTGCCCTCGACCTGAATGGTCAGGTCCACTTCGGACGGGTTGCCCGAGGTGGAAGTCAGGCTCAGGGCCGCAAAACGGATATGGTCGTGGTCACGGGCTTCATCATCAACCAGCGCGACAATATCATCGTCGTAAACGACCTTCTTGCGGTCGGCCAGATCCTTGAAGCGGGAGAACGCTTCGTTCAGGCGGGCATCGTCCATGTCCGCATATCCCAGCGCCTTCAGCTTGTCGCGGAAGGCGGCACGGCCGGAATGTTTGCCCATGACCAGCGAGGACCGGCTCCAGCCAACGCTTTCGGGGGTCATAATCTCATAGGTCGCGGCGTTTTTCAGCACACCGTCCTGATGGATGCCACTTTCATGCGCAAAGGCGTTGCGGCCCACAATGGCCTTGTTGGGCTGCACGTCAAAGCTGGTGATGGTGGCCAGCATACGTGAGACCTTGAGCAGGTCGGTCGTCTGGATACCGGTGTTGAAGGGGTACTGGTCGTGGCGTGTGCGCAGCGCCATCACAATTTCTTCCAGCGCCGCATTACCCGCACGTTCGCCAATACCGTTAATGGTGCATTCCACCTGCCGTGCGCCACCGCGCAGGGAGGCCAGCGTATTGGCAACGCCCAGACCCAGATCGTTATGGTTGTGGGCGGAAAAAATGACCTGATCCGCACCCGGCACCCGTTCACGCAGCATGGAAAAGATTTTTTCCATGTCTTCGGGGGTGGCGTATCCGACCGTGTCGGGAACGTTGATGGTGGTAGCGCCGGCCTTGATGGCGGCTTCTACACAACGGCACAGAAAATCGGGGTCAGTGCGCGAGCCGTCCTCGGCAGACCATTCCACATCGTCCGTCAGGTTGCGTGCAGCCGTATTCCCCGAAGTAATCAGATCCAGAACGGTTTCCGGCTCCATGCGCAGCTTGTACTTCATGTGCAGAGGGGAGGTGGAGATAAAGTTGTGGATACGCTTGCGTTCCGCCGGGGCCAGCGCCTCGCCTGCGGCCGCAATATCCTTTGCGCCACCACTGCGGGCCAGTGCGCAGATTACGGCACCCTTGGTGTGGCGGGCAATTTCGTTAACGGATTCAAAGTCACCTTTGGAGGCTACTGGAAAACCTGCCTCAATAACATCCACGCCCAGTGTTGCCAGGGCTTCGGCCATGCGCAGTTTTTCCGCCAGATTCATGGAAAAACCGGGGGACTGTTCGCCATCACGCAGGGTCGTGTCAAAAATGATGACACGGTCGGGTGTCATACGGCCAAAGGATGGGTGGTTGAAGCTGGACTGATCAGCAGACATGAAATTTTTCCTGAATTACTCTGGTCTGGCGCTGCCAAAGGCTTGTCACGCCTGATGATTTGCCTGTGCTGAACACAGGCGCTCTCGCTTGCAAAATCCCCTGGGCGCGGCAGCACATGGCCGCCCTGATCGCTCAGGGGCAGATAAGTCGAAGGAGAAGGTCCAGACGAAAAGCCACGCCGCCCTGAGCCGCTGTTACGCGGGTCGTGAGGGAATCGGACATGAACCGGTCGGAAATCATGCCCGGTAGAATACCGTCCTGTTTTGTCAGTGCAACAGGAAAATAACCAGCGTGGGAATTCATTGGCCTGCCGTCAGGCCTGCGGCTTGCCACGCCGCAGGGTGTGCAGCACGTACAGCATGACTCCCAGCAGAACAGCGGCAAAAGTCTGGTGTACGGCTCCGGCCCAGACCGGCACAACCAGCAGCAGGGTGGTCACACCCAGCCCGTACTGGATCAGCACGGCCCAGCCGAGCAGAATAATGCCATTCTGGGCCCGAGGGCCAAGGCCTGCGCTACGGCGTAGCCCGACCAGCAGTACGGCCCCAATGCTCAGAGCGGTCAGGGTTGCCAGCAGGCGATGGTCAAACTGGATGGCGGCCTTGTTAACAACCCAGTTCATCCACAGGGGAGAAAGCTGGGCGTAGTCAGCCGGAATCAGATGCCCGTCCATGAGTGGAAAGGTGTTGAACAAAAAGCCAGCATGGGTGCCAGCCGTAAAGCCACCCGCAATAATGGTAGTGCAGAGCAGTCCGATGCTGATGCAGGCCAGCCGTTTGGTCAGCTTGACACCGGGCGTAAAGGCCGTGGGTTCTGGCTGCGGCCAGCGGATGGAAAACGCAGTCCACAAAATGGCGCCATACAGCAGCAGGGCAGCACTCAGATGCAGCACGAGTCGAACAGGTTCAACCGCCGTGCTGTTGGCCCTAAAGCCAGAGGCCACCATAAACCAGCCAATAGCGCCCTGTAGTGCCCCCAGAACAAAAAATATGAACAGCCGAGCCGCCAGTCTGCGGGTGATCATCCCCTTGATGACAAACCACACCAGTGGAGCCAGCAGTACCAGCCCCATCAGGCGGCCCCAGAAGCGGTGAATCCACTCCGCCCAGAAAATTCTCTGGAACCCTTCCAGCCCAAACCCCTCATGCTGGAGGTGGTACTGTGGGATGGTCTTGTACAGTGCAAAAAGCCGCTCCCACTCCGCGTGGGACAGGGGCGGAATAATGCCCGATACAGGCTGCCAGTCCATAATGGACAGGCCGGAGCCGGTCAGGCGCGTCACGCCGCCAATGGCAATCATGCCCAGCAACATGAAACATAGAAGGAACAGCCAGCCAGAGATCAGGCGGCGGTGGGCGGGCGTCATGTCTTGCTGGCGCTGGGGCGTGGTGGGCATGGCACTCTTTTGCGCTGGGGTTAAACTTTATGGCTAGGGTTTACAGCCAGCTTGCGGGCTGCGGCAAGAAGATGCTAGCGGCCAAGGTATGGAACCTGCCCCTCCTGCACCAGATCGCTCGTTCAGGGTGTTGTGCAAACCGTTGCTGATGCTGCTTATTCTGGTGGTTGGCGCCATAGGGCTGCGCCACGTACCGGCCTTGCAACATGTGTTGGACAGCACGGATATGCTGCGCAAGACCCCCGGTGGGTGGCTGATGTTTCTGGCTGGAGCATCCATCTGGTGTGCTTTTGGGCTCCCCCGGCAGGCCGCCGGTTTTGCCGCAGGGCTGACCTATGGTGTGGCCGCAGGGCTTGCCATGATTACCCTAGCTTCTACATTAGGGTGTGTGGCTGGCTTTTTATGGGCTCGCTGGGGTGGTCGTTCGTGGGCACAGGCCCGCCTTGGGCCACGGTTTGAAAAGCTGGATGCGTTTCTGACCCATACGCCCTTTTTGAGTATTCTGACATTGCGCCTGTTGCCTGTTGGGTCTGCCTTGCTGCTCAACCTGCTGGGAGGCGTGTCTGGCATGGCGCTAGGGCCATTTGTTGCGGCCACTCTGGTGGGGGCGTTACCCCAGAACGCTGTTACGGTGTTGCTGGGTGCGGGTGTGCAGGTTGGGGCGGCTTGGCAATATGGCGCAGGGGCTTTGCTGTTTGCCCTTTCTGCCGGGTTGGGGCTCTGGCTCTGGCGGCATGCTCGTATTGCTACGGTTGGCGCGCAGGGCTAGGCCCGGCCCGCTGTTTATCCACCCCGGTTTTCCCCAGTTATTTTTTCCACAGTGGGATTGATCCATTTGCGGCATTTATCTGACAGGACGTACCCGGAGGGCCGGGTATGACATCTTCTTCCGTTGTACGGCCACCTGCTGCGCAGGAAGCAGTCCGGCCCGTTTTTGCAGAGGGCATACCGGGCTGGTTTTCCCTGTTGCTCGGGTTCTTAACGGCTGTTGGCCCCATTTCGACCGACATTTACCTGCCTGCCTTTCCGGCTATGGAGCAGAGTTTTCATACCAGTGCGGGTAATGTGCAGTTTACGCTGGCCATCTGGTTTGTGGGGCTTGCCATTGGGCAGTTGAGTGTTGGCCCGCTGGCGGACAGGTATGGCCGCCGTATGCCCATGCTGGTGGGGAACCTGCTGTATGCTGCGGCGTCCGCCGTGTGTGCGTTTGCGCCGGATGTTACCACATTTTCCGTTGCCCGGTTTGTGGCGTCCGTTGGGGCGTCGGCCAGTCTGGTCGTGCCAACGGCCTGTGTGCGTGATGTGGTGTCCGACCGTGCGGCGGGTGCGCGTATGATGTCCCGGCTGATTATGGTTATGGGGGTGGTGCCCATTCTGGCTCCCATGCTGGGTGGTCTGGTTGTGGAGTTTGCTTCCTGGCGGCTGATTTTCTGGGCTTCGGCGGTGTATGGCGTGGTGTGCGTGGCGCTGGTGCTGTGGGTTTTGCCAGAAACACTACCCTACCAGAAAAGGCAGGCCCTTTCCCCCGTTACACTGGTGACCCGTTATGTCAGCCTGTTCTGGGACCGGGGTTACAATACGTACGCCATGATTACGGCGTTTTCGACCTTTATGTCCTTCAGCTATCTTACGGCGGCGCCGTTTGTCTTTGTGCAGCTTTTCCATTTTTCTCCACTGCATTTTTCCATGTTGTTCGGCGTTATGTCCGTGTTCATGATTGGTGCATCTCAGGTGAACGGCCTGCTGGTCGGGCGGGTGGATACGGGGCGCCTGCTGCATGGCGCCGTGGCCATGTCCGTTTTGGGGACGCTGCTTATGGTTGGGGTCAGCATATGGAGTGTCTGGTACGCCCCTGCCGCGTACCGGCAGTATGAGGTCTGGCTGGTTATTGGCACCATGGTGCTGGCACTGGCCCCCACGGGGATTATTTTCCCCAATGCGATGATGATGGCTCTGGCCGACCATCCATCGCAGGCTGGTGCGGCATCGGCTCTTGCCGGAACGCTGCAATATGTTCTGGGGGCGCTGGCTGGGGTGGTTGTTGGGCAGTTTGCGGCCACATCTTCGTTACCAATGGCTGGATGTATGTGCTTTGGCGCGCTTATGATGCTGTGTATGCACATGTTCCGCCCGGCGGTGCGCGAGATTGCCTGATCCTGCATGGGCAGCCATGCCTTGCCCGGCCCGGCTCAAGGTGCCATGCCCACGGGGTAGGGAGGTACACGGAAATGGGGAGCGTGCCTGACATGCTACGGCATCCAGCAAGACGGGCTCATATTCTGGCTCTTATCGGGGCTGGTGTGTTGATTGTGACCTTTGGCGGTATTGGTATTGAGCTGGGTAATGACATGGCCCGGCATGGCGACCTGGATCGCCAGAGCACGGCGGCGGGCAGCTACCTGCGCGGTGTGCACCACGCTACCAGCAACGCACGGATTTGCCATTACGCTTTTGAGGCCGAACATACCCCCGCGGATGGCGAATGCTATTTGCAGGCCATTACCCAGTTGTCCGATGCCCGTACTGGGTTTGACGGTTTCCGTTCCGTGCAGTTGCGTCAGGGTGAAGGGCGCAGGGAAGTGCTGGATGTGGTGGAAAAGCAGCTCCAGACCATCAGCGCATGGCCCAGATCGGCGGATGCCATGCCGGAGGGTGGTGCCGCCCTGCTGGCTACGCTGGACCAGAATCTGTCTGTTTTAAGCCGGGCCAGCACGCTGGATCAGGCTGACCGTGTGGCCAACATGCTGCGGAATACAAGCTGGCAGCGCAGGCTGGCACTACTGGGTATTCTGACCGGTGTACTGAGCATGATCTCGGCGGGTTGGGTGCTGGACCGTTCCTCTCTCGCGGCAGCCCGGGCCGAGGCCTCCTCGCGTGATCTGGCTTTGCGGCTGCGTGCCACGCTGGACAGCCTGAGTCTGGGTGTGGCCGTGTTTGGCGCCGATGGGCGTTTGTGGCACTGGAACGAGCAATTGGCCACTGTGCTCGGTCTGGGTAAGGATTTCTTGCGCACCGGCCTGTCCTACAATGCGTTGAGTGGCCGACTGGTGGTGGATGGCGTCCCCTTACTGGAGCCGTTCGAACATATTGAGAGCAGCCTGTCCAAAGGGGAACTGGCTCCGCCTGTTGTGGTGGAATGCAAAGGCGGCAATGGCGCGGATCTGGAACTGTGCCGCACGCTGTTTTTTGCCCCGGATGGCGCTGCCGAGCGGCGCGGTTTTGTGCTGACTGCGGCGGATATTACCATGCGCCTGCGTAGTGAACGCGCCTTGGGTGAGGCGCAAAAGCTGCGTGCGCTTGGCCAGTTGACCGCAGGGATTGCACACGACTTTAAAAATCTGCTGACGGTTATTCTGGGCAATCTGGAGCTGGCGGCGGAATACGACCAGCCTGATCAGGTTGAACAGCGGCAGGAGTATCTGTCCGCGGCAACCCATGCCGGGCATCGTTCCGAGGCCCTGACCGGGCAGCTTCTCTCCTTCATGCGCAGGCAGAGCGGTGCCCCGGATTCGTTGCGTCTGTCGGACCTGTTTTCCTTTTTGGGCGGTCTACTGGGGCGGGTTATTGGTCCGCGGATTGTGGTGGAATGTGGGGCTGTTCACGACATATGGCCCGTAAGGGCAGACCCGGCCCAGTTGGAAAGTGCGGTGCTTAATCTGGCCATCAATGCGCGTGATGCCATGCCCTCTGGCGGGCGGCTGCGTATTTCAGCCCGGAATGTTACGTTTTCCGTCAATGCCGATCTGATGAGCCTGCCGGTGGAAGAAGGGCGCAGTATTCGTGTTGTGTCCGACCCCTCTCCCCTTCCTGCTGGGGATTGGATCAGGCTGGATGTGGCAGATAGCGGATTTGGCATGACGCGGGAGGTCATGGACCGGTTGTTTGAACCGTTCTTTACCACCAAGCGTGAAGGGGCCGGTACGGGCCTTGGCATGGCTATGGTACTGGCGTTTTCCCAACAGGCCAGTGGCCGGGTTGTGGTGGCAACAGGGCGAGGTAGTGGTACCGAGGTTTCGTTGTGGTTGCCGCGCGCTGTAACTGCCCATGCGGGGGAGGACGCAACGGCGACTGTTATGCCCGCGTTGGCCAAGCCCGTAAGCCCGGCTCCTGCGCAGGCCCGGAGCTTGCAGGTTCTGGTGGTGGAGGATGACGCCGCCATCCGCGATATTGTTGTAACCATTCTGAGCATGGCCGGGCATAAAGTGCTTGAGGCCGGAGATGGTGAGCAGGCGTTTGATACGGCAGCTGGGGTTGAAGGCTCGCTGGACCTGTTGGTGACGGATATTCAGTTGCCCGGTCCTTTGGACGGGGTCACCCTGTCCCGCGTGTTGGTCGAGCGGTATCCGGCTTTGGCTGTGGTTTATATGTCGGGCGACCTGACAGCCGATTCCCCGCCGCCGGAGGGGAGTGTGCCCAACGTTCGCCTGCTGGCCAAACCGTTCCGGCGTGATGGGTTGATGGAGGCGGTTACCGCAGCCCTGAGCGCACGCGCGGGTGCCTGACGCGCCATATACTCCCTTGCGGAACAGGTCTGTGCGGGATAAGCGGGGGCCGGTTGCCTCAGAACTGTTCGCCGGCGGTGCTTGACCTATGGGAATTTAAGGCAGGATGGAAAACGCGCTTCCACAGGGTTGGACGCATGGACGAAGGATTGTCAAAAATCATGACGGGACGTCAGGACATCGATCTTAAAAATTACATCCGTCACATTCCCGATTTCCCCAAGCCGGGTATTCTGTTTTACGATATTTCAACACTGATGCGGAACCCGGATGCATGGCAGATCGCCATGGGCCGCCTGACCCGCCAGATTGCGCCTTTGCAGCCCGATATGCTGGCCGCTGTGGAATCCCGCGGGTTCCTGACCGCCGCCCCGATTGCCGACCGGATGGGCTGCGGTATGCTCATGCTGCGTAAAAGCGGCAAACTGCCGGGCCAGACCATTTCCCACACATACGATCTGGAATATGGCAGCGACACGCTGGAAATTCAGGCCGATGCGGTCAAACCCGGCCAGCGTGTTGTGGTTATGGATGACCTGCTGGCGACAGGTGGCACGCTGGCTGCGTCCATCGAACTGCTGCGCAAGGCTGGTGCCGAAGTGGTTGGCGCATCCGTTCTGGTGGAACTGACGGGCCTTGGTGGCCGCAGCAAGCTGGATACGACCGTAACAAGCCTGCTCTCCTACGAAGAATAAGAGCGTAGGAACGGTTTTTTCCCATGCCATGTCCTGTGCGTAACGCTGGGTGCAGGACAGGGCATACGAGGTGTGAATACGCTTTTGGGCTTCTTTAGGGTAAGAAGAAGCGGATGGCAGTATTTCTGATCAGACCCGACCGGCAGAACGCGGCATGAAGGCTGCGGCGTTTTCGTTCGGCCAGTTTTGTCAGGCCTTCAAGACCATTGTGCGGCAGGCGTTGGAAGGGGGCGGTCCCCCGCGCGACCTGAGCAAACTGCGCTGGCTGTTTGCGCCTAACCTGCTGTCCTTCGGGTATGCGCTCCGTACGACCCTCTCCTCTCTTATCGCTCTAGGCATTGCCCTGTGGTGGGAACTGGGGAGTCCGCAATGGGCCGCCCTGACCGTGTGGATGGTGGCGCAGGGTACGCGCGGCAAATCCATTGCCAAAGCGCGGTGGCATATGTTTGGCATGGTGGTGGGGACCATTTGCGCCATTGTCCTTGTGGGCAGTATGCCGCAATCGCCTTTGCTGTATATTTTCTGGGTTGCGGCGGGTATTGGCGGGTTCTGCTTTATTGGCACCCTGCTGCCCGGCCCGGCCACCATGACCAACTACCGTATTCACGGTATGCGGGCTTCGGGTTTTACCTACGCCATTATTGCGCTGGATGGGGCTGCGGCGCCGGACCAGATCTTCCATATCGCCATGGCCCGTGCCACGTACATTACGCTGGGCATTGTGGTGGAAACCACTATTTCCTCCCTGTTCCAGTACAGGCTGGGCCTGCGGGCCAGAAACAGGCTCGCCACCAATTTTGTACAGGCCTTGGATGGCGCGGTACCCGCTCTTGTGCGGCTGCTGGGGGGGACCGGCGTGCGGTGGCCAATTCTCCAAGCGTGTTTACAACTATTGTCGGCCTGAGTGATCAGGTTGAATTTGCCGAAGTGGAAATGGGCGAGCACCAGCATGAGGGTGACCATGCCCGTGCTGCCCTTGCCGCCATTGCCGTGCTGATGTCCCGCGGGCTTGATCTGGGCGCGTTGTTGTCCATGCCGGAAAGTCAGGGGCAGGAGTACCAGCAGGTAGCGGGTGATGTGGCGCAGTTTTTACAGACCATTCCGCAGCGCCTGTCGGACGACCAGCCTGTGGCACCGGTTCTGCGTGATCTGGTTGCCCTGCGTGCGACCTGCACCCAGCTTGCCGCAACCTGCCTTGAGCAGGAAATGATAGCCGCCACCCATCCACCCGTAGATGTGGCGCAGGAAAGCAGTCTGTCGCGCGAGGGGCAGCTCTTGCACAAGCTGGGCGCTATTCTGGACGAACTGCAACAGGCCATCGAACAGTTTGAGATGAGCCGGAACCCCTTGCCCCACGATCATTTCCGATACCCGATGAAGAGTTATCGGGACTGGCGCATGGCGTTCACCAACAGTTTGCGCGCCTCCGTGACCATTTTTGGCTCCGGAATTATCTGGATTACGACCGGTTGGACCGATGGGCTGACATTTATGATGTTTGTTTCCATTGTCTGCGCCCTGTTCTCCACGTTGGAGCAGCCTGCTCTGGCTACGCAGGCGTTCCTACATGGCACAATTTTTGTGGTTGGCATGAGCGGGCTGCTGGATTTGTGGATTATGGCGCAGCCAACCATTTACGAAACACTGGCTCTTTGTCTGGCGGTGCCCATGCTGGTGGGGGGGCTTGCGTTTGCATGGCCACCACTGGTGCTGGCGGCCGTGGCTTACAACCTGTTCCTGCCCATTCTTATTGGCCCCATGAACCAGGGCCGTATGGACGAAATTCTGTACTTCAACACGGCTCTGCCCCTGTTTCTGGCCATGGTTTTTTCCATGTGGATGTACCGGGTCTTTCTGCCGTTTGACCCCGATGGCCTGCGTTGGGATTTGCGTGTGAGCATTCTGCGCCGTCTGCGCAGGTTGGCTCAGCACCGTGCCGCCCCCCCTATGACGGAAGTGATCGGGCGCGGGGTGGATGGTTTTGTCCGTCTGGCATCCATGACAACGGATGACCGGAGTACCTTTGTGCGCGACCGCTACGTAAGTGGCGTGCTTTCGGGGATGACCATAGAGCTGAACCTGCTGCGCCTGCGGGCCATTCTGGCGCGCGATATTCTGCCTGATGAGGCTAGGCACGCCACCGAGGCCATGATGAACCGTATGCGCCAGTTCTCCGGCCGCTATGGGGGGCAATACGGCCGTACCGCCCGCGCGGCTCATCTGGCCGTGGAATATCTGACACGTATGGAGCAGGCCGAAACAAACCTTTCCGTGCGCGAGGAAATGTTACGTGCATTGGCCAGCCTGCATGTGATTGAAACGGAACTAAAGGAAAATCAGGCGTTCTTTGATGCATCCTCTCCTTATCTGGACAAGGCGTTTTCCTGAACGCAGTCTGTGCATGGTGTAAACCACGGTCAGGGAAGGATCGGGTGGTTATGGCGTGCAGGGCAGGAGAGAGACATCATGCTGGATGCAAAGAATACGTGGGATAATACGCGGGCCAGAGCAGCGTTACGGTCCATGTTTGATGCGGCAGTTGCCAGTGCGGACCCCTTCCGGGTGTTGGCGGCCCATCTTCCCAACAAACCCAGAGGCCGTTGTGTTGTAGTGGGCGCTGGCAAAGCCTCTGCCGCCATGGCCGCAGCGCTGGAAGCAGCATGGCCGGATGTGGCGCTGGAAGGGGTGGTTGTCACGCGGGATGGACACGCTGCGCCCACCCGGCATGTGCGGATTATGGAAGCCTCCCACCCTGTTCCAGACCAGCGGAGTGAAGCAGCGGCCAGAGCCATCATGCAGGCCGTGCAGGGGCTTGGACCGGATGATCTGGTCGTGGCGCTGGTCTCGGGCGGCGGGTCTTCTCTTCTGGCGTTGCCCGCACCGGGGCTGACATTGGATGACAAGCGCACGGTAGGTCGGCAGTTACTGCGTTCTGGCGCAACCATTACGGAAATGAACATCGTGCGGCGGTATCTGTCCGCCATAAAAGGGGGCCGTCTGGCTCAGGCGGCCAGTCCCGCACAAGTGTTGACCCTAGTGATAAGCGATGTGCCGGGTGATGACCCCTCGGTCATTGCCAGTGGGCCAACGGTTGCACCATCTGGCACGGCGGAAGACGCCATCAGTATTGTGCAGCGTTACAGGCTGGACCTGTCACCCGCTGTGCATCGGGTGCTGGAGCAGGCTGTGCTGGACCAGAAGGAGCACAAACCCCAGCCAGACCCGCGTAACCGTGTGGTGATGATTGCAACACCGCTTATGGCTCTTCAGGCCGCAGCGGATAAGGCCCGGCAACTAGGGTTGGCACCACTTATTCTGGGGGATGCGCTGGAAGGGGAAAGTCAGGTTGCTGGTATCCTGCTGGGTGGTGTGGCCCGATCGGTCCATTTGCATGGTCTGCCAGTCCGCCCTCCAGCCGTGCTGTTAAGTGGCGGTGAAACAACAGTGACCATCCGGGCAGGCGAAAGTGCTGGCAAAGGGGGGCGGAATACGGAGTTTTTGCTCTCCTGCGCACATTTTCTGGGTGGTGAAAAGGGTATCTGGGGCTTGGCGGGGGACAGTGATGGCATAGATGGCACCGAGGATGCCGCAGGAGCCATTTTTGCCCCGGACACGTTGGCCCGTGCCGCGCAGGCAGGCTATATGGCCGAGCCGTACTTGCGGAACCATGACAGTTATACGTTTTTCAAAGCGGTGGGTGATCTGGTTATGACCGGGCCAACACTGACCAATGTGAACGATATTCGTCTATTGCTGATTGCCTGAACGGCGCATTCTTAGTCCTGTAGTGCGCGCGCCACTTCACGGCGCAGGGCGGGGATAATTATTTCGCCAAATGCGGGGGTGCGCCGTTCCCACATGCCAGTACGCCATGACGGATGTGGTAAGGGGAAGTAGGTGGGCAGATACCGAGCAAACTGCTCGACCCGCTCAAACACCTTGCCTTTACCCAGAATGTGGTTTTGTGCGTAGGACCCAACCAGAAGCGTAAGCCGGATATTGGGCAGATGGTCCAGTATGCGTTGCCGCCAGAGCGGAGCGCATTCCGGCCTTGGCGGCCGGTCTCCGCCTTGTGGAAGCACGCCGGGGTAACACAGCCCCATGGGAACAATGGCCACTTTTTCCGTATCGTAAAAAAGGTCGCGGTCCATGCCCAGCCATGCGCGCAGGCGATCACCCGAGGCATCGTTAAACGAAACACCTGTTTCGTGCACCTTGGTGCCGGGGGCTTGGCTGGCAATCAGCAACCGTGCGCGGGGCGAGGCATGCAGGACCGGCCGGGGTCCCAGCGGGAGCGACTGGGCACAGGCGGTACAAGCCCGGATCTGGTGGAGCAGGGTTGCCAGTTGGCTGTCTGTCGTGTCGTGCGGAGGCAGGGGAGTGGTCCTGTGTAAACTGTAGGCGGAGGCAGGCTTAACAGAACCAATATGTGTACGGTGTGTAATAAAAAACACCGCAGCGTTGCCACTGCGGTGTTTTTTTAACCAAGCCAGTCGAATGAAAGGCAGAGAGGTAAAGTCAGGAGACCTTACTGTTCTGCATCCACCCCGGTATGGGTCTGCGGCGCAAAGGTCCAGCCAGAGCCGTAAGGCTGCGGCATAAACAGGCCCCATGTTGACGTAGCAGAGGTCGGGTCGGCCCAGCCGGTGGTCGGGATCGGAGCGTGGTCCAGACGGAGTTTCTGAACGTCAGCGGCCGTCACGTTAGCCGGAGCCTTGTTGCCCCATGCGGAGCGGATGAAGTTGACCACATCAGCCATCTGCTGGTCGGACAGGATGTTCTTGTAGTCCGGCATGGCAACGGCAGACGGTGCCCAGTTGGTAGGCGGCAGAACACCACCGGCCATAACAATGTGGGCAATGGAGGTCGGGTCATCACCAACAACAACCGGGTTACCAGCCAGCGGCGGGAACATGCGGGCTACACCACCACCATCGTTGCGATGGCAGGCTGCGCACTGTTCAACATAGACCCGAGCGCCGGGGTTGTTGGCCGTGTTGCCTGAATCCAGAGCCTGAGCCGTGGACGGATCGTATGTGTAGTCACCCCGTGACGGCGGAACCGGCGGCATGGACTTCAGATACTTGGCAATGGCGTGCAGGTCAGAGTCGGTGAAGTACTGGGTGCTCCAGCCAACCACGTCAGCCATGCCACCAAATACGGCGGAGTGGTCTGTACGGCCGGACTTCAGGAACAGGTAGATGTCATCTTCAGACCAGCGGCCAAGGCCCACAACCGGGTCGTTGCGCAGGCTGGGCGCAATCCAGTTGTCGATCGGCGCACCACCAGCAAGGAAGTCAGGACCACCGGAGGCATCCAGCGCCTTTTCCTGCATGGCAAAGCCACGGGGTGTATGGCACGCACCGCAATGTCCGGCACCCGTTACAAGGTATTCACCGCGGGCAATGTCTGCATCCGTACCCGGAGCAGGCGTAAAGTCCTTGGGTGTGGGGGCAAACATGGAGCGCCAGATGGACAGCGGCCAGCGCATGGACAGCGGCCAGCTAATGCCCGTTCCCGGTTTTTCTGGGCGATCGGTTTCACACCATGCATGAAGTAAGCATAGAGTGATTTGATATCGTCCTGAGACATACGAGCAAAGGACGGATACGGCATGGCCGGATAAAGCGTGCTGCCGTCCTTGCGGACACCGTGGCGCACGGCTTCATCAAACTCCTGCAACGTATAGGTGCCAATCCCGTAAGTGGGGTCAGGCGTAATGTTGGTCGAATAAATCATGCCGATGGGGGTTTTGATTGCCAGCCCACCTGCAAATTTCTGACCGTTGAGTGCTGTGTGGCAAGCCACACAGTCACCAAGACGGGCAACGTATTCGCCCTTTTTGATCAGGTCTTCATCCGCTCCCTGTGCGTGTGCCAGGGAGGTTCCTGCCAGAAGCCCGACAGTGACCGCTCCAAGAGCGGCTTTTAGTCTGTTCATCATCATTTTTACCACTGTATCGCTTGTGTACCGAATGACGTCATGACTGCCGCTTTATTGGGGCGTAATGCCCACGACCGGGACCTGCGGAACCCCCTGATCGTTCTTTCGGGCGTCCACTTCGCGCTGATAGGTCTCGTTCGCCCTCTTGATGAGGTACTGACGAATGGATTCGATTTCTTCAGGCTTCATGCTCGTGTCAAAGCGGTCCATGCCGTAAGCGGTCAGCGCGCCGCGGCCCACAACATTGTAGAACGCGTCCTGATGACGGATGGAACCGGACCAACGCAGGTCAGGGAGCACACCGGCCCCTTCACCGTTGTCACCGTGGCAGGTCTGGCAATAGGTCTGATACTGGAAGTAGCCCTTGGCGGCTTCCTTCGTGTCATATTCCGCAGGCGGCTTGACGGGCAGGAAGCCCAGTTCGTTCATGGTCGGCAGCTGCGCTTTGCCATCCAGAGAGAACACGGCAATGTAGGAATGGTTGACGGTCCAGCCGGACGTACGGCCCATACCACCCATGGAGATCGGGTAGATGCCGCCCCAGCCCACTTCAACCGCAACGTACTGCTTGCCGTTGACGCTGTAGGTCACAGGCGGAGCAATAATGCCGCTCTGTGCGTCAAACTTGTAAAGGTCAGCACCGTTGGTTGCGTCGTAGGCGTGGAATTCACCGTTGGCGAGGCCCTGGAACAGCAGGTCACCACCAGTTGCCAGAACACCACCGTTCCATGGGCCCTTGTGGTCGATCTTCCACACGGTTTCCATCTTCACCGGATCCCATGCGAGCAGTTCGCCGTGCAGGTCCTTCAGGTAAGCGGAGCGGGCTTCAGGGGTATCAGGCAGGCCGGTCTTGGTCATGTCCAGACCGATGTTCCATGAATCCGGATGCGGTTTGAAGCCGCCAACCTGGTTCTGGTAACCAAACGGAATCTGGTGCGCAGGCAGGTAGACCAGGTGGGTCTTGGGGCTGTACGCCATAGCCATAAAGTTATGAGCACCCAGCGGGCCGGGAATGCCGTACCAGAAGTTGCCGTTAAGGGTCCACAGGCCTTCGGGCTTGTAGATCGGGCGACCGGTCAGCGGATCAAGGCCACTGGCCCAGTTTTCGTAAACATAGTTCTTACCAGCCAGGAATTCACCCGTCTTGGCGTCCAGAACATAGAAGAAGCCGTTCTTGGGGGCCTGCACAACAACGTGGCGCATTTCACCATTGATCGGCATGTCAAGCGTCATGACCTGCTGAACAGAGGTGTAGTCCCACTGGTCCATGGTGGTGGCCTGGAAGTGCCAGACGTATTCGCCCGTTTCCGGCTTGACCGCCACAATGCTGCCCAGGAACAGGTTATTCCCGATGCCTTCGGAGCGGTATTTGTAGTTCCAGGGGGAACCGTTACCAACGGCCAGATAGACCAGATCGGACACGGGGTCATAGACAATGGAGTCCCACACGGTACCACCACCGCCCTGACGGATCCATGCCCCGTTGGGGCCCCAGGTCTTGTAGGCTTTGGTCATCAGAACGTTGTCCGACGCAGCGTGGTCAGGCTCGTTCTTGTTGTTGGGAACCGTGTAGAAGCGCCATTTCAGCTTGCCGGTTTCCGCATCAAAAGCGGACACAAAGCCACGGGCGCCAAATTCTGCACCACCATTACCAATCAGGACCAAGCCTTTGGCAATGCGGACTGCACCGTCAACCGTGTAGGAGCGCTGTTTGCCCAGGGAGGCATCGGCGGGAATGGTGTTGACTTCCCACGCCTTTTTGCCGGTCTTGGCGTCCAGTGCAATCAGGCGGCCATCAAACGTGCCAAAATAGACCTTGCCGTTCCAGTAGCCAGCGCCGCGGTTTACGGTATCGCAGCAGCCTTTGTCGGCAATGTTACCCGGCACCTTCGGGTCGTATTCCCACAGCAGCTTACCGGTTGCTGCATCAAGGGCCTTCATTTTGGACCAGTTGGTCGTGGCATACATAATGCCGTCCACAATCAGAGGCGTGCCTTCCTGACCGCGGTTGCTGTCCAGGTTGAAGTACCAGGCCAGCTTCAGGTTTCCAACGTTGGAGCGGTTGATCTGATCCAGCGGGCTGTAGCGCTGTTCAGAGTAGGTGCGACCATAGGACAGCCAGTTTTCGGGGTGCTCATCAGCGTGGATGATGGCTTGTCCCGTGTCACCCTGACTATCGGCGCGGGCAGGGGCTGCTGCGTAAGGTAGGGCAGCGGCACAGATTGTTCCAGCCGCGAGAATTCCTAGCAGCGAACGTCTCTTGGCGGAGGCGGGGCGGGTCATGCGTTCATGTCCTCGACTGTGTATCAAGATGAGGAAAAATAGAGCCGGAAATCCGGTTTCTCACACATCAGCCAAGGCACGCGCTGTATGTCAATCACGCCAAGAGAATAGCTGCATCCCCACGTATTCGTTCTTTGTGCGGATCAGGCACACAAAAAATCAGTTCTGGTGCATGAGCAGGCTGGAACAGCCCCACGGAAAGGCAATGTTATAACAAATGGACGGGGGGCGTGAACATATTTGCAAACTGGTATTCCGCCATCACTTCCCAAAAAGGGTTTTCGCGGTTTTTCCCAGTCTTAAACACGGTGAATTCGCAAACTTCTTCTGTTTGGGCAAAGAGATGGCGGTGGGTTGCAAGCCACAGGTTGCACGCCTGTGGCTCGACATCGGTAATGTCTGCCAGCGCGATACCAGAGGGGAGCAGGGAGCGGCTTGAAGGCACCCCAGCACGCCGTGCCAGGTTCCGGATTTTCACGGAAAGGTGATCTATAACAGAGGCTTCCACCGTGGCCTCCAGCATGATTCGGTTCCGTTTCAGAGTCACATCAAAGCCCGTATGCCGAAGCGAGACGGGGGCGGGCATCTGGAGTGAGTACAGAGTCTGGTCCAGTTCCTCCCAGATGGGGGGGCGTTAAGCGCTCGAAAGCGACCAGGGGCAGATAGAGCTGTGGTGTGGGTTTCCATTTTTTGGATGGGAAAAATTCCTGAAAACCATGCAGGAACAGACGCATATCCACCGGGGGTGGAAGACCGGCAATAAGGTGCATATCTGGCCTTATGACTGGGGGCAGAGCGTGGGTAGGCAACAAACTGCACAGATTGTTGGTAGGTGCCTACTTATATGATGTGTCATACCCTTGACGGAAAGACAGGGCAGCCACAAGTATAAAGCAAAGCCAGACCTGTCTGGATAAGGAGAGTAGAAAACCATGTCGTTTAGTCGCGACTACCGTTCCCCCGCATCAGCGTCAGGCTGGAACGATCAGGCCAGTCTGGACGCTGGACTGCGTAGCTACATGCTGCGCGTTTACAACTGGATGGCGTCAGGTCTGCTGCTGACCGGCATTGTGGCCTACGCCATTGCCAATACCGGGCTCAGTGGCCTGTTCTTTCAGGTCTTCCAGACTGCCGCAGGTCCATTGCCGCGCCCCACATTGCTGGGTGATGTGGCTATGTTGTCCCCGTTGGCGTTTGTGCTGGTCATGTCGTTCGGGATCAATCGTTTGTCCCTTCAGGGGGCACAGGCGCTATTCTGGGCGTTCTGTGCGGCCATGGGGGCCAGTCTGGCCAGTGTGTTTGTCATTTATACGGGCACATCCATTGTGCGCGTGTTTTTGGTAACGGCCTGCATGTTCGGGGCGACTTCCCTGTGGGGCTATGTCACCAAGGCCAATCTGCTGCAGTTCGGATCGTTCCTGATGATGGGGCTTTTTGGACTGGTGATTGCCGGATTGGTGAACCTCTTCCTCAAGAGTCCGACGGTGTACTATCTCTATAGCATCGTGGGTGTCTTCATCTTTACGGCGTTCAGCGCCTTTGATGCCCAGCGGATTCGGGTGACTTACCCGCAGTTGGCGGCCTATGAAGGCCCGGAAATGACAGCAAAGCGCAGTGTGTACGATGCGCTGAGCCTTTACCTTAACTTTATCAACCTGTTTCAGTTCCTGTTGCAGTTCATGGGGGTCCGCAACTCCAGCGACTGATCCTCTACCCATAGAGTCCTCCAGAGCGATCTGGTTCTATGAAGGGAAGCCCGGCCTGTTATGGCCGGGCTTTTTTGTATGGGCAGTCATGCTTGCTTCGAATGCAGACATGAAAAACGAGAATGGGTGCAAAAATGGTCCTGATTTCAATTCTTTAAGTTGTAACAGGGATGTGAGATTTTGTGTGCTCTCTAACAATATGAAATTTCAGACTAAATTTTGCCATTATTGGAAATTTTGAAATATAATGAAACATTCCGTGATGACGCATTTCCCCCATCCAGACGCCTCAAAAGTAGGCAAATGCCATGCCGAAAATGGCTAACTGATTGTGACGAAAGGCAGATGGAACTTTTCTGACGTTTGAGAATCCGCCCGTAGGGAATAAAGTAGGCGCAATGCGTTTCCGCCGAGCTTGGGGGGCTGCATCGTGAGCAACAGATTTCGGGTATCCATCTTGGATGGCCAAAATGTGTTGCAGGTGCGGAACAGAAAGGGCTCCCTAGGCCGGGACGCGGTTTTTCTTGCTGTTGTCAGGCTTCTGTGGCAGCAGGGCAAAAGTCTTTGTGAGGCTAAGTTGATGTCAGAACCAAGAGGCGTGCGATGAAAAACAAGTTACTGGCGAGAACGGCGCGATTGGGCGGCCTATCGTCAGCGTTGCTGCTTGCCGGGTGCGAACTAGACGTTCTGGACCCGAAAGGCCCGGTGGGAGAGGGGGTTAAATCTCTTATTACCACCTCTGTGATCGCAATGCTGATCGTAGTGGTTCCGACCATTATTCTGACACTGTGGTTCGCCTGGCAGTATCGCCAGTCCAACACAAGTGCCGAATATCTGCCGAAATGGAGCCATTCCAACAAGATTGAAGTGGTGATCTGGGGCGTTCCGTCTCTGATTATTCTGTTTCTGGCAGTGATCACCTACCAGACCTGTCATTCTCTGGACCCCTACAAGCCGCTTGAGGCAGAAGCCAATACCAAGCCGCTGCATGTTCAGGTTGTGGCGCAGGATTGGAAATGGCTGTTCATTTACCCCGAACAGGGAATTGCAACAGTTAATCAGCTGGCTATGCCGGTCAATACGCCTGTTGATTTCGACATCACCTCTGATTCCGTGATGAACTCGTTCTTCATCCCGCGTCTTGGTTCCATGATTTATGCAATGGCAGGCATGCAGACCCAGCTTCATCTGCTGGCAAGCGAGCCGGGCGATTACATGGGTGAATCCGCCAACTACAGTGGGCGTGGTTTCTCGGACATGCGCTTCCACGCTCTGGCGATGAGCAATGATGAGTTCAATGCCTGGGTCGAAAAGGTGCGTGCATCTTCCGAACAGCTGGATAGCCAGACCTATCCTAAACTGGCTGCACCAAGCGAAGCGAACCCCGTCGAATATTTCGCGCATGTTGAACCCGGCATGTTCAACACGATCGTTGCCAAATACAACAACGGCATGGTCATGGACAAAAGCACTGGCAAAATGATTCAGGTGCAGCAGTCCGCGATGTCCGACATGAATATGAAGGAATAGGATCTATGCTAGGGAGACTATCGCTTTCGGCCATCCCGTTGGATGTGCCGATCCTAGTAGGTACGTTCATCGGCGTTCTCATTGTCGGTGTCGCGGTACTGGGACTGATTACTTATTACGGCAAGTGGGGCTACCTCTGGAAAGAGTGGTTTACCTCTGTCGATCACAAGCGTCTGGCTGTCATGTACATTGTACTGGCGCTGGTTGCTCTGGCCCGCGGTTTTGCGGACGCCATCATGATGCGTACCCAGCTTGCGCTGGCTTACGCAGGTAACCCCGGTTATCTGCCCCCGCATCACTATGACCAGATCTTCTCCGCTCACGGGACGATCATGATCTTCTTCCTGGCCATGGCGTTCATGACCGGTCTGTTCAACTTCATTGTGCCGCTGCAGATTGGCGCACGTGACGTGGCTTACCCGTTCCTGAACAACCTGAGCTTCTGGATGACGGCTGTTGCGTTCATGCTGGTGAACATCTCCCTGTTCATTGGTGAGTTCTCACAGTGCGGCTGGCTGGCTTATCCCCCGCTGTCCGAAATGCAGTTCAGCCCGGGCGTGGGTGTTGACTACTATATCTGGGCTATCCAGATCTCTGGTGTCGGTACGCTGCTGACTGGTGTGAACTTCTTCGTAACCATCGTTAAGATGCGCGCTCCGGGCATGTCCTGGATGAAGATGCCCGTGTTCACCTGGACGGCTTTCTGCTCCTCCATCCTGATCATGGCTACCTTCCCCGTGCTGACGGTTGCTGTCGCCCTTCTGGGTCTGGACCGTTACTTCGGTATGCACTTCTTCACCAATGATGGTGGCGGCAACCAGATGCTGTACCTGAACCTGATTTGGGCTTGGGGGCATCCGGAAGTTTATATTCTGGTCATTCCTGCTTTTGGTGTGTTCTCCGAAGTTGTGCCGGCCTTCTCTGGCAAGCCGCTCTTTGGTTACAACACCATGGTTTATGCGACCTGCTCCATTATGGTGCTGTCCTTCCTTGTGTGGGTGCATCACTTCTTCACCATGGGCGCTGGTCCGGACGTGAATGCCTTCTTCGGCATCGCAACCATGATCATCTCCATCCCGACCGGTGTTAAGCTCTTTAACTGGCTGTTCACCATGTATAAGGGTCGCATCCAGTACCATGCTTGCATGTATTGGGCTGTTGGCTTCATGGTGGTGTTCACCATCGGTGGTATGACCGGTGTTATGATGGCCATCCCCGGTTCTGACTTTGTGCTGCATAACAGTCTGTTCCTGATTGCTCACTTCCATAACGTGATTATCGGTGGTGTGTACTTCGGTTACATCTGTGGCATGAACTTCTGGGCTCCGAAGGTTCTTGGCTTCAAAATGAACGAAGCTTGGGGCATCCGCGCCTTCTGGTTCTGGCTGGTTGGCTTCTTCTTTGCCTTTATGCCGCTGTATGTCCTCGGTTTCGAAGGCATGACCCGTCGTATGAACCACTATGACAACCCGGCTTGGCATCCTTGGATGCTGATCGCTGAAGTTGGCGCAGTGCTCATCCTGTTCGGTGTTGTTTGCCAGCTGGTGCAGATTTACGTCTCCATCCGTGACTGCAACCTGCCGGAAAACCGCGACGTAACGGGCGATCCTTGGAACGGCCGTACGCTGGAATGGTCCACTTCTTCTCCTCCGCCGGTGTATAACTACGCCATTGTCCCGCATGTTAGCTCTCTTGATGCTTATATGCACGACAAGGAAAACGGCATTGATACCCGTCAGGCTGGCGGCCAGTATGAAGCAATCCATATGCCGAAAAACACGGCAGCTGGTATTACATGCGGTGCCTTCGCCCTGATCTTCGGTTTTGCTGCTGTGTGGTACATCTGGTGGCTGGCAGCCATTGGCCTTGTGGGCGTGATCGGTACGGTCATTGCACGCAGCGCTAACAAGGATATTGATTACTATATCCCTGCCGAAGAGGTTGCCCGGATCGAAAACGAGCACACCCGTAAACTGATGGCACAGGCAGCAGAATAATGGCACAGAACACAACTGTACCGACCGCAGGCCACGACGAACATCATCACGAATCTCCGGTGGTGTTCGGGTTCTGGGTCTATCTGATGACGGACTGCATTATCTTTGGCTCTCTGTTCGCCACGTTTGCAGTTCTGCGTAACCAGTTCAATGGTGGGCCAACCCCACACGAACTGTTTGAGTTTGGTGGGCTTGGGCTGGAAACAGCCCTCCTGCTTCTCTCTTCCATTACTTATGGGTTCGGCATGATTGCCGCCCATAAGACCCAGATCAGCAAGGTTATCCTGTGGCTTGGCGTCACATTCCTTCTTGGTCTTGGGTTCGTTGGTCTGGAGCTGCGTGAATTCGCACACATGATCGCCGAGGGCGCTGGCCCGGATCGCAGTGCATTCCTGTCTGCGTTCTTCACGCTGGTTTCCACCCACGGTCTGCATGTGACGTGTGGTCTGATCTGGATTGTTACCCTGATGGTTCAGCTGATGGGGACAACTGAAATTCCGGAACGCATGATGAACAAGCTCACTTGCCTGAGCCTGTTCTGGCACTTCCTGGATATCGTCTGGATCTGTGTTTTCACCTATGTCTATCTGGCGAGCATGATCTGATGAGCAATCCGAACACATCCTCCTCGGGCGAGAGCCACGGTAGCGTATCTTCGTACCTTATCGGCTTTGTTCTTGCCGTTATCCTGACGGTCCTGTCGTTTGGTGTGGTGATGAGCCACAGCCTTGCGCCAACCGGCACCATGGCTGCGCTTTCCATTCTGGCACTTGTTCAGGTTCTGGTGCATCTGCACTACTTCCTGCACATGGGTAGCGGCTCGGAAGCACGTTGGAACAACATTGCGTTTGTTTTCACCGTTGCATTCGTGTCCATCCTTATTGTCGGTACGGTCTTCATCATGGCCAACACGTCCATGAACATGATGTCTCGCTGATATCATGGAGGCTTTGTGGCTCTGACTTCGGTTAGGGTTGCAGCCAGCAGCAAAAAACCCCCGGGGCTTTGGCTCCGGGGGTTTTTTTGTTGTGTTGGTTTGGGGGGCCGCCTCGTTAGAGTGATGGCTGTATCGGTCTGGGGCATAAAAAAAGGCACCGGGATGTCCGGTGCCTTTTCTGTAGGGAGCCTGTTGTTGTGGCAGGCTTAGTCTTTGTGTGGCTCGGGGGAAAGAAGCTCGGCCTTGTTGGGCTTGTCCTTCCACTCTTCCGCATCTGCAGGCGCTGTGCCCTTGCGTGTGATGTTAGGCCACTGGCTGGCGTATTTTGCGTTGATTTCTGCCCACGCTGCTGAACGGTCATCGCTGTCGGGGAAAATGGCTTCAGCGGGGCATTCAGGTTCGCACACGCCACAGTCAATGCACTCATCCGGGTTGATAACCAGAAAATTTTCACCGGCGTAGAAGCAGTCAACGGGGCAGACTTCCACACAGTCCATGAATTTGCAGCGGATGCAGTTTTCAGTGACCACGTAGGTCATTGCCATCTCCGAAATTATCTGGCGGTCGAGGGGGGCTCGCCGCGTGGGGTCAGATGGCCAACCAGCCGGTCGTGCCACCAAGGATGGCGCAGATATGATGGGGTTTTTGCCCTATGGCAACCCGCTTGCACGAAAGGGCGCACTTCGGTAGCGGCAGGGCTGCTCCTACATGCGGCTTCGTAATGTGCTTAAAATGGCAAAAGGGCTGTTATTTAGGGCGTTTTGCAGATGTTTGGGGTGAGTGGCCCGAGCGGAGCGCTGTTTTCTTTTTTCTGTCTGCCGTGTTGGTAAAACCATAAAAGGAGCCGGCGGCCCTGCATAATGGCGGGGCAACGCTGCCGGAGCCTGTAGGCGGATTCCTAGCCCCTTGAGCACCTCTGGCAGTTCCTTTTTGCTTACCCCAAGGCGAGATGCCAAGGCCAAAGGTAAAGGTTTGGCCGTACGGGCGCAGAACTGGCGCATGTCCTGAACGATGCTGGCGGCAATATCGAGTCGGACCAACGTATGGTGGCTTGCCACCCAGCCAATGCTGCGGAGCAATTCCTGCGCGGGGAGGGGGAGAGGCGCGCTCAGACGCATGGAGACAGCGCCATCTGGTGGCAGGGCGGTAACGGGCAGGGCGTTGTACAAGCGTAACAGCAGGCTACGCAGCACCATGGCATGGGGTTTGAGCAGGGGGGTGCAAAAAGCCAGCGTGCCATGCAGTCGTATGGCCTGCCGCCGAAGGAATGTTGCTTCCTGAGGAGGGAGAGATGGAGGGGCCGGCAGGGCCGCAACCCCTCCGTTTTCCATCATGGCATGGACGATGCCGCGGAGCAGTGGGTGGTCGGCTACCGCTTGCTCGGCACGGAACAGTGGCGCCAGAGTCTGCTGTAATTTTGCCGTCAGAGACTGGGTAAGCCGTTGGCGTATTTTGGCCTTATGGGCGGATTCCAGAAATTCGGCGTCTTCAACATGAATAACGGGCTGGAGAACGGTGTCGCCTTTGCGCAGATGGGCAATCCGCTCGCCGTTCCACAGGAAGTGGCCTGTTAGTGTGTCCAGCGTAATGTCGCTTTCCGGTGCCTGCAAAAAACGGGTGACAAGGCGGGGAATCTCGCTACGGGCAGCGCGGCGTGCAGCTTTGAGAATAAGGGCTTGGTCGGAGCGGGCTGCCTCCTGGTCAGGCACAAAGGTGAAGCCACGCATATGCCCAACATCATGCCCTTCCACGCGGACTTCGCCGAATTTGCTGATAGCGCAAAGCAGGGGCGAGTTGTCTGCTTCCTCCAGCCTGCGGGCCAGACTGGCGGCACGTTTGTCCACAAACCGGCTGGCCAGCCTCTCATGCAGGGCATCGGAGAGTGTGTCCTCCAGCATCCGGGTATGGCGTTGCCAGTGTTCCGCGTTTTCTACCCAATCGGGGTGGGCCGAAACATAGGACCACGTGCGAATGCCCATCAGGCGGTGCATCAGGTCTTCTATTTCTCCGCCTGTATGTTCCAGATTGGCAAGGCGGTTTTTGAGCCATGAGGAGGGCAGACGCCCCTCCTTGGCCAGAATGGTAAAGAGCTGGCCGCACAGGCGGATATGGCTATCCACCCCCAGTTTACGAAAATCCGGGATCTGGCAGATTTCCCACAAAAGACGGGTCTGTTCGGGTGTGGTTGCCAGTGTCCGCACGGCAGGTGTTTGCATGAGCGCGCTGAGCGTCTGCATGTCGGAGGCAGGCTCGGCGGGTCTCAGGCAGGGGTGGGGTGTCTTCTGGCATAGGCTGGCATGGAGTGCCTGTGGGGAGGCAAAGCTGAGCCGGCTGCTACGCCACCATAAAAAGGAAAGGGGTTCGAACCTGTGTTCCTCAATGGCTTCCGCCATGTGGTCGGGCAGAGGCGGGCATTCCCCCGTTGTGCCAAAGGTACCGTCCCGCGTGCCACGGCCTGCGCGGCCTGCAATCTGGGCGATTTCGGCAGGGGCCAGCATACGGTGCCTCTGCCCGTCAAATTTGGACAGGCCCGCAAAGGCAACATGGTCGATATTCATGTTCAGGCCCATGCCAATGGCGTCTGTTGCCACCAGATAATCTACCTCGCGGTTCTGGTAGAGGGCGACCTGTGCATTGCGGGTGCGGGGGGAGAGCTGCCCCATAACCACGGCACACCCACCCCGTTTGCGTCGGATAAGCTCGGCAATGGCGTACACATCCGCCATGGAAAAGGCGACAATGGCCGTGCGCGGCGGCAGGCGGGACAGGCGCGTATGCCCTGTGTAACTCAGGCTGGACAGGCGTGGGCGTGTTTCTACCTCCACACCGGGGATCAGGGCCTTCATGAGCGGGGCAATGGTGTCTGCCCCAAGGAACAAGGTCTCGGACCGGCCGCGGGCATTGAGCAGCCGGTCGGTAAAAATATGGCCGCGTTCGGGGTCCGCGCAGAGTTGGATTTCGTCCACTGCCACAAAGTCCACCGCGCGGCTCATGGGCATGGCTTCCACCGTGCAGGAAAACCAGCGGGCCTGCGGGGGGACTATTTTTTCTCCCCAGTAATCAGGGCGACTGCACGTACGCCCTTAAGGCGCACCATGCGCTCGTAATTTTCACGCGCCAGAAGCCGGAGTGGAAAGCCGATAATGCCCGAGGTGTGCGCCAGCATCCGCTCCAGCGCCAGATGCGTTTTGCCGGTGTTGGTAGGGCCCAGAATAGCCCGAACTGGTGCCTGATCTGCAAGAGGGGAAGAGTGCAGGGCAGAGGCAAGCTGGCGGGTGGAAACCTTCATGCTGTGCATGGTCGGATGCCCAGCTCCGAAAAGCAAGCCAGCAATGTGCATAACCTCCCCCGTTGCATGATGGAAAAGGGAGGCGCAGGGTGCGGACAGAAGGAGGAATGCCATGCCTATTCACGATCTGGACTGCCTGACTGTTGCGCGCAGGCGGAAGGCTCTTTGTACTGTTCATGCCGTGCGGGCCTCTGGACGAGAGACGTGGGAGGCATTGGTAGGCGCCCCCGCTGCGGCTTTTGCCAAAAGCTGTGGTTTTGGTGGCAAGGCAGGGCAGCTTGTGCTGGTGCCCGGCCCGGATGGCAGGATGCAGGCTCTGTTTGGCCTGCCGGAAAAAGGGGTGCGGGACCCGTTTGCGTTCGGCAAGCTGGCGCTGGACCTGCCCGAGGGCGACTGGAGCGTTCAGGCACCCGATGACGTGGCGCGGGATGACGTTATTCTGGGCTTCTGTCTGGGTGCTTATCGCTACAGTTTAAAAACGGATGACAAGCCAACCGGCGCGCCCCGGCTTGTGGTGACGGCAGGCGAACGTAAGGGGCTGGCGGCGCAAATGGCGCAGTCCATCTGCTTTGCGCGTGATCTGATTAACACCCCCGCCAATTTGCTGGGACCATCCGATCTGGCACGGGAAGCCAAGAATGCGCTGCGCCCCTTAGGGGCCGAGGTCGACGTGGTTAAAGGTTCTGCGCTGGATGAGGCCTACCCGTTGCTGGCGCATGTGGGCAATGGGTCAGACCGCAGCCCTCGCGTGGTGGTGGCGCGCTGGAGCGGCTCAAGCGCGGGCAAGGATGCCCCGCTGGTGTCCCTCGTAGGCAAGGGCGTGTGTTTTGATAGCGGGGGGTATGACATCAAACCCTCCAGCGGCATGTTGCGGATGAAAAAGGACATGGGCGGGGCGGCCTCGGTGCTGGCTCTGGCGCATCTGATTATGGCGCAGGACCTGCCCATCAGGCTGGAGTTGCGGCTAGGCTGTGTGGAAAACAGTGTCTCCGGTCACGCCATGCGCCCGCTGGATGTGGTTCGTAGCCGCGCTGGCCTAACAGTGGAAATTGGCAATACGGATGCCGAAGGGCGGCTGGTGCTGAGCGATCTGCTGTATGAGGCGGGAGAAAGTCATCCCGATCTGCTGGTAGATGTGGCGACCCTTACAGGGGCTGCCCGTGTGGCGCTGGGGCCGGATCTGCCAGCCTTGTTCTGTAACAACGACTCCACAGCTATGCTGTTTGCGGAAGCGGCAGAGCACGAGGCCGACCCCCTGTGGCGGCTTCCGCTCTGGCAGGGTTATGCAGGCTGGCTCAAAAGCTCCGTGGCGGACCTGAACAACATTGCCTCCCGCCCTATGGCGGGGGCGATTACGGCCGGTCTGTTTTTGGAACATTTTGTAAAACCAGACCAGCGTTGGGCGCATGTCGATAGCTACGCGTGGAATGATTCCAGCCGTCCGGGCCGCCCGGAAGGGGGAGATGTTCCCGGAATTCGTGCACTTTTTCGTGTAATCCGTTCTCTTTGTGGAACGAATGACACGAAAAAGACTTAAAGCCGATACAGGAAGGTCAAGCGCGATAATTTTTTGTTACAACGCTTTAAAATTTCGTTTCGGTGTCTATATAAAGCCCAGCAGATTCATTCCGGTTTGAACATGGGCCGGGAAAACACCGCTGGGTGGGCCAGAGCACTGGCCCCCAGTAGAAAAGGAAGTTGATTATCATGGCACAGGCCGCAGAAAAGGCAGAGGATCTGGTCAAGACCCTGCGGGATACCATTGTTGCACTGGTGCGTGGCGAAGGGCCGGATCTGTCCGCCCGTCAGCTCGCTGTGTTCCTGACCTGCTATCTGGACGAGAGCGGGCATACGGTGCGTGGTCTGGCAGCAAGCCTGAATGTGTCCAAGCCTGCCATTACCCGTGCTCTGGACCGTCTGAGCGAGCTGGATCTGGCACGTCGTAAGGTAGACCCGCTGGACCGTCGTTCCGTTCTGGTGCAGCGTACCCCCAAAGGTGCAGCTTACCTGAAGGAAATCCGCTCCATTATGGGCACCACTGTGCGGGATGCCGCTCAGAAAACCCAGCCGGAAGAAAAAGTGGCAACGGTGCGCCGCCTGCGCCGTGTTGCTGCTGCCTGAAAGTCGGTTTTATCCGGAATTCAGATGACGAAGGTTGCCGTGTGGCGTGCCATGAACCATTTTTTACAAATGGTCATGCGCCCCTCACCGGCAACCTTTTTGTATGAGGGGCGTTGATTTTTCTAACTTGTCTGGCTGTTAGCATCCGCGCAGCTATTGGTTATTTTCCAAGACAGACCTGTAAAGGAAGCCGTCCCATGCGTTTTTCTTCTGTTGTCGCTGCTGCTGCTCTGGCTGTTTCTTTTGGTGCTGCGTCTGCGGCACATGCGGCTGATACTCTGGGTGCGCCTACGGCCAAACTGACCCTGACGGCCAAGTCTGCCGATATCGGGTTGGGCTATACGTGGGGTGATGGCACGTTGACTTATGCTGGCAAGGCGCACGCCTTCTCCATTACAGGGGGGACCATTGCCGCAGTCGGTTTTTCCAAGATCGAGGGGACCGGCACGGTGTATAATCTGCACCGCCTAAAGGACTTTAATGGCACCTACGCTGCTGCTCATGGTGAGGCTACGCTGGGGCAGGGCCTAGGCGGCGCTGTGCTGGAAAACAAGAATGGCGTGCGCATCAAAATCGAAACCATCTCCCAAGGGGCAAGGCTTGCTGGCTCCGCGCAGGGGCTGACGCTTACACTCAAATAATCTTTGGGAGGCAGCCTACCACTTGCCGATGGTGCCTTGATGGGCGCGTAGAACGCTCCACGCAGTCCATACCAGTTGGGGGAGTATGAGCAGGGTTATGCCGCTTATACTCCCCCAAACGTGTGTTTGGGGAGCAACAAGGCAGGCTATGGCGCCGCCCCATAGGGTCAGCCCCCATTCCAGAATGGAAATGGTGGTGATAGGCAGGCTGCTGCGGTGGAGAACCTGATACAGGTGCCCTCTGTGTGCGGTGACCAGCGACTGGCCCGCAGACCATCGCCGCACGAGTGTAAACAGCACATCGTAAATCAGTGGGAAAAGCAGGGCCGGTCCCAGTAGCCAGCCAGAGGGTTGTGTGGTGTGGCTTGCACCATACAGGGCTGCGGCTCCTGCCAGTAAGCCACAGCCCTGACTGCCAACATCTCCCAGAAAAATACGGGCATGGGGAAAGTTGAAGGGCAGAAAGCCTAATAGGCAACCAGCCAGTAGCAGAGCAGGCCAGAACAGTTCAGGCACACCAAAAAATGGTGCAACAAGAGCAAGAACAAACGCTGCGCAGGTCAGGCACCCCGCAATCAGCCCATTCAACCCATCCATAAAGTTGACCGCATTGGTGATGAACACCAGCCAGAGGATGGATATGGCAGCCCCAGCCAGCGGCGTTGGCCATGTCAGGCGTATGCCTCCCCCCACAATTAGGCAGGCGGCGATGATCTGCGCGGCGAGCTTGATGGACGGGGGCCACTGGTAAAGGTCATCCAGCCACGAAACACCGCACAGAAGCACAAGGGCGCAGGCTTCCATCAGAAATGGAAAAGAAAGTACCATCTGGCCGGTTGCCGCCTGTAAAACAGGGTAGAACAGACCGAATGTGGTCATGACCCCTATACCCCCACCTTTGGGTGTAGGCCGGGTATGGGCGCTACGGTGGTCGGGATGGTCCAGTATTGCCAGCCTGACCATACTGCGCACAATAATGGCGGAGAGCAGGGTTGCGCAGGGCAGGCAGAAGAAGGCCAGAGCATATGAAGGCAAAAACATGAAAAAGACCGTTGTCCGGTTGGCTGCTTCTAGGATGTCAGGCGCTAGGTTATAGGGACAGGATCATGCTCTCGTACCGTCCACCGTTCCAGCATTCCTATCCAAGATTGTGGCCGTTGAACAGGATGGCCGGGAACATCGTGCTTGATGGTGCGCTGGCAGCGGTGGCGGCGCCTCTGGCGCGTTGGCTGGCTGCCCCGCAGGATGGTCTGCTTCACCCGCTGTGGTTTCTGGCCGGGGGGAGTATCTCGCTGGTGGTGAGTGGTCTGCCATTCAGGATACCGCAGCAATACTGGCGCTTTTCCGGTGTTTCGGACCTGTTGGGCATTGCGGGCGCATCGGTTGCCAGTGCGGTGTTGTTCTCTCTGGGGCTGGTTCTGTCAGGCTTTCCGCTACCCAGCGAGACATTTCCCATTATCTACGCGCTGGTTTTGCTGGTCCTGTTGGGCGGCCTGCGTGTGTCTTACCGTTTGGCGCACAGAATCGCCGCGCGGCAAGCTAACCAGAAACAGGTTGTGTTGATTGGGTCGGACACCGTGGCCGACCTGTATCTGAGTGCGCTGGACCGTAGCCAGGATATGAATATCAGCATTATCGGGCTGGTGGGAGTTGGCACCCGTCAGGCAGGGCAGCGGATTCAGAATGTGCCGATTCTGGGGCATGTTGAAGATATAGCGTCTGTTCTTGAACGTATGCGCAAGATGGCGACCTTGCCTGAGGCGCTGGTTGTAACGGACCCGGCGTTTAGGGGGCGTGCGTTAAGCCGTGTGCTGGACGTGGCGGCGGAGTACGGCATTGCCGTGCTCAGAACACCCGTTATGACGGATCTGACCCCGGCGGACCATGTGCAGTTGCGGCCCATTCCGCTGGAGGATTTGCTAAACCGCCCACAGGTGCCGCTCGACCATGCGGGTATGGAGCGGTTGATCCGGGGCCGTACGGTTCTGGTTACGGGGGCTGGCGGCACCATTGGGTCTGAACTGGCACGTCAGATTGCCGGGTTGGGACCTGCCCGCCTTGTTCTGCTGGACCACGGTGAATTTGCGCTCTGGCAGATTGATGTCGGGCTGACAGAATGCGCGCCGGACATTCCACGCCACATGGTTGTCGCTGATGTGCGTGATGAAAACCGGATTGATGCCGTGATGGCGCATTTTCGGCCAGACTTGGTGTTCCATGCGGCGGCACTCAAGCATGTCCCAATTGTGGAGGCTAACCCAACGGAGGGACTGCTGACTAACGTGCAAGGCACACGCGTTGTGGCAGATGCCGCCGCTCGCAACGGTGTTGCCGCCATGATTGTGATTTCGACCGATAAGGCCGTTAATCCGTCCAGTCTGATGGGGGCGTCCAAGCGCGCGGCAGAAATGTACTGTCAGGCGTTGGATGTGCAGGCCCGTGCCAGCGGGCAGGATGGCGCCATGCGTTGTATTACGGTCCGGTTTGGTAATGTGCTGGGGTCAACCGGTTCGGTCGTGCCCTTGTTCCGGCGGCAGTTGGAGCGGGGTGGTCCGCTGACCGTTACCCATCCAGAGATGTGCCGCTACTTTATGACCGTGCCAGAGGCTGTAGGCCTTGTGTTGCAGGCCAGTGTGCGTGGGATGTCCGGTAAGGGAGAGAGTGGTACGGACGACCTGCTCCGGCATGGCGGCATTTTTGTGCTGGATATGGGTGAGCCCGTTAAAATTGTTGATCTGGCACGCCAGATTGTGCGGTCTGCGGGCCTTAAACCGGATGAGGATGTGGCCATTCAGTTTACCGGCCTGCGTGCGGGAGAAAAACTGTACGAGGAGCTGTTCCACGGGCGGGAGGCTCCGGTGCCGACCGATGCGCCGGGCCTGCTTATGGCAACCCCCCGCGTGGTTGAACTGGCGGATGTGCGGGCGGCGGTGGACCAGCTTACGGCTTATGCCCGGCAGAACAACGTGCAGGCTGCTTTGCAAACTCTCCACTTGCTGGTGCCCGAATTCGATCATAACCCCAATGGGGAAGTGCGGGCCCGGGCTTCGACTGGTGCAAAATCCTCCGGTGTTGTACAGGATGCACAGATAAAGGCCGATGGTACGGAGCAGATGGCACCATGAGCAGTTCAGACAACAGGCCCATTGCGTTTCTTGATCTTGCCGCCCAGCAGAAGCGGATGGAACCTGTGCTCCGTCAGCGGCTGGAGGCTGTTCTGGCGCATTGTCGGTTTGTTATGGGGCCAGAAGTGACCGAGTTGGAAGAACGTCTGGCAGCTTGGTGTGGTGCGCGTGAATGTGTGGGCGTGTCGTCCGGCACAGATGCGCTGCAGATCGTTATGATGGCAGAAGGCATAGGTCGAGGGGATGCCGTGTTCCTGCCTGCCTTTACATATACCGCCACGGCGGAAGTCCCTTTGGTGCTGGGGGCTACGCCTGTTTTTGTGGATGTGGACCCGCATACGTTCCAGATTGATCCAGCCCATTTGCAAAGCCGTATTCAGGCCGTGCGGGCGGAAGGTAAGCTGCGGCCACGCGCCATAGTAGGGGTGGACCTGTTTGGCCAGCCTGCACCATGGGCACAATTGCGCAGCATTGCTAAGCAGGAGGACCTGTTTTTGCTGGCGGACTGTGCCCAGTCTTTTGGGGCAGAGCTGGCGGGCAAGCCATTGGGGCGGGAAGCTACGGCTACAACCCTATCCTTTTTCCCTTCCAAACCTTTGGGCGGGTATGGCGATGGTGGTGCCATCCTGACCGATGACCCGGAGCGTGCGGCCTTATACCGCTCCTTGCGCACACATGGTGAGGGCACCAGCCGGTATGAAGTCCTGCGCACAGGTATGAACGGTCGGCTAGATACCCTGCAGGCTGCGGTGCTGCTGGCCAAACTGGAGAGCTTTAAGGACGAGCTAGCCCGGCGGAACCAGATTGCCACGCAGTATGACAAGGGCCTTACCGGTTGTGTGCAGGTGCCGGTGCGTGTGGCGGACAGCCAGAGTGCGTGGGCTATTTACGCTATTCTGGTGGGGAGCACGGCTGAGCGGGACGCTCTGCAGGCCCGGTTGAAGGATAAAGGTGTGCCTTCAGCTATTTACTATCCCCTTCCATTGCACAAGCAGCCAGCCTACCGAGACCACCACGATGGTACGGCGCTCCCTGTTTCCGAAGATCTGGCGCAGCGTATTCTGGCTCTGCCCATCCACCCGGAACTGACAGACCAAGACGTGGCGCGCGTAATTGCCGCAGTCAGAGGGTAAGAAAGAGTATTACGATGCGGAAAGAAACTGCGTTTATCATTGGTTTTCTGGTTCTCACCATAAGCACAACGGCTGTGATCTGGACATTCGCGCTGCCCAACTTCAAACCTGTATCGTTCCCACAGGTGGCCAGTGGCGTTATTGATGTGGGGCCAATGCACCATCAGCGCCCATTGGGTGCGGACGAAGTGGCTGATGTGAACAAATGGCTTTCTGGCCACAAGTCCGGTTGGGGACCGCTGAGCCGGACGCCGCCTTCTTCAGGAGATTCCCACCTGTTCCTCAAGGATGAGCAGGGTAAGGATGTGCTGACCCTCACTTTGTGGACGGGCATTAGCGCGGCTGACTGGAATGCCACGGTGTTTGTGGAATCTCCCGATGGCTCATGGGTCCGGTCGGAAACATTCCCCAATAAGGAATTTGCACCACTCCGTATGATGGTGGATCGTTATCCCTTCAAACATTCCAGCTTTCCGTAAGGCATTCATGGTCGGAAAAAACACGGTCCATAGCTCGCTACCGGGGTATGGGCCGCGTTTGGTATTTGGGGAAAAATAATGGGAAACCTGAGCGGGTTTCGTAATTTTTTTAGAACCGCACAGTGGATTACCCCGCAGAGAAGCCGGTTGTATTGTCTGCTTTTTCTTGTGCTCATCAGCGCCATGATCGGGGGGCTTCTGGTTACGTCCCATTCGGGTATTGATGCGAACGGGAAAATTCTGGGAACCGACTTTATAAGCTTCTGGGCTGCGTCCGACCTCGCCTTGCATGGTCATCCTGCCGATGTTTACCAGATGCACGCCCATGAGGCGCAACAGTTAAAAATTTTTCCGCAGGCCAGTCAGTCTGGCTATACGGCTTTTTTCTATCCCCCCTTATTTCTTTTAATCTGTTTGCCGCTAGCGGTTTTTCCGTATCTTGTCTCTTTGTGTCTCTGGTTGTCTGTTACAGGGTATGCCTGCTGGCGGGCGGTTAAGGGGTTTTTGCCGGAGAAGACATCATGGGTATTTGTGGCCAGCTTTCCGGCAATTTTTATCAATATTCTGCATGGTCAGAATGCCTTTTTAACCTGCGCACTTTTTGCTGGAGCGGTTTATCTGTTGGGTAAAAGGCCAGTTGTTTCTGGCATATTTTTTGGTTTGCTCTGCTTTAAGCCACATCTTGCCCTATGTGTGCCTTTTGCGCTGACCATGGCGCGGCAATGGCGGGCACTGTGTGCATTCATAATGACCGTTGTTGTGTTTGTTCTGGTGAGTTGGGGTTTGTTCGGAACCGCAACATGGCTCGGTTTTCTTCAGAACATCCCGTTTGCCACCGCAACGTTGGAAAAAAACTATGTGGGATACGGCAAGATGGTCAGCATTTTTGCCGCTGTCCGGTTGCTGCATGGTAGTCTTTTTGTGTCTTACTTTGTGCAGGCCGTTACTGCGTTTCTTGTTTTTTCGGTTTTAATGTACATTGCGTTTTATAGAAGAGCGTCTCAGGCAACCGGGGTCATGCTCATTATTACCGCATTGGTGGTGACGCCTTTCCTGCTGGATTATGACCTGATGCTTCTGGCTCCGGTTCTTGCGTGGCTTGCACGGCAGGCTCAGTTGCACGGTTTTCTGCCCTATGAACGCTTTTTACTGGCCTTTGCTTTTTTAATGCCTCTGTTCGTGCGGTATCTGGCGCTTTCTTTGAACGTGCCGGTCGGGCCGGTTATCCTGCTGGCTGTCGCCTATATGGTGGCGCGGCGTGCTCTGGGGCAAACAACTGTTTGCTTGCCACGTGGCGTTGCTGTCTCGCCGGTATAGTCTCGGGGGCCCTGCCTGTAGTTTGTTAGGCAGGGGAGGATTTTTAGCCCTAATGGGCTTGTGTCTGGACGGCGGAGGGTTCCTGATCGGGGAGAATACGAAGGATGCGGATATTCGTATTTTCCTTGAGGGGAACAGGTTCTAGCCATGCGGGAGGATGCCCCGCTGCAATCATGTGTGCGATGCTGGTCGGAGGCAATACGTCATTGCTGACGTGATTGGCCGCAATGCAGAGCACAACGCCAGTAAGATGCCTTTTGTCTATAATATTACGGATAATTTTATGGCCCTGTGGCTGTGTGTCATCAGAGGTCCATAAAAGGCCAAGGTCGTGAATGCCCTGGGTATTGGGGTGGTAAGGGCCAGCAACAATGTTGACGCCACCTGCAGGGAGCGTGGTCCATATTAGAAGAGGGCCAAGCCATATTTCGTTCATGATATTGGCATTGGCGCCAAAAGTCTGAACAATTTGTGCGCCGGTTTTTGCATCAAGCATACAGGTATCGGTGTTGTGCTGTGTGCTTGGGGCTTTGGTCATATAGGCCTGTGCCAGCAGGAATATCCCTAAAAACAGAGTGAAAAACGCCATAAACAGGTCCCCATCAGCCTGTGGGTGGCGTTGGGCCAGGGTGCGGCGCAAGGCAAGCGCGCAAACTATCGCGCCCAGTCCCCCGGCGTATGAACCAAGACGCACATGCAGCAACCCCAGTATGGTTGTGGTGCCTAGAATGAGGGTCATCAGTGCGAGTGCCCAGACCTGCGGTCGGCGTCTTTTTCGCCAAGTCAGACGCAGGCATATGAGAACGGCCACGAACTGCACGCATACAAGTGCGATATCGGAGGGGAGTCTGCTTTTGAAAAGGCTTCGGTTTTCGATGATATGATTGAAAAAGTAGCTACGAAAAACAGGGTCTGCTGTGTTGACGGGAGGGGCCGCCAGCAGAGTTATGCCGCTGCCACCGATCAGGCAGAATATTGCGGTTACGATGCACAAAGCCAGAAATTTCGTTTTGCTGGCAGTATTGGGTGCGATGTGGACAAACCAGCGGCATCCGCCCGCGGCTAGGCCACAAAGGAGCAGCAGGGCAATGTGGACGCAGCTATATCGGTCTGTGCGCGGGAACATCAGACCCTCAAAAGGGGGGTCAATCAGAAGCGCGAGAACAGCAAAGCTGACTGCGGACGCAAAAAGAACAATCAGATTGATATTCAGACGGTGCGCGATGATGGCGCTTTGTCCCCGCCACAAACAGCCAGCCCACAGCACAAAAAAGGTCAGGAGTTCAAACGGGAGTGTCTCAATGGAACTCCACATGGCCAGAACCAGAGTAAGGCCTGCAAAAAAAGCTTTGCTTGGAGCCGGGGTTCTTAAAAAACGTAACGTGCAGGCCAGCGAGAGGACGGCCAAAGCAAAAGACAGACCATGGTGGCTGACCCGGCCCGGAAGGATATAGGCGGTGAGCACGGCTGCTGTGGGCATAAACAGGCTGACCCAGACCAACACACCCGGTCGGGCGTGACGAGGGGTAACAACCGTTGTCAGCACCCAGCAGGCCCAGACTATGATGAGGAACGACAAAGGCCCAACAATAAAATGCGCCTGCGCAAGAGCCTGATGAATGGTTAAGCCGTGGGGGAGGAACGGCAGCGCCGTCAGCGCAACCAAAAGATCGTATGGAAGAGTCCAGTGGATGGGCATACCCCCATAACCAGCGCCCTCATGCCGATACCAATATTGGGTCAGATGTCCGATAAAACCGCCCGTGTGGGGGTGCGTAGGGTCTGTGTAGCCCGTAAAATAATCCGTCAGGCACTGCTCAATAAATGCCAGTCGCATCCATGTATCGGAGTCATGGTACGTATTGCCGGTTCTGGGGAGAAGATTCACGATGAATCCTAAAAACAAAACCAGAACTGCTACTATTTTCAGCCATGCAGACAGTGTGTCGTGACGTTTTTTGCGGGCAGTATTGAGGGACATTAAAAAGACGTTCTTTCGCCATGCTTGTTATGTATAAATATTTTTCCACGCATCAATGAGGGAAAAATCATGACTATCTGTGTCGAGATTACGCGTTAAGCTGTTGATTTTGAAAGGTCCGGATTTTTCACGGCAAGTATAGGTCCAATTAATTTTTTTGCGCAATGTATAGATCTGGCTTTTCCGGCCGATAAACGGGGTGCGAGTCGAAAAAAATAGGGCTTCCTATTCTTTATAAATTCATAGATCTGTTATTCAGACGGTTTAAGTATATGTTCAAAATTCATTAAAAAATATTTTTCAAATTGTATCGATCATACACATGCCGCAGAAAAGTGCAGTTTTTGGCTATTTTTTTGATGAAGTCATGGATACATCTCATCATGTTTGTTAAATATGTTTAATCATCTTTGCTTCCTCTTTGTTTGATCAGAGTAAGATCTTATATTGAATATTGAAGGAAGATAACTTTTCTTACCACTAAGGAAGAATCATGGAAAATTTCGTTTTTCGTATTAAGCAGTTTGCTCGTGGGTTCATGCAGGACCGTAAGGGCGTTACCGCTCTGGAATACGCTCTGGTCGCTGCGGTGCTCGTGACCGTTATCGGTTATGCTTTTGCTCATCTGGGCACCAGCCTGAACACCGCGTTTAACGACATCGGTTCCGGCCTGACCAACCAGGCTTCGAAAGCCGCTTCGAGCTAATAGTTCGTCGTAAGGTTACCCTCGGCATTGTGGCTGCGTGGTGTTGTGGAAGCAATACCATTGCAGCCCTGCGGAGGCGCATAACAGGGCGTGCGCCCTTTATGTTTTTTGAGGCGTAAAGGTGACGAGCGCTCTGTTGTGTAGTTTAGAGGGGAGAATTGTAGTTTTATCTGCAATTCTCCTTCTTTTTTTGCGGCCGTGACGGATATCCGGGCTAGGGAGATCCCGGACTGGATTTCTGGTGCGTTCGTATTGCTTGGCCTCCTGATGGTGCCAGTGCTTGGCTGGCATGGCATTGTGGGTGGCGCTGTTATCTTCTGTGTATTTTTGTTTTATGGCTCCTCCGCCTGATCGGCGGAGGAGACGTCAAGCTTATTGCTGCGTCATCTCTCCTGTTTTCGCCTTCCCAGCAGCTGTGGTATATTTTTCATATAGCCATTGCAGGAGGTGTGCTGGCAGCGGTTTATCTTGCTTTCAGGGGGCGCCTGCGTGTGCCATCGTCCCGTCGGTTTGGGCGCGCCGTACGGGTTGAGTGCTGGAGAATTAGGCGTGGTGCACCATTGCCTTATGCTATAGGCATTGCGTCTGGCTTTGTATGGACGATCGGGCGTAATTTATGAACCCTCGCATACTGTTAATTGTATTTCTGGCTGTAGGTGGTCTGGGCGGTTTTCTGTTTTTTCGTGCGTTGACACGCCCTGTCGTACAGCCCAAAGCACCGCCGCCGATTCCTGTCGAGCGGGTGCTGGTTGCGACTCATGCTTTTCAGGTTGGGGATTTTGTGCGAGGCGATGACAGCTTTGTCACGAAGGTTCTGCCGCGTTCCGAACTCCCCGAAGGTGCGGTAAAGGATACAAAAGCCGATCGTAAAAGTGTACATGGTGCGGTGGTAATCGGCGCTATTGAGCCGGGTAATATTTTACGGTCGTCACAGGTTTTGCCAGTGGGGGCTCCGGGGTTTCTGCCTGCGGCGCTCAAGCCCAATATGCGGGCCGTGAGTATACAGGTTACACCTGTAAGCAGCGTAGGTGGACTGGTGGAGCCGGGAGACCATGTGGACCTGATTCTGACGCAGTCTTTTCATTCTGGCAGCGCACCGCCTTCTGTCGTTGCGCGTGGCGTGGCTGCAGGGGTGCGGGTTATTGCTGTCGATCAGACATTTCTGCCTCCTGATATACTGAGTGCAGAAAGTGGGTCTGAAGGTCCGCTTCACAATAATAAACCTTCAGTTCCTCCGGCACCCCCTACGACGGTTACGCTTGAAGTCACGCCAGAGCAGGCTGTTGCCATAACTGTTGCAGCGGAAATGGGGCATCTTTCTCTCGCCATTCAGTCTTCTCATCGGCATGATCAACTGCTGGCCCCGGAGGTTAAGGACAATCAGGTGGGCGATGTGCCTGACTTTGGGGCAAAAACGGTTGGTAATGTTTCAGCTGTGAATGACGGTGGGACAACGGTGCATGTTTATAACGGGACGGCAGGCTCACTTAATGTACAGTTTTAAAAAGTATGGGCTGTGCCTGTTGACCCTCGCAGCCTCCATGACGTCCGGCCTTTTGGATGGGCTGTGCCCACAAGCATATGCTGCGGAGGCGGGCGTTCCTTCCGGGCAAATTGTACTGGCTGGTGGGGCTGGGCGTGTTGTTAAGCTGCCAGCTAGCGCGACCAGTCTGTTTTCGGCCGACCCCAAGGTGGCAGAAGTCCGTCCTGCCAGCCCGCGCAGCTTTTTTGTGTTCGGGGTGGCGCCGGGGAACACAAGCATTGAGGCAACATCGGCCACAGGGGACGTTATTGCTCGTTATACGGTGCATGTTGTTGCATCTGGCTATAATGCCTCTCTACTCAGGCAGAAATATGGCTCTGAGACGCCCGGCGTAACAATCTCACCCTCTCCAGATGGTATGAGTATAGAAGGGCAGGCTCCAGACCCGCAGGCGGCGCAAAAGCTGGTTGATCATGCCAAATCTCTTGCTGGCAAAGATGGCTATGTGGCGGATTATATGACTGTGCCGGGGTCCATTCAGGTCAATCTGCGCGTTCGGATTGTGGAAATGGATCGTTCCCTTGTGCGCGAACTGGGCGTGGAATGGCAGAATGTAAACGCATTGGGTACGTCTGTAACGGTGGCTGCGGCAACGCAGAGTCCGTTGGCCGCCATGACGACCCTACAAAGCAGCATTGGCATTACTTCTCGCTTTAATGTGGGCAAGACCCCGGTCACGATGGAAACGGTGATTGACGCACTGGCGACCGATGGGCTGATCCATAGTCTTGCAGAGCCCAATCTGACGGCCATAAGCGGCCAGCCAGCCAGCTTTCTTGTCGGGGGTGAATACCCTATTCCGACATCCAGCTATGGCGGCAACACCAACGTGCAGTTCAAACAGTATGGTGTGTCGTTGGGTTTTGTTCCAACAGTTCTGGCGGATGGCCGTATTAACTTACATGTTCGGCCGGAAGTCAGTGCTCTGTCCAGCGATGGGGCGGTGACCTACCAGAATGGTTCCAACTCTGTTCAGATTCCGGCCATTACGGTGCGCCGGGCCGATACAACGGTGGAGTTGGGGAGCGGGCAAAGCTTCATTATTGCCGGGTTGTTGTCAGACAGCACAAAAATCAACACAACTGGCCTGCCTTGGCTGGGGGATATTCCCATCCTTGGAGCGCTTTTCAAGTCCAGCAGTTTCCAGAAAAACGAGTCTGAACTCGTTATTATTGTCACGCCTTATCTGGTTGCTCCGGTTGATGACATCAACAGTCTGCACACGCCAGATGAAGGATGGGTACCCCCGACTGACCTTGAGCGGGTTTTTCTGATGCGTCAGAGCGGCACGGATGTCAGGAAAAAACGGCCGTGGCAGAAAATGGATACTGGCGACGCTGGATTTATGGTGGAGTAAACGATATGGCACGGTATTCCGCCTATTTTAATAAGATCGTAATGTTTTCTGCGCCCTTGGTGGCCTGTGTGTTTGTGGTGGGGTGTTCCAGTATGGACCCGCAGACCCAACCGTATACTTGGCGGCCATTGCATATTTATGAGGCCAATATTGCTGCGCAGGTTGAGCGTAAATCTGACCTCGTCTCCGGCAGAAAGCTGGGGCCAAGCGATGGCCATGAGGCAGCAGAAGCTGTTCAGCGCTGGAGAGATGGCAAGGTTAAAAAACTGCCTAATACAGATGTTGCTCAGGTTCAAAGTGGTAGTAACAGTGAAAATTCCGAAGGGTCAGGGAATTAACGATTGTGTCTGAAACGCGCACGCAGATTTCCACTACGCCCGAAGCAAACGAAAGCGATATTCGTGTCTTGGCATTGGTACAAAGTGCCGAGACAGAAAGCATGTTTATAGACTTCATTCACAGTGTCTGTCCCGATCAGGGGGAAGTGCTACGTCTTTCTCTTGACCAGTCTATGGACTATCTTGAGAAAAATGATGTTCCACCCTACGTCATTGTCGATATAGGGGGCGCCTCGGACCCTCTGACCTGTGTGCGTGATATTGCTGGTACAGTTCCGCCAAGTGTTACCCTCATGATTGTGGGTGACCGGCAGGATGTGGATTTTTACCGCGCCATTACGCATGGTTTTGGTATTGCCGAGTATCTTTACCACCCATTGGTGCAGAATCTGGTTGTCCGCTTTTTTGGCGGCATTATTCTGCATGGTCAGAAGTTCAGGTCAGCGGCCAACGGCGGCAGTTTTATACTTATGACGGGGGTGCGTGACGGGGTTGGGGTTTCGACCATTTTGGCCAATCTTGGCTGGTGTGTTGCCGAGGAACTCAAGCGGCATACGCTTCTGGTTGACTTCAACCTCCAGTCCAGCAAGTTGGGACTTTTGTTGAATGCGGAAAACAACAGTGGTCTTCAGGCTGTTCTGGAAACGCCTGACCGTATGGATGGCCTGCTGATAGAGCGCAGCACACAGGTTCTTTCCGACAGGTTGCATCTGCTGGCCGCCGTTGGGCCTATTCTGAATCGCCCAAGAATTGCTCCGGCAACGTCTAAAGCTCTGATTGAGTTTGTGCGGACCAAATTTCACTTTATCATGGCAGAATCCAGCTGGCGTGATGGAGATATGTATCTGGCATTGCTGGAAGAGGCTCAGCAGCTTATTTTTGTGTTGGACCCTACACTTATTTCTATTCGTGATACGCTGCGTGCTTTGGCGGCGCTGCCAAAAGGGTCTTTGCCAACACGGCCAATTTACGTTTTGAACAACTATGGCCGACCGGGCACATTGTCCATGGAAGAAGTGTGCAAAAGTCTTAATCTGCAACCGGATGTGGTTATCCCTTATATGCCAAAGGATTTTGGTGAGGCAGAAATTAATGGGCAGCCGCTGATTAGCCAGAATGTGCAGTTTCGTAACGCCATGATGCTTCTAGCTCAGACTGGTCTTTCGGTGCATGTGCCGGGTCAGCATAGCCAGAGTGGATGGCGTGGCCGGATTTCTGCATTGTTCTCAAAATTAAGAAGAAAGTAAAACCATGGCTAATGAAGATAGCGGCGATCGCGTTGAACGTTTGAGGCGTCTTCAGTTTTTGCAGCCACCAGCAGAAACAGCCCCAGAGCCATTGCCGGTTATTCCTGAAGAAGTTGTAGAACCAGAGCCTGCGGAACAGACCCTGACGCATGACCAGTGGTTGATGTTAAGGGGGGGCTGCCTGACCCAGCTTGACCCGGCCCTTATTCTCCCTCTGTCAGCAGATCAGTTGGCCCATGCCATTGAACGGGTGGTTGATCAGGTAGCAACAGATCAGCGCATCCATTTGAATCTGCGTGAACAGAAGGAAATCACGTCCGAACTGGTTAACGACATTAAAGGGTTGGGGCCGATCCAGCCTTTGCTGGAAGATGACCAAATCAATGATATTCTGATCAACGGACCAAACCGGGTTTTTGTCGAGCGGAGCGGTAAAGTTGTTGTCGCCCCCGTGCGTTTTCGTGATCAGAGGCATCTGATGTCTGTCTGTCAGCGTATTGCTACAGATATGGGGCGGCGTGTTGATGAATCCAGCCCTATGGTAGATGCGCGCCTTAAGGATGGGTCGCGCGTCAATATTGTGTTTCCTCCACTGGCTCTGGATGGGCCATATGTTTCCATTCGAAAATTTGCAAAGCAGAAAATAGATTTTGCAAAAATGGTGGAAAATGGTTCTTGCTCTGAAAGTCTGGCAAAAATTCTGGAAATTGCTGCCCGAATCAGGCTGAACATTATTGTTTCGGGTGGTACCGGGTCAGGGAAAACCACGCTGCTTAATGCACTTTCCCGTTTTATTGATTTTGGTGAGCGTGTCATTACTGTGGAAGATGCTGCGGAGCTTCAATTGCAGCAGCCCCATGTTGTGCGTATGGAAACGCGCCCCGCATCGCTGGAAGGGCGCGGGGAAGTGACGCAGAGAGATCTGGTCAGAAACGCCCTGCGTATGCGACCAGACCGTATTATTATTGGTGAGGTGCGCTCGGCTGAGGCTTTTGACATGTTGCAGGCCATGAATACGGGCCATGACGGCAGCATGTCCACCATTCACTCCAACAATGCCAAAGACGCCATCACCCGAATAGAAAACATGGTGCAGATGGGCAGCATGTCGTTGCCTCTTTCGGCCATTCGTACGCAGATTGTTGGGGCTGTGGATCTGATTGTCCAGATTGGCCGCCAGCGTGACGGGGTGCGGCGTATTGTGCAGGTGAGTGACGTGGTAGGGCTGGAAAATGATGTTGTGGTGATGAACGACATTTTCCGGATGGCATTTGATGGGGAAGATGAAACCGGACGTCTGAAAACGCATTATAAAGTCTCTGCTGCCCGTCCAAGCTTTTTTGAGAAGCTGCAATATTGCGACATGGATCGTCTGTGGAATTCCGCTCTGTCTGAGGCCAGATTATGAATTCTCTCCTGTTATCCGGTGTTGTTTTTTTTCTGTTGTGGGTGGCCGGGGGAGTTTATATTTATTTTCTTTTGCAAAGGCAGGAAAAACGAAGCCAACGGATTGAAGAGTCTCTTTCGGCTTATGTTGTTCTGCCAAAAGTTGAAGAAGATCCTTTAAGTATTTATGTGTTCTCGCACAAAATAAACAAGGTCTTGCGATATTTTTTGTATAGGGTTCTCAACTTCAAAGTTGCGGAGTCTTCTATAAAAAATAACAGGAATGTCTTTATAATCTCTCTTTCAATTTTTGCTGTTATTTTTTCTTTTTGTGCGCTGTTCGTTAATTTCACATGGGCATTTTTGTCAATATTCGCGTGGATATTCTGCTTTCGATTTTTTTATACCTATATGGGCAAACGGTATAACCGAAAGCTGTATGATCAGTTGCCTGATACAATAGGCATGTTGGTGCGCGACCTGCGTGTTGGTATGCCGTTGTCCCGTGCTGTCCAGCTCGTAAGTAGCGAGGCCAGCGAGCCAACAGCCAGTGAATTTGGTCGAGTTTTGCAGGATGTGGCCATTGGGGCCAGTGTTCCTGGCGCGTTTCATGCCATGAGCCAGCGGATTACGCTGGAAGAATATAAACTGCTGTCTATTGTCGTTAGCCTACAGGCCGAGAGCGGCGGCACAATGGCGGATATTATGGCTAGTCTGGAGCAGACGCTGCGCAGCAGAATGGAAGTGCGGCGTAAGGGGTATGCTGCATCGGGCGAGGCCAGAATGACGAGTTACATTCTGCTGGGGATGCCAATTGTTATTGGGGCTGTGCTGGAGTTGCAGAATAAACACTACTTTGACCCGGTATTTACCACGCCTAACGGCCACTATGTTATATGGCTGGCAGCAGGCTTCTGGCTTGTCGGTCTGGCTTCCATCAAACTGTTGCTGATAAAGGTGCTAGGATAAATTATGTCGGCCCTTGCTATAGCAGCTGTCTTATTTATTACGTTGATGTGCCTGGGGATGATTTACATTGTCGAACAGGAAAAGAAGCTGGATGTACGTAAAAACAGAATTAAAAAATTCTGTATCATTGATAAGAATGTTAATTTTGAAAAAAAAGGCATCGATGTTTATGGCGTACTCTACAAAATCGGTAGGATCATTGTTCATGCCAATATTATACCCAAGAAAACAATTGATGAGATTATAGTCAGTATTTCCAAAAAATCAGAAGCGAATAACAAGGTTTTTTATACGTTTATCGGGGCAAAGGTTTTCTGTTTTTTTGTTGGGATCATAAGCGGAATTTACATTTTTTTATCGACCGACACCGGCCTGTTCAGCCATGTCATGCTTCCGCTTTTTCTGCCGGTTACAGGTATTGTTCTGCCAGATATGGTTCTGAGCCAGATTCATAAAAAGTATCTCAAGGGCGTAGAAGAGGGTATGCCGCAGGCCTTGGACCTGCTGATTATCTGTGCCGAGGCCGGTATGCCCATTGAGGTCAGTATTGGCCGTGTTGCTCAGGATCTGACCTCGCTGAACAAGGATGTGGCAAACGAGTTCCGTCTGACACTACAGGACATGCAGCTTATTCCCGATCGGTATGAGGTGTTTCGGCAGATGGCCAGAAGGACTGGCCTGCCGGTGATGAAGCAGCTGTCTTCCATTCTGATCCAGTCATTCGAGACGGGAACCCCGTTGGCAGATGCGTTCAGAACCTTGTCGGATGATGTGAAGCAGGATGCTATGATGCGTTATCAGGCACGTGTTGCTCAGTTGCCGGTTTTTATCACGTTGCCCATGATTCTTTTTATCCTTCCGGTTCTGTTCATTGTCGTGCTTGGTCCACTTGCTGTACAATTTTGGAAGTAAGGCGATTATACGCAATCAGGAGTGCATCATGTCTAATGTTTTGCGTATGTCGGCACGTTTTGCCGTCGGTTTGCTCGTTCTGGTTTCCGGGTGTGCAAGCAAGCAGGATCTTGAGAAAAAAGACCTGCAGACTGCCACTGTGGAAATGAACAACGGCGCACCCATGGCGGCCCTGAAACTGCTCCAGAGGCGGATTCAGGAACACCCGGAGGATATTCCGACCCTGCTGGCGTTGGGGCGGGCCAATGCGGAATTAGGGCGCTATCAGCCTGCCATTCTGTTTTATCAGGATGCGTTGGCAAAGGACCGTAATTGTCTCGACGCGATGAAAGGTCTGGCGAGGATAGATCTGCGGCTTATGCCTAAACGCGCCCTGACCCGGCTGGAAGACATGGCCAAGCGTTTTCCTAAGGACGCTCAGGTGTGGACGGATCTGGGTATTGCGCGGGATTATGCTGGCCAGCATACGCAGGCGCAGGCCGCCTACTATCAGGCTATGAAGCTAGATCCATTGTTGATCGCAGCCCAGAGTAACCTTGGTTTATCCTACGCTTTGGTCGGCCGGTATGATTCGGCCCTCTTTATGCTTTCTCCACTGGCGGAGTCTTCTGATGCCACACCAAAAATTCGCGCTAATCTGGCCTACACGCAGTTTATGATGGGGAACGCAGCCGCCGCCCGTCAAACATTACAACATGATATGTCGCGCGATCGGGCAGAGAAGGTTCTTAACTCTTACCAACAGTTGGGCCTAAAGCATGGTACGCTTTAAAACCGACAAAAGAGGTGTTGCTGCGCTTGAAGCCGCCTTGCTTCTTCCTGTTTGCATGGTGATGATTTTTGCAATTGTGGAAACAGGCTGGCAACTGGTGACCGAGATGGTTTTCCAGAATGGTGTAGAAACTGCTGCTCGCTTTTTGGAAACAGGCTACACGGACAGCGGCGATGCCAATAGTGGACAAAACTGCCAGCCTTTGACGAGCTTTTTGCAGACGTTGGTGAGCGAACAGGCGCCAGGTATTGTGCAAAGCGCAAATGTCAGCATTTCAACTGATGGCACTTCGGTTAATGGTGCCATCCCATATACATTTACTTATACCCAGCCGTTTCTTACATCATGGGCTGGTATGGTTACCAACCGGTCAGGTTGGTCACACACAGAAAAGGTATTGGTGCATGAGACCACAGCACAATCCTGTTCATCGTCGTAAAGGCAGCGTCTCTATCGAGGCCGCATTGTTTATGATTGTTGGCGGCGTCATGTTATTTGGCATTGTTACAGTCATTGCGGAAATGCGTGATTATTATCGCCTTAATACGTTGACGGCTCATGTAGGGCAGGTTGTGGCCCGGTCTGACACTCTGTCCACGACGACGATTGAGGCGATTCTGAATGCGGCGACATCAGATACCTTGCTCAATGACCTGACAGGCCTGTGTGTGACAGTCGCCAATAAGGAAAAAACCCTTTACACCGTACCCGGTGCTTGCGCCTGCGCATCACAGACCGAGAACTCGTCCACGATTATGTCTTCCTTGCAGAATGCAGCAAGCAACATGGCTGTGGTGGTGGTGAATGGTTGTGATGCAAAGTACCAGAGCACATCGGTGTTCACGACCACCGCTACGATGGATTAAAGGTAGCCATCGTTTTTATGGATATGTGATCGAGAGAACGCCCCCGTTCTGAGACGTAATATTTGTATTCAAGCTCCCTTTTTGGGAGGAAACTGCAAAATTAATGGCGCTTTGAGAGCCATTAACGGTGCCGGTAATGCCTGACACAGTATACCCGTTAACATTCTTGAATGTGGCTGATCCACCCCCGGACACGTTGAGAACAACGTTGCTCATGGACTGCGCGTTATTAAATGTGACGGAAGCCCCATTGGTAACATTGATCGTCGTGTTGCTGATAGGAGTCTGACCGTTAAATACGAGACTACTATTGGAACCGGTTACGGTGATGACAGCACCTGATGAAATAGGCGCATAACCAGAAATGGTGGCTGAACTTGCACCAGATATATTCAGGGCCGAAGAAATGGCCGTGTTTGTTTGCCCCGTAACCGTAAAGCTGGTCGAATTACCAAGGTTCAGAGTGCCCGAATTACTCAGCGTTAAACCCGATGCGGAAATGGTGGAGGCGGATGACGTAAAAGAAGAACCGCCCTGTATGACAAGGTAGTTGTAAACATACAGGGTAGAGTTGTTTTCTATCGTCAGGGTGCTCTGGTCATTAACATTCAGGTTTACGCCTGCGTTAACACCAATGTTGACCAAGGAATCATTGATATCAAACGAGGAGGCATCGACCGTAAAATTACTGCCACCTCGGATATAAAGACTGGCGCCTGAGGACAGGAGCATCTTCGAACCGTTCTGTATGCTCCACGGCGAACTCTGTGGGTTGCTGCTACATCCCAGTGACCCGCCATTTGTCGCACTTATGGTGGCGTTGGTTGCGGTTATCCCATTGTCACAGTACTGGCCGTTATCCAGCGCCAGAGTGCTATTGGTCAGCGTTGTCTGGCTATCAACCTTGGTGACTTCGTTGCTCAGGCCATTAAATGCCGCATTGCTGAACGTGAGGGCACCACTGCTATGGTAGGTGCCTGAATTTTCGACAGTCAGGGTGCTGTTGGTTACAGACGTGCTGCCGTGGTTATCAACATTCATGCCAGTAATGGTGGTTGTGCCGGCTTTAACCGTAAAGCCACCATCCAGCTGGACAGAGTCACAGTTCGAGCAGCTATTCCCGTTCGTGTCAGTGCTTTGGGCAGTCAGGGTTGCATTTGTAGAGAGCGTCAGGCTGGACTGATTGACGATAGAGGAGGTGCTTAGGCACGCAGTGCCCAGTTCGCCAGAGTAGCTTTTATCAGAATAGCAGACCGGGCCATCTACAATCACAGGGTCGGTGCTGGAAGGTACAACCTGAAGGGCCGCGTAACTCGGATAATTGGCCTGACATTGTGTTGGCGGGCTGGCATCGGACGTTTTGTAGCACAGCAGGGCCATCCAGCCGCGCCCGGAACCGGTTTGCTGGTCAAATGTGGCGTAGCCAACGGCCGTAATTGTTGTGGCCCCCGATTTTTGTAGCATACTGAAAATAAGGGGGACCGAAACAGTAACCGTTACCGGAACCTGTTTTGTGCTTGAGTTGTAGTCGCCCACATTCATGGTGACGACGGAGGAATTGAGCACACCGCTGGTTTGTGAGGTGCCGCTGGGGTTGAAATTGCTCCAGAATATTTTTTCGGCATCAGCCTGCCCTTTGGCAGGCTCATCCGCAGACCCTTCCGATCCAATAACAAGGGCGGCTGCATCCACCCCTGCCTGGGCACGTTGTTTGACAATATAAATGCGAGTCAGATCGACAGCACCACAGACAAGAAGCAGCAGGGTAGGTATGGCAAATGCCGCAATAACGGCAATAACACCTTTGGAGTCCATACGCCTTGTCATGTGTTAGCCCGGCCTTTCTCTTGTCCAGAGTGTGTCAGATGTCGTGCTGGTCAAACTGAAGGCAAAATACCCTATTCCCTAATTATTTGGCCACCGCGTTAAAAATTTTCAAGCTGGTCTATCTGTTGCATCAAAGCGGAAGGGCTCCCCTACGGCTTTGTCAGCCAGAGTGCCTTCCCACATAACCTGATGCCCACGAATAATGGTACCAATGGGCTTGCCGGTCAATGTTTCGCCAGTAAAGGGGGACCACCCACACCGGGAGGCCAGCCAGTCCTGCTCAATCGTCCAGCGGGCTTTGAGGTCCACGATTGTGAAGTCCGCATCATACCCCACGGCAATGCGGCCTTTGCGCACCAGACCGAACAGGCGCTGTGGCCCGGCGGAAGTCAGGTCCACCAGACGGCGTAGGGTCAGGCGATGGTGGGCGACATGGTTGAGCATGAGGGGGAGCAGTGTCTGCACACCCGGCATCCCCGATGGGGAGGCGGGGTAGGTTTTGCCTTTGTTGGCCAGACTGTGGGGAGCATGGTCGGAACCAATAACATCAGGCATCCCTTGCGAGACCCAATGCCACAGTCCATCGCGATGTGCGGCGGAGCGAATAGGCGGGTTCATTTGGGCAAAGGTGCCCAGCCGGGGGTAGGCTTCCTCGGCAGCCAGCGTGAGGTGCTGCGGTGTCAGTTCACAGGAGGCGACATCGCGGTGCTGGGAGATCAGTTCCAGTTCCGCCGGGGTTGTAATGTGGAGGATATGCACCCGCCGTCCGGTTTTGCGTGCCAGATGCAGCGCCCGCGTGGTGGCGCGCATGGCTGTTTCATCATCCCGCCAGACGGGGTGAGAGGCCGGGTCACCCTCCACGCGCTCACCCATGCGCTCGATCAGTCGGGCTTCATCTTCAGCATGAATGGCAACACGGCGCTGGCCTGATCGTAGGACGCGCTCGAGCATGTCATCATCCGAGACCAGAAGGTTGCCTGTGGAAGACCCCATAAACACCTTAATGCCCGCAGTGCCCGGAAGTTTTTCCAGTTCGCCGCAATGGTCGGCATTATCGGATGTTGCACCAACATAGAAGGCGTGTTCACACCACATCCGGCCTTTGGCGCGGGCCAGTTTGTCGGCTACGGCTTCAGGCGTGGAGGTGGTGGGCTTGGTATTGGGCATTTCAAAAACGCCCGTCACACCGCCAAGAACGGCGGAGCGGCTGCCGGATTCAAGGTCTTCATTTTCGACAGCACCCGGCTCCCGAAAATGGACCTGTGTGTCAATCACACCGGGCAGAATGGTCAGGCCGGTGCAATCCACCACCCGCGCAGCATCGGCTGTGCCACCAATGGCGCTAATTCGGCCATCGCGCACATAAACCGTTGTTTCCACCGTGCCGTCAGGCAGGACGACAGAGCCATTTTTAAGCGCCAGATCATGCGCCTTGTGCGGGACGTTCTGTGCGGGTGCGGCCATGGGGTCTGTCCTTACTTGTCAGCTTTAGGAGTTTCACGCGTGCGGGTGCGCATGGTCACCAGTTCTTCGGCTGAAGTGGGGTGGATGCCAATGGTGCGGTCAAAGTCCGCCTTGGTCAGCCCAGCGGTTACGGCAATAGCAACGGCCTGAAGCATTTCCGGTGCTTCATCGCCCAGAATGTGCACGCCAACCACCTTTTGGCTCTGTTGGTCCACAACCAGCTTCATAACCGTTTTGCGCACGCGGCCAGCCAGCGTGTAGCGCATGGGGGTAAAACGGGTGAGGTAAATATCGACCGCACCGTTCTGAGCCGCTTCATCTTCCGTCAGGCCAACGGTGGCGACAGGGGGGGAGAAAAAGACAGCTTTGGGCGTGGTAGCGTAGCACCACTGGCGGGGTGGAGCCTTGCCAAACAGGCGGTCGGCAAGGTTATGGCCTTCCGCAATGGCAACGGGGGTCAGGTTGATGCGGTCGGTTACGTCCCCGATGGCGTAAATGCCGGGGTGTGTCGTCTCGCTGTTGGCATCTACCTGAATACGGCCATTATCCACGGTTGTGATGGACGTATTGCCTAACCCTAGCGAATCAATTTTAGGGTGGCGCCCAGTGGCCATAAAGATGCAGTCCGCCGTAAGAGTCTGCCCGTTATCCAGTGTCAGAACCAGCGCCTGTCCGTCCTGCACAATCTGGGTGGGGTTGGCATGGTGGTGCTGGGTAATGCCGCGGGCGTCTATGGCGTCTGCCAGAGCGGTGCGCATGTCCTCATCAAAGCCACGCAGGGGCAGGTCCCGGCGGTAAACAAGGTCTACTTTGGAGCCAAGGCCCGCAAAAATACCGGCAAATTCAATGCCGATATAGCCACTCCCAATCATGACCACCCGTTGTGGGCGCTCTGGTAGGGCAAAGGCTTCGTCGGAGGTAATGGCCAGTTCGGCCCCCGGAATATCCAGCTTGGAGGGGGTAGAGCCGGTGGCAATGACGATTCGCTTAGCGGTAACAGTCCGGGGCTGTTCCGTAGGCGCCAGAGGGGAGGGGGTAATACGCAGGGTATGCCCGTCCACAAACTGGGCATGGCCGGTAAAGAGGGTAATGCCCGCTTTTTCCAGCATGGATACGTAAATGCCGTTCAGGCGCGTAATTTCGCGGTCCTTGGCGGCGATCAGGGTTGGCCAGCTATGTGTGCCGGGGGTGGTAGACCAGCCAAAGCCGTGGCTGTCCTCCACCATGTCGGCATAATCGCTGGCCATGACCATCAGCTTTTTGGGCACACAGCCCAGATTGACGCATGTGCCACCCCAGTGGCGGCTTTCCACCACGCCAACACGCGCGCCATGCCCAGCGGCAATGCGTGCGCATCGTACACCGCCAGAGCCTGCTCCTATGACCAGAAGATCGAAGTCATATGTCATGGGGCAGGCTCCTTTGGTGCTGTGCTGAGGGTCTTTTCAACGTAAGGTTGGGGTATCCTTACCGTTCGGCAAAAGCTTTTTCCACCACGTAAGCGCCGGGGGTGGACATGTTGCCTTCATCAAACCCGCGGGCCTGGAGCAGGGCTTCCGTATCGGCCAGCATTTCGGGCGAACCGCAGATCATCACGCGGTCATGCTCGGGGTCGAGGGCGGGGATGTTCAGATCCGTAAAGATCTTCCCGGTTTCGATCAGCTTGGTAATGCGGTCGGTCACGGCAAAGTCTTCACGCGTGACGGCCGGGTAGTAAAGCAGCTTGCCGCTAATATCTTCACCAAGGAACTCGTGCTTGGGCAGTTCGTGGCGAATGTGGTTGGCATAAGCCAGCTCGCCGGAAATGCGCACGGTGTGGCTCAGAATGACGTGGTCGTAACGCTCGTAGCATTCCGGGTCCTTGATCAGGCTCATAAAGGGAGCCAGACCGGTGCCGGTGGACAGGAAGTACAGGTTACGGCCGGGGCGCAGGTTGTCCAGCAGCAGGGTGCCGGTGGGCTTGCGACCGATCAGAACCGTGTCGCCGACCTTGACGTGGCGCAGGCGGGAGGTCAGCGGGCCATCCGGCACGGCAATGGAGAGGAACTCCATTTCATCCGCATAATTGGGGGAGGCAATGGAGTAGGCGCGCAGCAGGGGCTTGCCGTCCACTTCAATCCCGATCATGGCGAACTGGCCGTTTTCAAAACGCAGGCCGGGGTCGCGCGTGGTGGTGAAGCTGAACAGGCGGTCGGTCCAGTGGTGCACGGTCAGCACCTTGGCCGGGTAAAGGTGACCGTACTCCTTGGTGGGGGGAGCAAGATGCCACACACCGTCCTGCCCTTCTACCGGCAGCAGGGCGCTCGGCACTTCAGAGGCAGACATCCGGGGAAGAACGTCGTTATCAAGAATGGTTTCAGACATGGACCGCTTTGTACTCCGCTTATAGCAGATCAGATAGATGGCGCGCTTCCGCCCAAAGGGGACAGTGCTTCAATAAGCAGAAGGCAACCCTGGTGCTTTGGCGGCGTTTTAAGGGGCAGGCGCGTGGGACGCCAGTGCAAATTCGTCACAAGACGTGTTCCCGCTTCACACAGCAGGGCAGGAACAGCCTCGCTTGGAAGCCACAAACCGCCATTGGCGGGCACAATGGTCACAAGGTGGCTGCCATATCAAGCGTAATCACACCCTGAACCGTGATGTTTGGGGGGTGAATGTTTGATTTTTACATGAAGCATGGGCCAGAGCCATTGTTCCGGCACGCGGGATGACGCAAGAGTAGGGCATGACGTCAGATACCCCTGCCTCCCCCGCGCGTGACGCGCTTGCCCGTGCCGTGGCCCATACGGGCCTGATGCCCGAACCCAAGGAAGAAACCGAAGTTCTGCGCCGTGTTGCCCGCGCGTTGGAGCCCGGAGCGCGTGAGGTGCCGGACGAGACCTACCGGGCTGTGTTGTGCCAGGTACGCCGCAAAAAATGGATTTCCCGCCTGCTGGACCGTACCCGGCGGAGTGGCCGAATCTGGATTACGCGTGAAGAAATAGAAGAAGCGGTCTCGGGCATAATTGATCCGGATGCGGATGATCAGGCGCTTGAACACGCGCTGGCTCCCGTCAGTCTGGCGCGGCTGCGCGGGTATGGGGCATCCCCCCGTGCGGCTTTTGCCGCTGTGCAGGCTGACCTGGTGGACATTGGGCGTGTACCCTCGCCTGCGCAGACCGATCTGCTGCTGATGGCCGTGGCCATTGCCTTTAACCTGCCGGAAGGGGACCCGTTTCTGGAAACGGCGCGGAGGGAAGAGGCGCAGCGCCAGAACACAGCAAGCCGAATTGAGAAAACTGCACAAAGCCGGCGGGAGCAGGAGGAAGAGCAGCTCAAGGCGTGGGAAAACAGCCTTGTACCGTTTAACGAGGTGCCGCGACTCCTCCACTGTTCACACCGCGAAGCTCTGCGCTGGATTGCCGAGAATCGGCTGCCCGTGGCTCGTAAAGTGCAGGAGCCGGGCGGCCGGGAACGGTGGGAGTTTGATCCGGCTGCTCTGGTAGCCCTACGTGGCCAGCTATCCGAGTGGCGGCGGGATGAGCGGGGTGGGCCAGCATCCGGGCTTGGTAAAGGCAAACATGCGCCAGATATGGGGCGTAAGGTCGCCAATTCCGTAATCGCCCGTGTGGCGGCGCTGGATAAATACGCAGCCCATTTTAGAACCGCACGCGCTCTTAACCGCCAGATTACGCTGGTTACGGGGCCGACCAACAGCGGCAAGTCCTATACTGCGCTCAATGCGCTGGCTCAGGCCGAAAGTGGGTTGGCGCTCGCCCCCCTGCGCCTGCTTGCACATGAGTTCCGCGAGGCGCTGGCGGCCCGTGGAGTCGAGGCATCCCTATCCACCGGGGAGGAGAGAATCGAGGTGCCGGGGAGCAGGCATCTGGCGGCAACGGTGGAAATGTGCCCCTTTTACAGCCCTGTTGATGTGGCCGTGATCGACGAAGCCCAGATGCTGTTTGACACGGACCGTGGTGCTGCATGGACTGCGGCCATTATGGGGGCACCTGCCCGGCACCTGTATGTGCTGGGTGCGCCCGATTGTATTCCCATGGTGCGCCGGATTGCCGAACTATGTGGTGACCCGCTGGACGAAATCTCGCTCGAGCGTAAAAGCCCGCTCAAGGCCGCCAGCCAGCCTGTGCGTCTGGCCGACCTTGGTGCCGGTGATGCGTTGATTGCGTTCTCCCGTAGGGAGGTGCTGGACCTGCGTGCAGCCCTTATGCAGCACGGCAAGCGGGTTGCTGTGGTGTATGGCGCACTCAGCCCGGAAGTGCGGCGGGCCGAAGCGCAGCGCTTTAACAACGGTCAGGCTGATATTCTGGTGGCAACGGATGCCATTGGCATGGGGCTTAACCTGTCCATCAAGCGGGTGGTGTTTGCCGCGCTCAAAAAATACGATGGCCGCCAGACCCGTGACCTGACCGTGCAGGAGGTCAAGCAGATTGGCGGGCGTGCCGGGCGCTTTGGTAAGCATGAGACGGGGGTTGTGGCTGTTCTGGCCGGGGCGGGTAGCCCTAGCTTTGTGCGCCGCCAGTTGAATGCGGACCCCGAAATGCCCGAAGACCTGCGCCCTTACGTGCAGCCGGATGCGGACATCGTCAAAGCTGTTGCGTCCGAAATAGGGTCGCAAAGCCTGTATGGTGTGCTCTCGCGCATTCACAGGGCGGTCTTGCGCAAGGATGACCCCAATTACCGTCTGTCCGATATGGAGCAGGCTTTTGCCATTGCCTCGGCTCTGGAAGGGGTAGAAGGGCTGGACCTGACCACCCGCTGGTCTTACGCCATGTGCCCGGTAGATGATCGGGATAATGGGATACGGCGTCTGGTGGGCTGGGCTGCGGACCATGCGGCTGGTCGCCGGGTGCTGCCGCCGGGCACTGGCCCTTTGCCTGCGGCGGAGCGCGCTGGGCGCGAGGAACTGGAACGGGCTGAAAAACGGCACAAGAGGCTGGTGGCATGGCGCTGGCTGGCGCTGCGCTTCCCAACCATTTACCCCGACCGGGAAGACGCAGAAGAAACAACCCGTAAACTGAACGACTGGATTGAACGGGTTCTACGCCAGCAGAGTCGGGCGCGCCGTTCCTCACACGGGTAAGGGGTTCGCCTTTACCACGCGGTGTTGGTCAACCGTTCCGAAACATCCCAAAGGCGGGCCGCAAGGCTGCCTTTGCGGGCAGTGGGGGGCACAACGGCTGGGCCGGGTGGCCCGCGCCGTTCTCCTGCTCCCTGCGGGCCGTAATAGTCTCCATCCCGCGCCTGAGGGGAAAGTGCCGCGTAAAGCAGCGGTTCAGCCCCACCGGCGGCGGACTGGCCCATAACGCGCAAGATGGCCGTGCCCAGTGTTTGCTCAATCAGCCCCAGAGGATAGGGCAGGGTAGAACCCTGGCCGTTGGCCACAATGGAAGTGGCCGCCCAGCCCGGATGCGCTGCGCGGGAATGGAGGTTCCAGCCCTGTTCGCCAGCCCTGCGGGCCAGTTCGTGCGCAAACAGCAGGTTGGCCAGCTTGCTTTGCTGGTAAGCCCCAAACGGGCTGTAGCGATGGCGGGACTGAAGGTCGTTGAAGTGGATGGTGTTCTTACCCGCAGCCAGACTGGCTACGGTTACAAGTATTCCCCCGTTTTCCGCTGCTTCCAGCAAGGGGCGTAGGTGTGCGCTTAGCGCAAAATGGCCCAGATGGTTAACGCCAAACTGAAGTTCAAAGCCGTCTTCTGTTTCCATCCGGCGGGTTGGCGCCATAACTCCGGCATTGTTGATCTGGATATCAATCCTGTCCGTTATGGCGGCAATCGCCTTTGCACATGCGGCGACCGAGCGGAGGGAGGCCAGATTAAGGGGGAGCAGCGTCACATCGGCCATGGGGCAACTGGCCCGCAGGCGGGTTAGGGCATTCTGTCCTTTTTCCGGGTTGCGGACCGGCAGGATCAGTCTGGCACCACGGTGGGCGAGGCCCAGAGCTGTTTCAAACCCCAGCCCGCTATTGGCTCCGGTAACCAGTGCGACACGGCCAGTCAGATGCGGTTGTGTATTTTTAACCCGCCAAGGGCTGCGCCCCATCATGGAAACGTGGCTTTGAGCTGTTCATCCTGTTCTGCTGCTTTCATGGCTTCCTCCGTCAGACGTTTTTCATTGTGCTTGATGAAGATAACCAGAGCACCAATGACCACCAGAGTTGCGGCACCAAAGGCAACGGCCAGCCAGCCGGAGAGTTTGGCAATCTCGCTTCCCAGCAGATAGGCGCACAGCGTGTATCCACCTGCCCAGAACAGGCCACCAAGCGCATTATAGAACAGGAACGTGTGCCAAGGCATACGGTTCGCTCCCGCCAGTATGGCGACGAACATCCGCAGGATGGCCACAAAGCGACCAAAGAAAATGACCGGCCCACCATGCCTGAGGAAAACATAGCGTCCCAGCAGCAGGCGTTCGGGGGTCAGACCAAAGCGTGGACCATGCTTGCGCAAAAGCCCCAGCCCCAGACGGTGGCCAATCATATAGCCCAGATTGTCCCCCATGATCGCGCCTGTCACGCCGGCAATAATAATGCCTTCGATCTGGAGCTTGTGGGTGGTCGCGCAAAAGATTGCGCCAGTAATAAGCAGGCTTTCCGCAGGGAGGGGCAGCCCCATGCTTTCCAGCATGACGACAACACCAACCACACCGTAGCCATAACGGGTGAACAGGGTTGTCAGATAATCAAGCGAAAAGATGGATTCCAGAGCGTGTAACAGAACAGACAATCCAATTCAGAGACAACATCAGCAGATGTGGGGAGGAGCAGAGTCGCTCCCGTCATGTCAAGCCCACAGCATAAAGCCGCCAGGTCCGCACCCCCTGCCTAGCATGGAATGGAAGGCGGCACATGCCTTTCCGTTTACGGTATTTTACATGATAGACTGAGCACATGATGGAACAGAATAGTGCTCATGCTCAAACGCCCCGGCCCATGCGTTGTGGCTGCTGGCCCTCACCCGTCACCGCGGCTCTGGTCGCCGGTAAAAGTCTGACCCTGTCGGAAGTGCGCGCCACTGATCAGCTTGTGTACTGGCTGGAGCGGCGTCCGGCGGAGGGGGGGCGTACGGTCCTTATGCGTTGGTCTGCGCAGGGCGGCGTGGCCGAAGTGCTGCCAACAGAAGCGGATGTTGGCACCCGGGTGCATGAGTACGGTGGTGGTGCCTATGCAGTGGCGCCCCATGCCATTGTGTACGCGGACCGGCGCACGGCTCAGGTCTGGCAGTTGAGGCAGGGTGACGTTACCCCCCAGTTACTAGCTGGTGCGGAAGGTGTGCGTTTTGCAGATCTGCGGTTTGACCCGACCAGCAGCACGGTTCTGGCGGTGCGTGAGGACCACAGAACTGCCGGTGAGCCGCAGGGCGCTCTGGTTGTTCTTGGTGCGCATACGGGGCCGGATGGACTGGTGTTGCAAAGTGGTGCGGATTTTTACATGTCCCCCACCTGTTCGCCCGATGGCACGATGCTGGCGTGGATTGAGTGGGACCACCCTAATATGCCGTGGGATTCTACCCGTTTGTGCTTGGCGCGTGTTGTGCGCGGGGCCGATGGGGCTGTGCTGGCATTGGAAGCCGTGCAGGTTCTGGCTGGCGCAGATGGTGGCGAATCGCTGGTGGAGCCACGTTGGACGGCTGATGGCCGGTTGTTGGTCATTTCGGACCGGGCAGAAAACTGGACGGTGTGGGAGGTGCAGTGGCAGGCCGGTTCTCATCTGCTGCCTTACCCCGCACCGGAAGGAGAAACGGGCCAACCTGCATGGGTTTTTGGCCAAAGCAGCTATCAGCCTTTGGCGGATGGAGGGTGTGTGACTCTGACTGTCCGCAACGGAGTAGGGCAGTGCTTTTTGCGCACGGCCTCCGGTCAGATTGTGCCTTTTGCTGGCAGCCCGGACCAGTGCCCCGTTGCCTTGGCGGATGGACGGTTTGCGTGGGTGCAGGCCCCGCCTGATGCCCTGCCAGCAGTTGTGGTGGGGGATGCCCGGCAAGGCGTGCAGCAGGTCCTGCGTCGCGCAGCAAAGCTGAATCTGAACCCTGCGGATATTTCCTGCCCCGAATCGGTACGTTTTGTTGTGGATGGGGCCGATGCTCCGTTAGGGCACGCTTTTTTTTATCCCCCCGCCAATGGGCAGGCCTGTGTCCCTCAGGGTGAAAAACCTCCTATGATTGTGCTGGTGCACGGAGGGCCAACCGCACGGGCGCAGGACGGTTTTTCCTTCAAGGTGCAATGGTGGACATCTCGCGGTTTTGCCGTGCTGGATGTGAATTATGGTGGTTCCACGGGTTTCGGGCGGTCATGGCGTAACAGACTTAAGGGCCAGTGGGGCATTGTGGATGTGGCAGATTGCGTAGCAGCTTGCCGCCATATGGTGGCGACAGGTCGCGTGGACCCAAAGCGAATCGCTATTCGTGGTTCCAGTGCTGGGGGCATGACCGTGTTGCTGGCTCTGGCCGCGTCTGACCTGTTTGCTGCTGGCGTCAGTTTGTATGGCGTGACCGATTTGCGTGCTCTGGCGCAGGAGACGCATAAGTTCGAGGCCCGGTATCTGGATGGTCTGGTAGGCCCGTGGCCGGAAGCCGAGGATGTTTACGTGGCCCGCTCGCCCCTTTCTGTCGCCAGTCGAATTCGGGCTCCCGTGTTGCTGTTGCAGGGGGAGGAGGACAAGGTTGTGCCTCCTTCTCAGGCGCACGCCATGGCGGAGGCGCTTCGTGCCGTGGGCACTCCCTGCACTTTGCAGGAATTCCCCGGGGAAGGGCACGGTTTTCGTAAGGAGGCGACCATTCGTCAGGCTTTGGAGATGGAGTTGGCGTTTTATGGCCGAGTCTTCGGTTTTGATCCCGCTATACCCGCTCAGACTTAACAAACACTGCACGCCGAATCGTAAAAAAACGGAGCTGGTTTTTTCCAGCTCCGTCTTGTGCAAGGCCCACAAACATATGGGGTATGGCATCAATCAGCCCGTGTAATGCGGGCTGTAAGTCAGGCTTTCAATCCATGCCCGAATGTCTGTAGGGCGTTCCACCGTTGCAGCGCCCTGCTCAAAAATAAATTCGGCAATGCGAGCCGCCGAGGTGACGGAAACATCCAGAATATCGCTCTGCGGGGGGAATAGGCGCCCCCGTTCGCGGGATGCCGGGTCAACCTGGTCGGCCAGTGCCCGGGCGGCTTCAATAACCATATCATCGGTAATGTGCTTCGGGCAGGTGGCGTAAATGGCTAGTCCCAGCGCCGGGAAGATGTAAAAATTGTTGGCCTGTCCGGGGTAGAAGGTCCGCCCGTTTCGCTCCACTTCAGGGAATTGCAGGCCAGCCGCAAACAGGGCCTGACCATTGGACCATGTGTAGGCCTGCTCGGCTGTGCATTCCGCATTTTTCTGGGGCAGGGAAAGAGGGAAGATAATAGGGCGCTCGTTAAGTGCGCTCATGGCTTCCACTATTTCCTGCGTAAAGGCTCCGCCAGAGGTTGAAACACCGACAAGTACGGTGGGTTTGATCGCCTTGATCATGGCCAGCAGGTCGCGCGATGGCGGCATGGACTTGGCATAGCGTTTTTGCTGTGGCGTCAGGTCAGTGCGGGAGGTTTCCAGCAGGCCGTTCACGTCCATAAGGGTGATTCGGTCTATGGCGTCCTGTTCGCCAAGTCCTTCCTGCTTCAGGGCGGAAACCAGCATATCCGCCGTGCCCAGACCGGAGGAGCCAGCACCAAGGAACAGGAAGCGCTGTTGTGCCAGAGTTTCGTTTTTGATCTTCAGTGCGGTAATCAGCCCCGCCAGCGTGACCGCCGCAGTCCCCTGAATGTCGTCGTTATAGCACAGGGCTTTGTCCCGGTATTTTTCCAGATAATGGAGGGCGTCTGTGCCTTTCCAGTCTTCAAAATGCAGGCAGCAGTTGGGGAATACGTCTTGGACGGCTTCCACGAATTCCTCCACGAATCCATCCAGTTCTTCTAGCGGAGGAGGTTCGCGGCGTAGGCCAAGATAAAGTGGATCCGCACGTAGGGCACTGTTGGTGGTGCCAATGTCCAGTTGCACAGGCAACAGCACTTCTGGCGGGACCGCGCCACAGGCTGTGTAAAGGTCCAGCTTGCCAATGGGAATGCCCATGCCGTTTACGCCAATGTCGCCCAGCCCCAGAATACGCCCACCTGTGGTGACACAGAGAAAGCGCACATTTTCCATAGGCCAGTTACGAAGCACCTCACGGATTCGCCCGCGCATGTCCAAACTGATGTACATGCCACGTGGACGCCGGTAGATATGGCTAAACTGCTGGCAGACAGCGGCCAGAGTAGGTGCGTAAACAATGGGAACAAATTGCGCCGGGTTGGACATAAGAACCCGGTAGAACAATGTTTCGTTCTGGTCGCGCAGGCCACTCAGGTAAATGTAACGCTCCAGATTACTGGGCTTGGCGTCCAAATGCCGGTGGATTCGCTCAACCTGCCGGTCCAGTGTTTCCACCTGTGTGGGGAGCAAACCTTCCAACCCATATTGCCGCCTTTCCGCCTCGGTAAACGCGGTCCCCTTATTGAGCAGGGCATTGTTGAGCAGGGCTGTTCCTCTGAGATTCTGGGCAGAAGGCATGGTCACTCCTTGGAAAGCAAAAACAGCGTCAGGCTATCAGACAAGGATACAACCCGGAACATGAGGTTGTGTTCCAAAGGCCGGAATGGGTTTGTTGTGTTTGCAGGGCAGATGGACGGTGCATGTGCGCAATAAAAAAGGCGGCCCGAAGGCCGCCTTTAAAACCGCATTGTGCGTTGTGCTGGCTGATTACAGCTTTTCGACCTGATTGAACTCCAGATCCACCGGGGTGGAACGGCCAAAAATTGAAACGCTGACTTTCAGGCGGCCTTTTTCTTCATCCACTTCTTCAATCACACCATTGAAGGAGGTGAATGGGCCATCTGCCACACGAATCTGTTCGCCCACTTCAAAGGTAACAGCAGAGCGGGGGTGCTGCACGCCTTCTTCCGTCTGGCGGATAATGCGCTCGGCTTCAGCCGCAGAAATGGGGGTGGGGCGATTCTTGGTGCCCAAGAACCCCGTAACCTTTGGCGTGTCCTTGACCAGATGCCACGACTCGTCGGTCATTTCCATCTTGATCAGTACGTAACCGGGGAAGAACTTGCGCTCTGCGTTGACCTTCTGGCCACGGCGCACTTCAATTACTTCCTCGGACGGGACCAGAATTTCTTCAATATGGTCGCTCAGCCCCTTCTGTTCCGCATCTTCGCGGATGTGCTGCGCGATTTTCTTTTCGAAGCCCGAATAGACGTGGACCACATACCAACGCTTGGCCATGCCGTTTCCTCAGCCTCCCAGCCCGAAAAGTTGACGTACGCCGAGGCCAATTAACTGGTCCACGACGAAAAAGAAGATAGATGCCATACCTGCCATGGCCAAAACGGCGCCGGTGGTGACAAACGTTGCGCGGCGGGTGGGCCATGTGACCCGTTCCGCCTCGGTACGCACATCATGCAGGAACTTACCGGGACTGAACGACACGAACCACACTCTCCTTGTTCTGCTCTGCCGCGCTGTGCGGACAGGGGCAGTTTTTAAATCAAACCACTCAGATTGTACGATAAAGCCGCATTTTACAGGTGAAAAGCGGAACCTTCCGTACACCACGTGAAAATCTGGCAGGGGTGGAGGGTCTCGAACCCACAACCTCCGGTTTTGGAGACCGGCACTCTAGCCAATTGAGCTACACCCCTGCAGCGTGTCCGCCACGGCTGGAAAAGACCTATAACGGAAACCCGCTCGTCTGACCAGCCACAATCTTGCGGCCATCACAGGAGCCGGAACAAAATATGTTGCGGCGCTAAAGTCAAGAGCCTGTTGCAGATTATTGTCGCATAAGGCGAGTTGGGGAGGCGCAAAAAGCATGTGGGGGCTTGCGGTGTATGTCGGGCATGGAGTATAAACACTCCCACTTCGGATTTGCGGGCATAGCATAGTGGTAATGCAGTAGCCTTCCAAGCTACCGAGGAGGGTTCGATTCCCTCTGTCCGCTCCAGAACTTCCCCAAATTATAAAAAATCTCACCTGTTCGTGATGTTCTGCGTTATTGGCCGTTTTGTGGCTCGTTGCAGGGGCGAATTGGTCTATTTGCGGTGCGTGGCGGTCAAAGTTTGCGATCTGAGAACCACGCATTTTTCTCAGTCATAATTTGCCGCATTGAGGGTTGGGAATAAAATAGGGCCGTTCTGCCAGTTGCGTGCCCGTTGTGGTCATGCTAGAGGCCGCGCCAACAGGTGCAATTAAATCTGGATTCATCGTCTGGTGGTCTGGGTTGCATCGTTGTCAGTGTGGAATGCCGGCGCGCACAGAAGGAAAGAACCAAAGAGTGGTGGCCTCGGGCGTAACGACAGCACAACCGGTTGCTTTTGCGGCTAACGGGCTAGAAGGCCGTTACGCAATTGCACTCTATGATCTGGCAGCCGAACAACGGCAGCTGGACACCGTGCTTGATGAAGGTGGCGCCCTTGCGCGCCTGATTGATGAGAGTGCGCCCCTGCGCACTGTTCTGGAAGACAGGCGTCTGGATATCCTGGTGTCTCGCAAGGCCGTGTTGGCCGTGCTGGAGGCTCAGGGATTCGGTCAGATTCTTCGTAATTTTGTGGGCGTCGTGGCTGATAACCGTCGCCTGCCCGTTCTGCGTCGGATACTCGCCGCGCTCGATGCGCTGGCAGTTGCCCGACGGGGTGAGGTCGTAGCCGAGGTCAGCAGCGCCGTGGCATTGACCGCAGAGCAGCGGACCCAGCTTCAGGCCCGACTGGCAGAAGCCGGGTATTCCCGCATCAATATTCGTGAGCGTGTTGACAGTTCCCTGCTGGGCGGCCTTGTCGTCCGTGTGGGGGCAAAGCTGTATGACGCCAGCCTCAAGACCCGCCTGTTTCGTTTGCATTACGCCATGAAGGGAGCCGCGTGATGGAAATCCGTCCCGCAGAGATTTCGGATATCCTCAAGCAGCAGATTGCCTCGTTCGACAAGGAATCTGATGTTGTCGAAACCGGCACTGTTCTGTCTGTCGGAGACGGCATTGCCCGCGTGTTTGGCCTGCAGAATGTTATGTCGGGCGAACTGGTGGACTTTCCGTCCGCTGGCCAGAAGGGTATGGCCCTGAACCTGGAAAGCGACAACGTTGGTGTCGTTATTTTCGGTGATGACACCAATATCCGTGAAGGTGACAGCGTCACTCGCTCCGGTATGGTTGTCAGTGTGCCAGTTGGTAAAGGTCTGCTGGGCCGTGTTGTTGACGGTCTGGGTAACCCGATCGACGACAAGGGGCCGCTGACCGACGTTGAACTGCGCCGTGCAGAGGTTAAGGCTCCCGGTATTATGCCGCGCCAGTCCGTAAGTGAACCCATGCAGACCGGGATCAAGGCGATTGACGCTCTGGTGCCGATCGGCCGTGGTCAGCGCGAACTGGTTATTGGTGACCGTCAGACAGGTAAAACAACCATCCTGACCGACACCATTCTGGCCCAGAAGGGCGTCAATGAACTGGGTGACGACAAGAAGTCCCTCTACTGCATTTACGTCGCCGTTGGTCAGAAGCGCTCCACAGTTGCACAGCTTGTGCGCCTGCTGGAAGAAAAAGGCGCGATGAAGTACTCCATCGTCGTGGCCGCAACCGCATCCGATCCGGCTCCGTTGCAGTACCTCGCTCCGTATGCTGCCTGCGCAATGGGTGAATACTTCCGCGATAACGGTATGCACGCCCTGATCTGCTACGACGATCTGACCAAGCAGGCTGTTGCTTATCGCCAGATGTCCCTGCTGCTGCGTCGTCCGCCAGGCCGTGAAGCTTATCCGGGTGACGTGTTCTACCTGCATTCCCGTCTGCTCGAACGTGCAGCTAAGATGTCCGATGCCAATGGCGCGGGTTCTCTGACGGCTCTGCCCGTTATTGAAACGCAGGCTGGTGACGTTGCGGCTTACATTCCGACCAACGTGATTTCCATCACGGACGGCCAGATCTTCCTCGAAACCGACCTGTTCTATAAAGGTATTCGCCCTGCCGTGAACGTGGGTGGTTCTGTGTCCCGCGTTGGTTCTGCAGCGCAGATCAAGGCCATGAAGCAGGTTGCTGGCAAAATCAAACTTGAACTTGCCCAGTACCGTGAAATGGCAGCCTTCTCCCAGTTCGCATCTGATCTGGACCCGGCAACGCAGAAAATGCTGGCCCGTGGCGCACGTCTGGTGGAACTGCTGAAGCAGCCACAGTCTTCACCTCTTTCGGTTGAAGAGCAGGTTGTTCTGCTTTTCGCAGGTACCCGTGGCTTCCTTGATGGCATTGACGCCAACAAGGTTGTGGCATGGGAACGTGCCGTGCTGAGCGACGTGCGGAGTGCTGGTAAGGATATTCTGGACACGCTGAGCAAGGAAAAGGCCATTTCCAAGGACCTTGAAGCGCGGTTGACCGAATACCTGACCGCCTTCAACCGCAACTTCGCCGGCTGAGGGAGCAGAAGCACTCATGGCTTCCCTTAAGGAACTACGCGCCCGGATCGGAAGTATCAAATCGACACGGAAGATCACGAGCGCCATGAAAATGGTGGCGGCTGCCAAGCTGCGGCGGGCGCAAGCCAGCGCAGAAGCTGCTCGTCCTTATGCGGCAGCCATGCGCCGTATGCTGGGTGAACTGGCAGGCGCTACCAAAGGTGAGGACGGAGCCCCCCGTCTTCTGGCTGGTACCGGGCAGGACAAGGTTCATCTCCTTGTCCCTATGACCAGTGACCGTGGTCTGTGCGGTGGCTTCAACGCCAACGTTCATCGGTTGACGGTACAGACGATTCGTCGCCTTCAGTCCGAAGGTAAGACGGTGCGTCTGATGCCGGTTGGCCGTCGGGCACTGAACTTTTTCATGCGTGACTACGCTGACCTGATTGTCGATCATGTGACCGGCACCAGTGCAAAGGAAATTCCTTTTTCCGTTGCCAGCGGTCTGGGTGAAAAAATTAACGCTCTGCTCGAAGCAGGCGAGATTGATGTCTGCACGCTTGTGTTCAACAAGTTTCGCAATGCGATGACGCAGGTGCCGACATGCCAGCAACTGGTACCCATGATTGTGGACGACGCAAGCACTGAGCTTGAAGCGTCCAATGACGTGGCCCAGTATGAATTTGAGCCTGATGAAGCAACGCTGCTGGCTATGCTGCTGCCGCGCAACCTGCAGGTTCAGATTTATGCTTCGCTGCTGGAAACGGTTGCGGGCGAAAACGGTGCCCGTATGACGGCTATGGATAACGCAACGCGCAATGCTGGCCGCACCATCGACAGTCTGACACAGGTCTATAACCGGACCCGCCAGACCAACATTACTAACGAACTGATCGAAATCATTTCGGGCGCACAGGCTGTCTGAGCCCGATCGTATGCCCCGCAGGAGCTGACCCATGTCGGATACCACAACCCAGACCCAGGCCCCTGCGGCCACGAAGACCAATGCTGTTGGCCGCATTACCACCATTAAAGGGCCGGTTGTTGACGTGCAGTTCGAAGGTGAACTGCCCAAAATTCTGAACGCGCTGCATGTCAAGCTGGGCGATCAGATTCTTGTGCTCGAAGTGGCGCAGGAAATTGGCGAACACGAAGTGCGTTGCATTGCCATGGACACGACCGATGGTCTGGTTCGCGGTACAGAAGTGGTTGATACGGGCGCACAGATTTCTGTGCCTGTTGGCCCCGAAACGCTTGGCCGTATTCTGAACGTTATCGGTGAGCCGATTGACGAACAGGGCCCTGTTCAGACCGCACGTCGCGCTCCCATCCATCGTGATGCCCCTGCTTTTGATGAGCAGGCTGCTGCATCCGAAATTCTGATGACCGGTATTAAGGTTGTCGATCTGCTCTGCCCTTACCTCAAGGGTGGTAAGATCGGCCTCTTTGGTGGTGCCGGCGTTGGTAAGACCGTTATTATTCAGGAACTGATCAACAACATCGCCAAGGCGCACGGTGGTGTGTCTGTGTTTGCTGGTGTTGGTGAACGTACCCGTGAAGGAAACGACCTGTATTACGAAATGCAGGATGCCGGCGTGATCAAGCTGGGCGAAAACGGTTCCACCGAAGGTTCCAAGGTGGCACTGGTGTTCGGCCAGATGAACGAACCGCCGGGTGCTCGTGCCCGCGTGGCGCTGACTGGTCTGACCATGGCGGAATACTTCCGTGATGAAGAAAATCAGGACGTGCTGTTCTTTGTGGACAACATCTTCCGCTTTACGCAGGCTGGCTCCGAAGTGTCCGCACTTCTTGGCCGCATTCCGTCCGCCGTGGGTTACCAGCCCACACTGGCAACGGAAATGGGCGCCCTGCAGGAACGTATTACGTCCACCAAGAAGGGCTCCATTACGTCCGTTCAGGCCGTGTATGTTCCTGCCGATGACTTGACCGATCCGGCTCCTGCCGCGACCTTCGCCCACTTGGATGCCACAACCGTTCTGAACCGTTCCATCGCGGAAATGGGGATTTACCCGGCTGTGGATCCGCTGGACTCTACGTCCCGTGCTCTCGACCCGCAGATTGTGGGTGAAGAACATTACGCAGTGGCTGGTGAAGTGCAGCGTATTCTTCAGACCTACAAGTCCTTGCAGGATATCATTGCTATTCTGGGTATGGATGAACTGTCTGAAGACGATAAGCAGGTTGTGGCACGTGCCCGCCGTATCCAGCGCTTCCTGTCTCAGCCGTTCCATGTGGCGGAAGTGTTTACGGGTGCGCCTGGTAAGCTGGTGTCCGTGACCGATACGGTTCGTTCCTTCAAGGCGATCTGTGCGGGTGAATATGACGATCTGCCAGAAGCGGCCTTCTACATGGTCGGGACGATTGAAGAAGCTGTTGCCAAAGCAGAAAAACTGAGGGAGTCGGCCTAACAGCCGGCTTCTGGAGGGAGCACCATTCATGCCAATCCAGATTGAGATAATCAGCCCTGAAAAGGTTCTGGTGTCGCGTGAGGTAGATATGGCCGTTCTTCCGGGCATGGAGGGCGATATTGCCGCCATGCCGGAACACTCGCCCATGATGCTTCTTCTGCGTGGTGGCGTTGTTGCCCTTTATGAAGGGGACAAGGTAACGGATCGCTATTTTGTGGGTGGCGGTTTTGCCGACATTACCCCCACGCGGTGTACGGTTCTGGCTGACAAGGCCGTGCCCGTTAGCGATATTTCCATTGATATGGCTACCGCTCAGCTGGAAGCCCTGTCTGAAGCATGGGATAAAGCGGATAAGACGGATACGTCTCGCCTTGTTGTTCTTCAGGATCAGATTCAGGCTGTGCGAGCAGAAATTGAAGCTGGCAGCGCCAACTGAATTTTTCAGGTATGTCGCATTAAAAAAGCCACCCATTGGGTGGCTTTTTTGTATCCGGCTGTTAGCCGCGCCCTTTGTAGGATGGTACATCCTGCGCTGGAATCCAGACGCCTGCTGGTGGTTCGCCTGTTTGCCAAAACACATCAATGGGAATGCCGCCTCGTGGGTACCAGTAAGCACCAATGCGCAGCCATACAGGGTTAAGCAGCTCTACCAATGTGTTGGCGATCTGCACGGAGCAGGCCTCATGAAAGGCACCATGGTTGCGAAAGCTGGTTAGGAACAGTTTGAGTGACTTGCTTTCCACAATCCACTGATCTGGCACATAATCTAGAACAATATGTGCAAAATCCGGCTGCCCCGTAATCGGGCATAGGGATGTAAATTCGGGCGCGGTAAAGCGCACCATATAGCGCTTGTCCGGGTATGGGGCCGGTACACGTTCCAGCACGGCTTCTTCCGGGCTGCTGGGGGGCGCAATCTGGCGGCCAAGCTGGGTAAGGGCGTGGCTGCCGTCATCCGGTCTGTTCATGGGGTCTCTCCAGATGGGTCATGGTTGTATCCGGTGTCCGGCTTGTTGGTGTGTTCGTCAAGTTTCACGTGTGACTTTATGGGTTCAGTCTGTCTCTTTCGGGTGTGCTAGTGTATGGAGAAAACATGGCCAAATTACCTTCTCCCGTTTTCCCCCAGCCACGGCTTGTGTCTTCCACGCAGGAACTGGCAGAAGCTCTTAAACCGTTTCATGCCGAACGCTTTGTTACGGTTGATACGGAATTCATGCGTGAGCGCACATACTGGCCGGAATTGTGTCTGGTGCAGGTTGGCAGCGCACAGGACGTGGTGCTGATTGATGCATTGGCAGACGGGATTGATCTGGCCCCTCTGGCCGCGCTGATGGCTGACCAGTCTGTGCTGAAGGTTTTTCATGCCGCCAGGCAGGATCTGGAAATTTTTCTGCATGAATTCGACGCTCTGCCCACACCAGTGTTTGATACACAGGTTGCGGCCATGGTGGCGGGTTTTGGTGATCAGGTTGGATATGACAGTCTGGTTGGTGCTCTGACCGGGCATATGATTGATAAGAGCCATCGTTTTACGGACTGGTCCGTTCGTCCGCTTTCTGATGCCCAGCTGAATTATGCGGCGGGAGATGTGACGTGGTTGCGGCTGGTTTACGAAAAACTGGTGCACAAGCTGGAGCAGGACAAACGCTTGAGCTGGGTTGCGGCTGAAATGGCGGAACTGGAAGACCCGGCGACCTTCCGTCCTGACCCCGAAAAACAGTGGGAGCGTCTTAAAGCGCGTACGGGTAACCGCCGTATGCTGGGGGTTTTGCGTGCTGTTGCCGCTTTGCGTGAGCGGGAAGCGCAGCGTGTTAATGTGCCTCGGCAGCGCTTGCTGAAGGATGAGAGCCTGCTGGAAATAGCGGCAACAACACCTGCGACAGTCGATGCGTTGGCCCGTGTGCGTGGGGTGTCGCGTGGGTTGGCGGAAGGCCGGACGGGTCTCGCGTTGCTGGAAGCCGTCAAGCAGGCTCAGGCCCTGCCGGATTCGGAGTTGCCGCGTCCTGCGCGTGGCAAGAGCAAGGACAGCGCCCGTCCTCCTGCCTCTTTGGTGGCGTTGTTAAAAGTGCTCCTGACGGCCTGTTGCGAGGAGCATGACGTGGCGCCACGTCTGGTTGCGTCCATGGATGAGCTGGAAGCTCTGGCGCTGGACCCGGCTCAGGCACGCACATTATTGTCGGGCTGGCGGAGCCAAGTGTTTGGAGACGCAGCACAGGCCCTGTGCGAAGGCAAGGTGGCCTTGCGGGTTAAAGGTGGCCGGGTAGTCACAGTGCCTAGTGAAGGTGTGGCTCCGTAAGGAGCGCACACCCACACGCGGTTAAACGGTGTGAATTAGAAGCCCATTTCTTCCCATAGGTTGGAAAGCGGGCGAGCACCGTAGTGAGAGATAATCTCGGACGCAGCGACCGAGGCCAGACGTCCACATTCTGGCAGGCTGCGGCCCGATGTCAGACCTGCCAGAAAACCGGCGGCATAAGCATCACCAGCGCCTGTTGTATCCACAACTTGTGTGGGTACGGGGGCAACTGTTGTGAGCTGACCGTCATGCACCACAACGCTGCCTAGCCCCGAGCGGGTCAGGGCTGCAAATGTGGTGTCTTCCAGCGTGTGACGGGCGGCTGTGTCAAAGTTTTCTGTTTCGTAGAGCGCGCAGATCTCGTCTTCATTGGCGAACAGAATATCGACATGGTTTTTAACCAGATCGAGGAACGCATCGCGGTGGCGGCCAACGCAGAACGGGTCGGAGAGGGAAAGCGCAACCTGCCGTCCGTTCTGGTGGGCGAGGGCGGCAGCCCGGCGGAATGCTTCCTGCGCATGGGGTGGGTCGAACAGGTAACCTTCCAGATAGATGATGCTGGAGGAGGCAATCATGTCCGGCAGTACGTCATCAGGGGTAAAGCAGGTGCAGGCTCCCAGATAGGTTGCCATGGTGCGCTGACCATCCGGGGTAACCATAACCACGCAACGTGCCGTGGGCAGGTTGTCAAACACTTGTGTGTTCAGCGGGGCGGATGGGAACTGCACCCCGTTGTCACGCAGGTCCTGTGTGAACTTCAGACCCGCATCATCGCGGGAGACCTTGCCAAGATATGCAACACGCGCACCAAACTGGGCGGCAACAACGCAGGTATTGGCGGCGGAACCACCGCCAACAACGTGTTCTGGCGCCAGCGCGGCTTCCAGCGCGTTGGCGCGGTCAACGTCGATCAGTGTCATGCTGCCGGGGGTTAGCCCCTGCTGTTGCAGAAAGGTGGTTTCCGTGCGGGCGAGAATATCGGTGATGGCGTTACCAATACCGAGAATATCGTATTGTGTGTCCTGACCGGTCATGGCGGTAAAATTTTTTCCTGAAAAAATGGTCTGTGTGGTTGTTTGGCTAGCGCGCTGCCACAAAAAGGGCAACAGTGAGGCGTAAGCAACTTGCGCTGCTTACCAGATGGCCCCCTGCATGAGAATGACTGGAGGAGGCCGGGCTGGTGCTTGTGGTGGCTTGTTAATGTGGACCGCTGCCTGGATGCAGGCAGCCAGAAAGGCGGGGGATTTTCTTGTTCAAAAGACGTAAGCCTGAAGATAGTCAGCCAAAGACTCAGGTACCCTCTACCGTTCAGCAGGGTTCTGCGCGTCCGGCAGGGGCATTTGGTTCTGTTCTTTCTTCCAACGCGGGTTCTCAGGGGAACTCTGCTGCTGGAGTTCCCGCATCGCATTCTGATAATTTAAAGGAAACGTCACCTATGGGTCGTTCACCTCTTCCTTCCGGTTCCTCCTTACCCGCTGGTGGGGGTATTCCGCCCATGCCGGGTGCAGCAGCTCGTGGGCTGCCGACGCAGATGCAGCCCAAAAAGGACGGGCCGGAACAGCGGACTCTGGTTGTTGGCCGGGGCATTAGCGTGCAGGGCACGGTGCAGGATGCGGAACGCCTTGTCGTAGAAGGCACGGTTGAATCCAGCATGATTACAGCCAAGGAGCTGGTTGTTATGCCGGGTGGCCTGTTCCGCGGTGGTGTGGAAGTGGAAAATGCAGAAATTGCTGGCACGGTGGACGGCTCGTTGACCGCCCGCGGTAGCCTGACCGTGCGGGGGAGTGGCCGCCTGCTGGGTAAGGCCGCCTGCCATCGCCTGAAGGTAGAAGACGGCGGCCAGATTACCGGTCAGCTGGAAATGCTGGCTGAAGGGAGTGCTGGCTCCAAAACGGCAGACAGTGCTGCTGAACCGGCCAAAGCTCTGGAAGGCTGAGAGATCAGTCTGCCTGTTAACCTGATGGTGGCTTGGCTGCCATCAGGTTAACAGGATGGGTCCTGTTGTCAGGATACGCTATCGCGCCGGTCACGCAGGCGCACGTAAGCGATTTGCGCGTGTTCTTCGCAATATGGCTTGCCCGGAATGGGCGTTGCACCACAAAAATGAAAACCCGGCGTGCCAGGGTCGCCAATAGGCCAGCAGCAAGATGGGCCACGGCGCTTTTTGGGTTCCGGGTCCGAGATGCTGCGCAGGAGCGTTTTGGGTTTGGCGCTGGTGCGTACAACGGGTGCGGCTTTTTCTTTCCGCGTCGTTTTGTCGTCACTGGCGGTTGGCGTTGTGGGGGCAATGGCTGCCGCCACAGGCTGCGCAACAACCGGGGCCGGTGTGGCTGCGGCAGGAGCCGGTGTGGGTTGTGCAGCAGACGTGGTTGCTACGCTGGCGCGTGGCGTTGGCGCTTCTGGCGCAGGCGTTGCTGCGGTCTGTTCGGTTTTGTCCGCCGCTGTTTTGGGTTTGCTCCCATTACGGCGAATGGGAGAGGGGCGAGGAGGTAGGCCAAGCCTATGTGCCTTGCCGACCACTGCATTCTTGGTAATGGAAAGCCGCCTGCCGATTTCCGCCGTTGAAAGACCTTCCGCCCATAGGTCCTTAAGCTGGGCGATTATTTCTTCGGACCACTCCATTAACAGGCACCTTTGAGCATTGCATGGCGGGCTGGCAAAATACCAGTGCTTCTACTGGCCCCATATTAGGAGGATGGCTCTTTTATCTCAAGCAGAAAGCCCGAAGCCGGGATGTTCTGCGGTATGTTCATGTCTGCACGGAACGGTTTGCAAGGGCCTGCTGCCGTGCAGGATCTGTCTTGAGAGGTGGGATGCTGGGCAGGCAGAGTGGAGGACGGATATAAAATTGCCAGCAGAACAGATTAGTCGGGCACAATATCCAGTCCGATATCAAGCGCTTGCACACTATGGGTCAACCACCCCAGCGAGAGGACATCCACCCCGGTCTGGGCAATAGGGCGCGCGGTTTTAAGCGTAATACCGCCAGAGGCTTCGGCCAGTGCGCGGCCATTGATCATGCGTACGGCCTGCTCAAGGTGTGGCAGGGTCATGTTGTCCAGCAGATAAACATCGGCCACGGCGCAGGTGAGCGCCTCTTCCAGTTGCTCTAATGTATCCACTTCCAGCTCTATTTTCATCAGGTGGCCAGCATACTGGCGGGCCGAGAGCAGGGTTTTTTTGATGTCACCCCCACAAAGAGCAATATGGTTGTCCTTGATAAGAATGGCGTCGTCCAGTCTTAGCCGGTGGCTGCTGCCGCCACCGGCCCGCACGGCGTATTTTTGCAGGCACCGCAAGCCCGGTAGGGTTTTGCGGGTGCAGGCAATACGCGCTTTGGTTCCGGCAACAGTCTGAACAATCTGGTGTGTGTGGGTGGCAATGCCGCTTAGGTGGGAAAGCAGGTTAAGTGCTGTCCGCTCCCCTGCCAGCAGGGCTGTAGCGCTGCCTTCCACGGTTGCCAGCACGTCACCTTGCACAATATGGGCACCATCTTGTTTGACCATGCTGAACCGAACAGCCGGGTCCAGTATGGCAAAGGCCTGCCTTGCTCCCTCCAGCCCACAAAGAACGCCGTCCTGACGGGTGCGGAAAACGGCATGTAACTGTTGTCCCGGTTGTGCCAGCGCCTGCGTGGTAACATCTCCCCCAATACCCAGATCTTCCATAAGTGCCGCGCGCACAATGGGCTCCCACAACAGGGGCGGGAGGTAAAGGTTGGTGTTCATGGCGTGGCTCCGGTGAGTGTGAGGTCAGATTGCCAGCATCCGCTCAACCGCCATACGGGCGGGCTGTTGCAAATGTGCTGGTATGGTCACTTCTGTTTGCATGGTTTCCAACGCCTGACGGATGTTGGACAGGGTAATCCTCTTCATGTGCGGGCATAGGTTGCATGGGCGCACAAACTGCGTGTGCGGGTACTGTGCCGCCAGATTATCGCTCATGGAACATTCGGTAACCAGAAGCACTTTCTGTGGGTTTTTCTGGTCAATGAATTCAATCATCTGTGCGGTCGAGCCAGCGTGGTCGGCTTCATCCAGCACGTCTGGTGGGCATTCGGGGTGAGCAATAACGGTCAGGCCGGGATGAATGCGGCGGTACTGTTTGATCTGCTGGGGTGTAAACTGCTCATGCACCTCGCAATGGGCAGGCCATGTTAGCATCTCTATGCCGGTTTCTGCCTCTATATTCCGGGCAAGCAATTCATCAGGGATCATAATAACGCGCGGTACACCCAAGCTTTCTACAACACGGCGCGCATTGCCGGATGTGCAGCAGATGTCGCTCTCAGCCTTAACGTCAGCCGTGCTGTTGACGTAAGTTACCACGGGGACGCCGGGATAGCGTTTTTTGAGTGTGCGCACATTATCTGCTGTAATGCCTTCGGCCAGAGAGCAGCCTGCCGTAGCGTCGGGGATGAGAACAGTTTTTTCCGGGTTCAGCAGTTTTGCTGTTTCAGCCATAAAATGCACACCGGCCATAACCATGGTGGAGGCATCAACCGTTTGTGCGGCACGGGCCAGAGCCAGGCTGTCTCCTCGGATGTCTGCTACGCAATGGAAGATTTCTGGCGTTTGGTAGTTATGCGCCAGAATAACAGCATTCTTTTCCTGCTTCAGGCGTTGAATGGCCTCAATGTCCGCCGCAAAATTGGCTTCCCACTGGTCCCGTAGCATAATGTGGGCAACAGGGTGGTAAAGTTGGTCCCTGCTGGCCATGAGTGATGCAGACATGGTCCTGCTCCGTTTTCCCGTGCTATATATGCTCTTGTTGAGTATATATAGCGTATAAGAATTACAAGAGTGTCGCCAGACACTTTTTCAGGAGATGGCCGGTAATGGGAGTTTGGCGCCTGCCAGATAGCAGTTTTCGGCTGTTGTGGGGGCGAACCGATAAAGCTGTGCCGGACGCCCCTGTGTTGGCGAGTCATATTCCGCTGTACGGCTGACCAGTTTTTGTTGCTGGACGAGTCGTCTAAAGTTCTGTTTGTGCATGGGGCACCCTGCCAGCGCTTCCATGGCCTGTTGGAGCTGGAGGAGGGTAAACTGGGGGGGTAACAGGTCGAACACTGCTGGCGTGTAACGGATTTTGGCCCGCATACGGGAGAGGGCCGTGGCCAGAATACGCCTGAAGTCACGATACATGCTCAGGCCCGGCAAAAGTGTGCCATTTTCCCATGTGGCTTCGGGGACCAACCCGGCCTCCCACAGCAACTCATAACGGGGGAGGGAGAGTTCGTCGTTCCAATGGTGGCCTTCAAGCCCGAACATTGTGGCACATCGCTGCCAGCGTTGTGCATCCCCCTGTGCCCATAGTCTTAATCGGTCCGCAATGGTGTGCAGGAGGGGAGTGGAGGCGGGGTTTCGTCTATCTTCCCATGGGAAGTAATCGTAAATGGAGCGCTCGGCCAGATTGTGGTCGCAGTTCTGGCGAATGAAGGCCATGTAGGAGATGCGCACCTTTTGGTGGCCCTGCCCGTGGAGAGATTCCGCAAAGGTATAAAGCTGCTCGGTATGGCCAAGTTTAAGCCCGGTCTGACGTTCGACCCAGTTGCGCATACCCTTTTGCAGTGAGCGATGCTCCACCGTGAGCGGACCAGCAGGAAAAGACTGACCATGATCCAGTGTCAGAATATGTGGCGCATTATGGTTTATGCTCACAAGAACGGCCACGAGCTCCGTCTCGCACAGCACGGGTTGGGCAGTGGCTGGGGGCGTGGTTTCCGAATGGCGGGTCATATCTGGCAAGGTGCGTGAACGTTCTTTGGTCTTAAGTCAGGTCAAATAATTGAGGGCTCCACCAGAATAACCGTTTTTGTCTGTTTATGGCAAAGGGGGAGCGCTTTTCCTGTTCTGCAAGGCGTTGTTAGGTCAGGCATGGTGGCAGGCCCGTCTGGCAGGGAACGTGTTCAGCCATACAGGAATATCCTGTGGAGGAAGGGGTTTGCTATAAAAATAGCCTTGCAGAATATCACAGCCTAGTTCTTGCAGTTTTTTGACCTGATCTTCACGCTCTACACCTTCGGTGACGACCTTGATGCCGAGCCGCTTGCCAATGTTAATGGCCGCCTCTGCGACTACGAGCGAGCTGACATTGTTTTCAAAATCTTCAATAAAACTGCGGTCAATCTTAATTTCTGTCAAAGGGAGCTGAGCTAGTCTGGAGAGAGAAGAAAAGCCAGTGCCAAAATCATCCATGGACAAGCCAACACCAATATTGCGGATGGCTGTAAGGTTGGCGGCTGTTTCAGGGTCCTGACGCATGGCCACACTTTCAGTCACTTCTATTGTCAGGCGGTGTGGTTTCAGATTGTATTTTTTGAGCGTGGCCGAAATACGTTCAGGAAGCTCAATGCTGCAAAAATGAACAGCGGACATGTTTACGCTCACAACGGGAACATAAACATTATTTTGTTCCCATTCTATCAGTTGTTGGCATGATTTTTCTAAAGACCATAAGCCTATGGCTTCAATTTGCCCGGTTTCCTCCGCAATGGGGATAAAAGAAGACGGGGGAATAAAACCAAGGGTTGGGTGCTGCCAGCGGCTGAGTGCCTCCACCCCATACAGGGTGCCAGTCAACGCGCATATCTGAGGTTGATAGACGAGGAATAATTGCATTTTCTGCAGAGCGTCCCGCAATGCGGAACCAATAATCAGGCGCTCGCGCACGTTGCTGTTGCCGCTTTTTCCAAAAAACCGAAAGCTGCCTCGCGCCTGTTTTTTGGCCTGCCGCATTGCGATTTCCGCAGCACCCAGAACTTCTTCTATTTCTGTCCCATTTGTTGGATAAAAGCTAATGCCTATACTGAGCGAGGCCACTAGATCACGCCCTTGGACTTCAATGGGTTTGCGCGTTAAGCAGCTTAGTTCATGAGCCAATTTACAGGCTTTTTTCCGGTCAGCATCTGGTAGGACAACGACAAAGTCATCGCCACCCAGCCGTGCAACTATATATTGCCCGCGGCAGTAGGAGGCAATGCGGTGAGCGGTTGTTTGCAGTAGGGTATCACCACAATGATAACCCATAACGTTATTAACGTCCTGCAAGAGGTCAATATCGAGCACCAGAACGGCAAAGGGGATGTGTTCTTCCTGTGTTGCCATCTGCTTAAGGCGAGATGTGAGCGTTGTTCTGTTAAAAAGACCAGTGAGAGAATCAACTTTATGGAACTGATTTATTTTATTACGTGTTTTTTCATGTTCTATAATAGATGCGCAGGATGGAACGCACCCGGAAACAATTTTTTGAGGCCAATCAGTAATTTTTTCCTTGTTGCGTGAGAAAAGGACAAAAATTCCGATTAGATCACCGGAGGCATTGCAAACAGCGGATGCCCAGCAGGTATGTAAATCGGTATTTTGCTCGTGATCCTGTGTCAAAGACCAGATAAGAGCACTCGCATGGTGTGGGGTGTTGCGGAGATCTTCTATTTCGGAAGGGGTGAGTGTTAAAGCGTTGAGTTTGCTGGCTTTGCCAACGGGGAGGCACTTTCCTGAAAGGATGGAAAGATCACCGTGAATGGAAACCTGTAGAAGTGTGGCAATGCTGTTGGGCACCAGTTGCTCGGCTTTGGCGCAGAGCATATCGGCCACGTCCTGTGTGGTCGTATGGTCAGTCAGCGATGCCAGAACCTGACTTTGGATTTCCATAAGTGTGCGACGATGCACTTCTTCCGTAACGCCTTTAACAAAGGCCATATAATAACGTTTTTTTCTTTTCCTATCAGTGCCGTGGAAATAGAAAGCTCGGCAGCAACATAATCTCCATTGCTCCGCATGAAGGTGATTTCGCGCGATGTGTTGACCAGCCGGTTAATGCCGGTCTGGCGATGGCGTGTAATGTAATGGCTATGGCGTTTACGATGTTCCTGCGGAACCAATTGATCCACACTTGTGCCCAGCACCTTAGTGGCTGGGTAACCCCATAAATGTTCTGCCGCAGCGTTAAAAAAAACAATTTTGTTTTTGTCATCAATAATAATGACACCGTCTGCCGCTTGCTCAAGCATGGTGGCATAAAAAAGATCGGTATTATGTGGCGATACAGGAGGGGAGGAAAACTCTGGCATGGGCTCAATCTTTAAATATTAAGGTTGGGCCAGAGGGGCCTGTTATGGGGGATGTTGTGTTGGAAAAAGAAAAGAAGGCAGGTAAGTTGGGTTTTGTTATGTAAAATAAAACAGAAGACCGTGAGAAAATTGGATATAATGTATAAGAACAATTTAAAAGTATGTTAGTTATAGAATAACTCATGCTACATACTTCTCCTGATATTGCATGTCTTCTGTTTTTATTATTTCATCACGTTGTAAAAAATGTCCATAAGATTTTGAAGGAAATGCTTTTGCAGCAATGCCGTATCGTAACATTCTATAGTGATTTTCTCACTTCCTTAATCACATTGGCGTTACAAATGATGGGTTTCTGTATTTAAAAACACAATTAAAATACAATTGCGCTTATGTATTTTAAAATATGAATTTTATTCATTTGTATCGCATTAAATTGTAAATTTTATTTTTTAATAACTGGTCTTGTTGTTGAGAAAAAGTGTTCATGCTCTCCTTGTCTGCTCGCTGCATGTTTAAGGCAGTTTTTGCAGAAAAAGGGAGGGAATAGGCTGACGTGTGAACTCAATACCGTTTAGGATATGCGGCATAATCAATCGGGCGTTGGCAGTAAGAGATAATGAAGACAGTTTTGCTTTTTTTAGCCGCAGCAATAGCTGAAATTGGCGGGTGTTTTGCATTTTGGGGATGGTTGCGTCTGGGTAAAACGCCTTTGTGGCTTCTCCCGGGGTGTTGCTCGCTGCTGCTGTTTGCTTATCTGTTAACATTAATCGACACATCCGTTGCCGGACGTGCTTATGCGGCTTATGGCGGTATTTATATTGCAGTTGCTGTGTTGTGGCTGTGGCTTGCAGAAGGTGCACAGCCAGATCGTTGGGATCTGATTGGTGCAGCTCTGTGCCTGTTAGGCACGGCGGTTATCTTGCTTGCTCCTCATCCACAATAGAATCAAACCGTTATTAAAAATTCTACATGACGCGTAGGGTTGTGACTTGCGTAAAGCAGTAAGGAATGGGGTTGGGTTAAGCAATGGATGCAGAGTTTTGGCTGGCAAAGTGGGACCGAAACGAGATCGGGTTCCATGCGCAGCATCCGCATGATGGGTTGGTACAGTATTTTCCCACGGTATGTGTCCCGCCGGGCTGTCATGTCTTTGTTCCATTGTGCGGAAAAACACTTGATATTCATTGGTTGGTTAAAAAAGGTTACACGGTTAGTGGTGTCGAACTCAGCCGTCGGGCTGTTGAGCAACTGTTTGATGAGCTGGAAATTCAGCCGGTCATCTCATCCTTGACGACCGATGTAACGGTGTTTGAGGGGGATGGGTTAAGGATTTTTGTCGCAGATATTTTTGCTCTCACCCCCTCTATGCTGGGTCAGGTTGACGCCGTTTATGACCGGGCCGCTTTAGTCGCTTTGCCAGCCGCGTCGCGGGCAGAGTATGCACAGCTCCTTGTGGGCTTGAGCCAGTGTGCCACACAGTTTCTGATTTGTGTTGAATATGATCAAATCAAACTATCTGGGCCACCGTTTGCCGTTATGGAATCCGATGTGGAACACTATTATGCAAGGTACTATTCAATCAAAAGTATCAGCCGTTATCCGGTCGCCAATGGCATTAAAGGAAAAGTGCCTGGCTATGAACATATCTGGCTTTTAAAGCCCTCAGAGGTCAGGAGTTGATGGCCCCGTAATGAATTTGAATTTTAATTCAGGGAACTCTTGCTTGAGATAAACTTTTTATCGTTAGAGTGGGTGTAGAATACGGGGGCATATTTTAAAAAATGGATTGGAATAAAATCCTATAGTATTATGCATAATATGACTTTTTTAAAATCAGGTAAGTGATTCTGCGAATGAATGCACGTTTATCTTTCTCTTTTCGGTATACGTTCAGGACTATACAAAAGCGAATAAGAGTTGTGATGAACTATGTGCTGCCTGTGGTGGTTGTGCTCATATGTGGAGCGGCAGTTGAGTTCAACGAATACCAACATGCGATTGCCGATGTCCACGAGTCCGCCCGGAGAGACAGTCAGACTTACGCTAACCTGATAATGGGGCGTCTGGATACGCGGTTTACAGAGCTTGATATGGCTCTGGCGGCCTTGCACGGACCAGATGATAACTCACCTGTCCTATCGCCTCAGGTGGAATTGTCACTTCGTCATTATTTACTTTCTCGACCATCATATTCCACATTCAGTGTTCTTGGCGCGGATGGTGAAAGTATTCAATGGTCCACTTCCGCGCAGAAAAAAATACTGGCGGAACCTTTAAAAAACTTTTCTTCTGTTCTCAAAATGCCTCATCATCTTCTGGGGCCCATTCACTATTCCGAAAACTTGAGGGCCGTCGTGCTGCCTATGCGCGTGCGGGAAATGGTAGACGGTAAAAGTGGGTATTTTTTAGGGTCTCCTTATCGTCTGAATCGTTTTCTGGATGAACAGGAATTGCCGCCTGATGTGCGGAAGTGGGACTTTGCGGTAATAGATACGCGCAGTGGGCAGTCCCTGCCCCATCAGGCCGCGGTTCAGTCTTTATCTCGCGCTGAGCCGGATATGGCCGTGCAGGTTCCTGTGGTCGGTTATCCGTTTGTGGTGCAGACGCAGCTTTCTTCGGATCGGGCGTGGCAGAGTTACGTCCAGACGGCTCCTGCACGTTGGAGTGCAGAGGCTCTTATTCTAGCATTGTTGGTTATAGCTGGGGAGTTTCTCATTCGCCGTCGGGATCGGGAGCAAATGGTGCATCTGCGTCGTTTGACCGACTTTAACATGTTTATGGCGCAGGCGAGCCAGTGCGCCAGTCAGGCTGATGATGAAGCACGGCTTTTGCAAGAAATTTGCGATATGGCCATACAGTATGCACACTTTAAAATAGCGCTGATTACCCGACCGGATGAGGCGCAACGCTTCCAGATTCTGGCCATAAGTGGAGCACGGGCATATCTGGATAACGTGGTTATTTCAGCCAGAGCGGATGTGCCCGAGGGGCGAGGCACCATTGGGCAGGTATGGCGGACAGGGGAGCCTATTTTCAACGCGTCATTTTTGCATAATGCAACACTTGCCCCATGGAAGGACCGGGCCGTGCAACTCGGCCTGCGTTCCAACACGGCCCTGCCAATTTACAAGGATGGAAAAGTCTGGGCTGTCTTGAGTGTTTATCACGAGAAAGCTGATATTTTTGATGACCAGCTTCAGATCCTGCTTAGAGAAGTGTGCATCAATATCTCCATGGGGCTGGATAGAATTTATAACCAGCAGCTAAGAACAGCGTTACTGGATAATTCTGTTGTTGGGATTCTTCTTGTAAAAGACAGGGTTATTCAGATGACAAACTCCTATGCGACCCGGATGCTGGGGATGGAATCTGATGCATTAATCGGAAAATCAACCGAAATTCTTTTTGCAAGTTACGCCGAGTTCGAACGTATTGCCCAATGTTACACACAACTTAGGCAACACCATAAGGTACAGGTGCCCGGTGTGCATCTGGCCCGCGCGGATGGACAGATTCTGATAGCTGATTGCTCAGGCGTTCAGTTGTCTGATCTGCATAACGATATTTCTGTCTGGACGTTGGAGGATGTCACAAGCCGTGATCTGTCCAGGCGCCTTTACCATGCACTGGTGAATGCAGCCGATGCTGTTCTGCTGGCCACAGATGACTCTGAGATGTGTCGTCGCACCTGTTTAGACCTTGTGCGAGACACGCTGTTTCATGCCGTCTGGATTGGTCGTGTGAATGACGTAGGGCAGTTGGAAGTTCTAGCCCGTGCCGGTGAGGGAACAGCAGGCATAGAGCGGATTAACGGTTGTCTGGAGCAATGTTGCGGAGAGGTTCCTCTGCTGGTTGTTATCCGGGCATGGATGAGGAAAAATCTCGTTTACAGTAACGATGAGTTCACGGAGCAGGCCAGTAGTCCATGCCTTAACTTTATCCAGAGCAACAACTGGCGTGCAGTTCTGTCCACGCCGATCTGGAGGGGGAACCGTGTCTGGGCGCTTATTACGTTTGCGGCACCCCATGCACAGGTTTTTGATGAAAATAGTATTGCCCTCTGTAAGCGGGTCGCCAGCCTTCTGGGGCATGCGCTGGACAAACTGGATGCCAAGCAGCGTATTGAATGTATGCAGGAACAGGAAGCGTAGCGCGCCCGGCATGATGTGCTGACCGGCCTGCATAATCGTCTGGCATTGTCGGAATTTCTCCCGCTGGCACTGGCGCGTGGCCAACGGAATGGCACCGCTGTGGCGATTGGGATGATTGACCTCGATGGCTTCAAACAGGTGAACGACACATATGGGCATGAGGCGGGAGACAGGTTGTTGCAGCAACTTGGCCAGAAGTTGTCCGCTTTGTTGCGAAAAACGGATTATGTCGCCCGGCTTGGCGGGGATGAGTTTGTTGTAGTGCTGGAAGGGCTGGAAGTCGCTCAGGCTACCACTCAGGTGGAGGTTGTTCTGAAGACCTTGCACACAGTGGTTGAAAGCCCATTCTTGGTTAACGAGCAAGCATTGGCCATGGTCGGTATGACGGTGGGTGTGTCCCTGTATCCTCATGATGGCATGGATGTTGGAACGTTGTTAAAACGTGCTGACATGGCGATGTATCATGCCAAGCAGAATAAGAAGACGCGTGAAAAATGGTGGTTTTTTGCAAGTCAGCTTGAAGATGGGACGTCTGACTCCCATGTGTCGTAGGGGGAAGGGAGTGTTTCCCTTTTCGGTCAAGGTGTTCAGTCTGGTTTATTGAAAAATCTGATACCTGAAATACAGAGCGGAAGATTACGTTTTACTTTGTCGTGATCTGTCCTTATTGCTACCCAATGTAATTCTGTGCGCAGAATTTTTCTAACAGATATAGCGGCTTCAATGGACACCAAGACTCTTTTTTCCGGCATGGCGTTAGCTTTTGGAGCTTATGCGTCTTTCTCTATAAGTGACGCGTTTTCCAAGTTGCTGGCGGGCCAGCTCGACCCATTTGAAGTTGCTTTTTCGGGTGGGCTTTTTGGTTTTCTCATTCTGCCGTTTATGCGTCGGCCCGATGAGTCGTATCTGGATATTGTCAGGCCGCAGCAAAAGGGCATGTGGCTTTTGCGCGCTGGGTGTGTTTTTGCCGCGACTGCCGCCAGCGTGGAAGCCTTTATGCTGCTGCCCATGCCAGAAGCATTTTCTCTTATGTTTCTGATGCCCCTGTTCGTCACAATTCTCTCTGTCGTCCTGTTGAAAGAGAAAGTGACATTCTGGGCATGGCTGGCTGTTGTTCTTGGGTTTGTTGGAGTCCTTATTGTTCTGCGTCCGGGGTTTAGGGCGCTGCATTGGGGGCATTTGTGTGCGCTTATCGCGGCTTTTGCCAATGCGGGGAGTGTGATTGCGTACCGGCTGGCGGACAAGGAGCGTGTTCGTCTATCCCTCTTCGGTTCAAGCTTGATTGGTCCGCTTGTTGGGAATGGTATTCTCATGGGGCTACATGCACAGTGGCCCCCCAGCCTGACGGCGTGGATCTACCTGTTTGGGTACGGTTTTCTGGCGGCGCTGGGGCAGTTGATGATGATGATGGCAACAGCCCGTGCGCCAGCCAACCGTGTTGCCCTACCGCAATATAGCCAGATGGTGTGGGGCGTTGCGCTCAGCTATCTTGTGTTCCGTCAACCGCTGGATAGCTGGACGTTTGTCGGCATTATTGTGCTGATGTCTTCGGGCATACTGAACTGGGTGCGGCAGAGAATCCGATACGAGCGGATGGCCATGAAGGAGCGCCTTGCACGCCGTAAGGCACGCAAGGCCAGCAAGGCGGGTAAAGCCAGTCAACCGGTTGGTTGAGGCCGTAACTCTGGTTTAGTTCTCTATAATTTTTGAACCAAAAATAGCGGATTGTAAGATAAGCGTCATGGCTGTGCGGACATCCATGACGTTGAACATTTTGCTGAATAGGATGCCCGCAGCCACGTTCATGGCTGAACTCCATAAGTGTTTGGGGAGCGGGTCATATGCTGCCTGCTTGTCTGGGTAATCCTGTAGGAAAATAGGTTCCACATAAGCCCACATGGCTTCCCGAAGGCTCTCGGTCGCTATGAGTGGACGAAAGGAAGGAGCGACATCGGGAACCCCTTCTTCCGCAGTGCCCAACCGACTGGCGACAGATGCAAACTGAGTGTTCAAATCCGGGAAGTCCTGCGGGGAGCAGTTTTTCTGTATGGCGACCCCGCTCAGGCAGGGCCAGAGTCCAAAGTTATGGACGGTTGGATCGCCCTGTAACAGAAACTGGTTCAGTTGCTCACCAAACAGGAATGTTTGCCCCCCGGTAAGGGTATGGGCCATCATATCCTGCTCTGGGCGCAGTCCGGTTTTAATGAGTGAGAACAGGCTTGTCTGGGCGGCAAACCCGCAAACGCTGCCTAGCGCGACAAACAGTGTTGGTGTGTGAACCCGTCGGTTGTCATCCTGCAAAGGACGCGGGAAATTGTGAACGATTTCTGCAGTGACACGATTGAGTAAAGCTGCCTCGGGAAAATCTTTCCAGACAACACCGTTTGAACCCGTAGGCTGGTTATCTAGGACGGGAGAGTCGGACATGGGAAAGACCTTGGAATTTTTGTAATGGGCAGACCGTTCCATACCGTGAACAGGGCATAGCATCCAGCCTGAGCGCCTGATTCTGTAGAAATATGGAGGTGTTGCGTGGAAAGGAGGGAGTAAGATAAAAATCCATAAAAAGATGATATGAAAAAATGAAACCAAATAATTTATAAATTAATATAACTTTATAATATCAATACTATGGGCGTATGGACTTACTTTTTAAAATAAAATTCGCAAAATTATAAAAATAATAGCTTGTGTTTTTTTTGGCATCATGCGTAAATACAAAAAGTGGATGCTCTTATCAGGGTGGCTGATGCGCGTTGTGTCGGCATTGTCCTGTTGGAAGTTACGATTGCGCACGTGTTCTGTGCGCGACCACTACGTTAAAAAAGGAGCCTAGTTATGACAACAGGCACCGTAAAATGGTTTAATTCGACCAAGGGTTTCGGTTTTATCCAGCCTGAGGATGGCTCGCAGGACGTGTTTGTTCACATTACTGCTCTCGAACGTGCAGGTATGGCTTCGCTCAGCGAAGGGCAGCAGATTTCTTACGAAATCGAAGCTGGCCGTAACGGCAAAAAGTCTGCTGTCAATCTCAAGGCAGCCTAAGACCAGACTGGCAGAAATGCTGTCTGAAGCCGCCTTTCGGGGCGGCTTTTTTTATGCCTGCAACGCAGGTAATGCCTCAGCTTTGGTGAGGACTGCGCTTTAACCGGTAACTGATGGCCGCCCCCGCAAGGCAACAGGCTGCACTTGTCAGGAACATGGCCGAATAGCCAGAAAACTCGATAATGGGGCCGAGAGTAACGCCCGATCCGGCAATGGCCAGGTCCAGAAAAATGGAATAGGCGCTTAATGCCGCCCCGCGATTATATGGCCCCGCCTTGTTAACGGCCAGAACGCCCAGTGCAGGGAATAGGAGCGAAAAGCCGGCTCCCGTTAAGGCTGCTCCCAGCAACGCATTATAATGAGTGGGGAAAAGGCCAATAATGGTTAGCCCCACGGCTTCGACCAGCAAAGAAACGATGGCAACAAAGACGCCGCCGCGTCGTTTGATCTGTCCTGCAAAGAAAAAGCGGATGCAAACAAACACAATGCCAAAAACGGCCAGAGCGGTCGCCGCTCCTGCCCAATGGTGTGCCGCATAATAAAGAGCCAGAAAAGACGAAATGGCGGCAAACCCGATGGAGCCAGCCGCCAGAGCAGAGCCATGCCATAAAACCAGATGCAGAGCCTTGCGGAAGGGAATCGGGTTTTCTGTTGACTGATGAGGCTGTGCCCCTTGGTAAAATCCGATAAGCGCTAGACCAAATACCGGCAGAAAAGCGGATAGGGCACCTACGGCTACCAGTCCACCATAAGGCGGAGGCAGCAGGGCTAAGGTCGCGCCAATAGGTGCGCCCAGTGCAATGCCCCCGTAAGAGCAGATTCCGTTCCACGAAATGGCAAGGGCTGTGTTTTCGGCTCCCGCGCGGTGGATGTTCCATATAATAACACCCGTTGCGGTCCAGCTTTCTGCCCATCCCAAAAATAGCCGACTGATTAAGAGGATGCCCAGCGAGGCAGACGGTAGATTATGCAGTGCCCCCGCCCAACCGATGAGTAATCCGGAGCATATGCAGGCCAGTAGGCCGCCAATAACCACGGGTTTGGGGCCAATTTTATCCACCAGTCGCCCGGCGGAAGAGCGTGTTGCAAACGTGGCCGCGTATTGCAAGGCAAAGGTCAGCCCGGCAAGAGTTGTACTGTAACCAAGCGTCGTGTGCACAAAAATTGTCAGAACGGCATTGGGCATGCCGATAACAATATAGACCAGCAGATTGAACAGGACGACGGAGAGAACCTTCCTGAGTGGGGAGGCTGCAGATGCTTGTGCTGTGACCATTCTGTGATTTGATCAGATTTCAGCCAATTTGCACAGCAAGGAAGCCGGGAGGCAGCACTGTTGTTGGTCCAGTTTTTATGAAGGGGAAGGCCGTGTTTTTACACGGGTGAGGTGTAGGATACTGTTTTGCATAGGACTTTAAAAGAATTTATAGACCGTTCGGTCTATTTGTATTGACTGTTTTTAGTAGATCCTCTATCAAATCTCTATGAGTGTTGTAGAAAAGCATAATGCTGCCAGAAGGCGTATTGTAGAAGCTGCGCGTTCTATTGTTGGAGAACGTGGGTTTTCTGCTGTAGGTATTTCCCAGATATTGGAAGTGGCCAGCATTCCCAAGGGATCATTCTACCATTATTTTGATTCCAAGGAAGCTTTTGGTGAAGAGCTTTTGCGCATCTACATGGATGATTATCTACAAAAAATGGATACTTTGTTTTCAGCAGAAGTGGGGAATGCCGCGGACCAACTGTTCGCATATTTTCGCTTCTGGCAGGAAACCCACGTGGATGGAAAAACAGGCGACAAATGCCTGATTGTTAAACTGGCGGCTGAGGTGTCTGACCTGTCAGAGCGGATGCGCCGGATTTTGGATACTGGTACCGCCAAAGCCATAGACCGTATTGCCCGTACTATTGCGGAGGGGCAGCAGGAAGGCTCTGTGCAGAGCGGGATGAATGCGCAGGCTCTGGCTGGTGCTTTGTACCAGTTGTGGCTGGGGGCAACCCTGATGGTCAAGATTACCCACAGGTCGCAACCCTTTGAAAAAACATGGCAGGCGTCCGAGCGGCTGCTTCTTCCCTGATTAGGGCGGGGCAGGTCTGCGTTAAACAGGACTGTCCCCGTCTTTTTTTGAATCCCACGAAATTACAGGCATTTACAGCGCATTTGCACCGCGTGCAGAGCGGATATGAGACGATCGGTCTATTTATTGCGTTGACCGTATCTATATCCAAACATATATAGACAACATGGGCAGCACGGAAAAATCAGGCCGTTGCATAAGGCGTTGCAGGTCTTGTTTTTGCGTGTGGAGCCATGGTCGAGCACTCACTCTGCCAGTTGCGGGCAAACGTTGTGGCAGCCACATGCGGCACTGCGTTTGCTCATATTGGAGTTGACCGGTCTATTCATTATTCCTCCCGAATCCTTGTTCAGTCAGGAAGCGGGAAGCGGGGCAGGCTTCTTACACGGTCTGTTCTGGCTACCTTTAACACTTGTGAGGTAAAAATGGCCTACGCGACAACAAACCCTTATACGGGTGAAGTTCTTGCCACTTTCCCCGATGCAACGGATGCAGAAGTCCAGACCGCATTGACGGAAGCCCATGCGGCTTATGAAAGCTGGCGCGAAACATCCTTCGCGGAGCGTGCACGCATTATGAATGCTGCGGCAGCTATTCTGCGCCGCGATGTGGACAAGTATGCCAAGCTTGGCACCATCGAAATGGGCAAGCTGTTTGAAGAATCCAAAAAAGAAGTCATTCTTTCTGCGGAAATTTTTGAATATTACGCAAAGTATGCGGAAGAACTGCTTAAGCCTGAAGCGCTGCCAGTTGCAGATCCGTCAGAAGGCAAGGCAGTTCTGGTGCATGAGCCCCTGGGCATTGTGCTGGCCATTGAGCCGTGGAACTTCCCCTTCTATCAGGTCGTCCGCATTATTGCGCCTCAGCTTTCTGCCGGTAACGCTGTGCTGCTCAAACATGCTTCCAATCTGCCGCAGTGTGCTGCCGCCTGCCAGAGCCTGATGGAAGAAGCCGGTCTGCCCAAAGGCCTTTTCCGCAACCTGTATGCTGCTCGCCCGCACACAGCCATGATCCTGAACGACCCGCGTGTTTGCGGTGTGGCTCTGACCGGGTCTGAAGGTGCTGGGGTTATTATTGCTGGCACGGCTGGTAAGGCGCTGAAAAAAGCCACCATGGAACTGGGTGGGGCAGATGCCTTTATCGTGCTGGATGATGCCGATGTAGAAAAAGCAGTTAAGTGGGCTGTTCTGGGCCGTCACTGGAATGCTGGTCAGGTTTGCGTATCTGCCAAGCGTCTGATTGTGGCTGACGCAATTTATGACCGCTTCCTGGAACTGTACAAAAAGGGTGTTGCCGAACTGAAGGCTGGCGACCCGATGGACCCGTCCACCACGCTTGCTCCTCTTTCGTCTCAGGGTGCCAAGGACGATCTGCATGACCAGGTCACGCGGGCCATCAAACACGGCGCCAAGGTGGAAGTTATTGGTGCGCCTGTGCCGGGTAAAGGGGCCTTCTTCCAGCCGCTGCTGATGACCGGTCTGGATGAAAACAACGAAGCCCGTCATTGGGAATTCTTTGGTCCTGTCACACAGCTTTACCGTGCGAAGGACGAAGACGATGCCGTGCGTATCGCTAACGATTCGCCCTATGGTCTGGGTGGTTCTGTCTTTACGCGTGATGAAGCACGTGGTGCACGCGTTGCAGCACGCATCCGCACGGGCATGGTGTTCATCAACCATCCGCTGGTGCCAAAAGCTGACCTGCCGTTTGGTGGTATTGCGCGCTCCGGTTATGGGCGTGAACTGATTGGGCTTGGGATCAAGGAATTTGTGAACCACAAGCTGATCAATACGGTTGATATTGACGCACCGTTCTAAAAGGCGGAATCCGGCGGGAGGAAACTTCCGCCGGAACTTTAAAAACTGACTATCTATACTTGATGCTTTTCTAGGAAAGTATCCGATAAAAATTCCCCGTTCAAAATAAATCTCTGTGCTTCCTACGCGGAAAAACTGCCGTACCGGCTCTTCCATCCTGCATATTTTTTAAAGAGGCTTGTCAAACTGATGGCGTCCAGGTCTGAAATTCTCATTGTTGGCGGTGGTGTGGCCGGACTGGCTCTTGCAACGCGTCTTGGTAAAACTCTTGGCAAACAGGGTAAGGCCCGTATTACTCTGGTGGATAAGAGCTTCTGCCACGTCTGGAAACCAATGCTGCATTGTTTTGCGGCAGGTACAGTCATGAACGAGAATGACCGTATTAGTTTTATGTCTCAGGCAAGTGGGAATCATTTTGAATTCTGGCCGGGTGAGGTGGTCTCTCTCGACCGGGGCAAGCGGGAAGTGACCTTAAGCCCATTTCATGCTTCCGATGGTACGACTGTGCTTGAAAGCCGCACATTAACGTATGATGCCATTGTGCTGTCGGTAGGAAGCTGTGCCAATGATTTTGGTACGCCCGGGGTTAAGGAAAACTGCCTGTTTATTGACAACCTTGTAGAAGCCAATGCTTTTAACGAAAAGTTCCGTATGGAACTGCTCAAAGCATTTGCCAAGACTTCCAAACTGGACATCGCCATTGTGGGTGGGGGGGCTACCGGCACCCAGCTTGCGGCGGAACTGCACAAGTCGCTAGAAATTGTGGACCCGGTGAGTTTGCATGCTTTTGGTAAGGAACCCCCTAAGCTCAGCATCACTCTGCTTCAGTCTGGTGCCCGTATTCTTCCGGCTTTTCCTGAATCCGTGTCAGCAGCAGCACAGCAGGAACTTGAGCGTATTGGTGTAAATGTGCGCACATCGGCCCGCGTGGCCGGAGCGGATCAGACTGGTTTTATTCTTAAGGATGGTACGCATGTGCCCGCTACGCTGCGTGTGTGGGCAGCGGGTGTTAAAGCGCCGGAAGTAACCCGTGCATATGGTGGGCTTTCACTTAACAAGTCTGGTCAGATTCAGGTTAAAACAAACCTGTGTTCAGTCGATGATGATCGGATTTTTGCAATGGGAGACTGCTCTTTTATTGTGGATGATCCTTTGCCTGCTACGGCGCAGGTTGCCCGCCAGCAGGCCATTCATCTTGCCAAGCATCTTCCTGCATGGATTGAACATGGGACGGAAGTGCCATCCTGCATTTTCCACAATAAAGGCGCTATTGTTGCGTTGGGGAATTATAATGGCTGGGCCGCATTGCCGGGCGGCCGGGTTCTGGGTGGCGGGTTTATGCACGGACTTTCCGCGCGCATTGGCCACATCATGCTTTACAGGAAGCATCAGGTGGAACTTTACGGATGGTTGCGTGGATTGGCTTCCATTCTTGCAGATAAAATTGAAACCTTTATTCGTCCACCCGTCCGGTTGGATTGATATTTTACAAAAAGCATAAGTGACAGGTTTAAAAATTTAGCCGTAAGGGAAAGGCATAATCGCTTTTCCCTTACGGTTTTTTATTGCGCGGAATGTGTAAAAACAGCCCTTCAGGCTGGTGCGGTCTTGCTGTGACCCAATGTTCAGTTCTGGAAGGGGTAATACCGGAAAGTGACAAAAACCGTGTTGCCGTTTGCGGTGGGGCGAGAAACATTGCCGGAATTATCAACTCCGCGGAAAGCGAACTTGCGTACATAAGTGTATTGCAAACCCGCCATAACACTCCCGTAATGCCCGTCCAGCAGATGCCACCAGCCCCCCATTGTGTAGGATGCCAGAGATTGCGTCTCGGCATTGCAGGTGCCCATCATAATTGCACAGCCCGAAAGGTTGGCGTTGGGTGACCCGTAGCCGTAATAACTGCCATCCGCACCTTCATAAACCGTGCGGTGGGCAGCCTCGACCCCACCGTAGGTGTACAGGAGCAGGTTATCTGTTGGGTGACCGATCAGACCGAGTGAACCAATAATTTCCCGCAAAGGGGCTGGTGCGCCGGAACTGCGGAATGTCATGTCTGGCAGCTGGCTGGGGCCATATCGCCCAATCCCTTTGCCTGCAAGCACATCCCCCACAAGCTGCATTTTGCCAGAGAGCAAAGGCACGGCCATGGACCCTCCAACACCCCCGCCAAATGCTACGCGGGAACGGGCCTGACCACCAAGACCACCAGAACTTCCACCATTCACCACAATAGTGCGGAACCACCGTGCCAGACCGTACAGTTCGAAATGGCCAACGGATGTATCTACAGCACCTTTCAGAACAATGTCCGGGGCAACATCAAGGCTGTAATGGGCCTCCGGGTCCAGCATCCCGGTGCCTGTGCTGTTGTAAATAACGTGTGGGCCAGATGTTTGGCCCATGGCCGCGGGGATGTTGCCGCCGGAATCCAGCGTTGAATCGTCAAACCCGAGTGTCGCCTGTGGTGTTTCTACAGAGAGGCCAAGCCACCATTTGCGGTGGAAATCCTTGATGACGCGGACCTGTGGAACACGTGTGAAAATAACACCGGGGATGAGGTTGCTATCTACAACCGGAGGCAACTGCTCGTGCCTGCGGAGCAGCGTGTTGGTGTAGCCTGTTGTCAGGCTCCAGGCCTGCCCAGCCAGAAAGTGCAGACCGAGGTCTCGGTCATCCGCAGCAAGGTAAGCCTGCCGCATTCTGGGAACATAACTGTTGGTCTGCACAGCGTTGGAGTTGCTGCCAGACCCACCAAAGTCCCCCTCCACATAGGCTTCAACCGTTACGCCTTTAGCTGGCTTCCCTTCAATCAGCATACTAAAGCGGCTGAGCTGGGCTGTAGGGCGGTATTCCGAGGCATGTGCGTTGGGGTTGCCGGAATAAGGGAAGGACCCCCACGGAGTAGCAGGGCCGGCAGTCAGGTTCTTGTCCCGATAGATGTTGGACATATCCACAAAGCCGCCCAGTTTGACCGAGACCGAACCGATTTTAAAAATGGGGGGCAGGCTGTCCACTTCCGTTTGGGTTAGTGCAGTGGGGCTGGAGGAGGACAGATTGATGCTTTTGACGCTTTGCATGTCCTCCGCTACGTTCGCCGGAGCAGGATCGACAGAAAACGGCTCTACCGGCTGGTCGTTGATGCGGACTGGGCCTGCCAGCTCTTCTTCCGGATGGCCGGTCAGATGGGGAAGGCTGGAGGTGGCGGCATGAGGCACGGTTTTGTCAGAGGCCTGTAAGCCGGGGCCATATTTGGCTGCGGGGTTTTGTACATTACCGGTTGCATGATGCGGGATGGCATGGGCGACCTTCTGACTTTTTTGCAGGTCGCGAACCTGTGCCTGAAGTTGCAGAACCATGCTGCGGAGTTGTGCAATTTCGGCGCTGTTGTCCGCATGGGCGGGTTCAGGCAGGCACGCCATGCAGGTTATGGCGAACGACAGCCCAAAACACCAAAGCTCCTGCCTATGGTTATGCGGAAAATACTGCTTTTTCACCCTGACCGATCCTCGCGTGCCGGTGAGAGGCGAACATACTGTGAGCGCCTTACCAGTAACGGAGGAGTGATTTAACGGGAAATGACCGGGTATAGATATGCCAATTTGGCGACCCATCCATACAGCGGCAGATATTGGGGGGCAGGCAACCCTTGGTTCTGCTGTTTCCTGTTGGTCATCATTGTAACTGTAAATGGACGTGTTATGCGCTTTCCAGCTTTTTGATGTTGAGTTGTATCTGGCGGTGATTAATTTTTTTGATGTAGTTCTCGGTTTCCAGATATCTGAATATTCTACTTGTTGTTTCAAACGTCATACCCAGATAGTCCGCAATATCCTTTCGGCTCATAATCAGTGTCAGCACTTGGGCAATGGGGTCGAAGTAGTCCTGCTGTTTGCTGTATGCCAGCAGAAAACCAATCAGTTTGCTGGTGGCGGTTGGGTACGACATGAGGATGATATGGTTTTTGGCCGCCATTAGAGAGGCTGTTTTCTGCTGGAGTAGCAGGGTTGATATGCTTGGGTAATCCTGAGCCAGAGCCAGCATGGCATTACGGCGGAAGCGTTTTAAATGGACGTCCACCAGCGTAACGGCCGACCACGCGTAAACTTCGGTCTCCATAATGCCGAAAAATCTGTCAGGCCATAAGAAGTCGAGCACAAGGTTACGACCATCTTCAATCTGATAATCCAGCCTGAGCGCGCCAGATTGAACGAAGTAAATGAAGTCTGCACTTTCTCCCTGTCGAAACACCACACTTTTTGCGGGTTTTTGCAGGTCCGTGCCGACCTGCTCCAGTGCGGAGGATGCTTCTGCCGTAAGACTGTGGGAATGATACGGGCGCAGGGCGCCAACGTAACTCTGGCTATGTATGGGGGGAACGTGCAGCACGTTATGGACTACCGTACAGGGGGCATTTGGGGGTTTTGCAGTTGCTTTTGTTCATGTTGCGCTATCCTCATGCCGGTAAACCCCTGCTGTCATGACGACCGTGTTAAATGCCGGGAACATAAGTAAACGAAACGGGTGCGTTTCGCAATATTATCAGTGCATTCTTTGGGCGGTGGCAGGTGTTCCAACCTGCCACGTGTGTTGCCGTGGTTTTAATGTGGAGTGGAGAGGTTTCTCTGTTCCGCCAGAGCCAGTTGGGTCAGGTGTTTTTCGTTTTTACGCAGGAAGATGCCGGAGCCAACCAGTCCGATCACGGTCAGCACGCCAATGGCAATCCCGGTTGGGCCCGAAACTTCGGATATTTTGCGGCCAAGCAGGTAAGTGCCCATTGCGTAACCACCAGCCCAGCATGACCCCCCGAGCGCATTGAAAAGCATGAAACGCTTCCAGTGCATGTTACAGGCTCCAGCCAGCAGCGCCACAAAAACGCGCAGGACAGACACAAACCGCCCGAAGAAAACAATGGCGCTCCCATGATGGCGGAACAGATATTGCCCCAGAACCAGCCGATCCGGGGTTAGGCCGACCTTGGCCCCGTGTTTTTGCAGGAGTGGCAGCCCAAAATGCCGTCCGATCAGATAACCAAAGTTATCTCCAATGATAGCGCCGGCAATAGCAGCAAGAGCAACCCCCTGAATGGCCAGATGGTGCGTCTTGAGGCAGTACAGGGACGCGGTGATGATGCAGGTCTCGGCGGGAACCGGCAGGCCCATGCTTTCCATCAGGACAAGCAGGGTTACGATGCCGTAACCGTAATGCTGCAGCAATGTATCCAGATGATGTAGCAGGGGGAGCGTCCTTTCTGGTGTTTTCCGTTCTCTGATGTAGTCAGAGTGTTCCGGGTGGAAAGCGTTTGTGTTGCATGGCTGCACTTCCAGATGGGTGTAGGTTGCGGTCTGATCAATGCAAGGTTTGCCAGAGAGAGCAAGGCACTGCTCTGTGGAGCGGTTGAGCGCGGATAGAGGTCGCGGATTTGTTTAAAAAACAACAACAAAATGACCTGTGTAAATAAATAACAAACAATAAACACTAACAATAGTAAAAATAATTCCAAACAATGACGATTATTATCAATAATTTCCCACAATAATCGTTTTTTTAACGCTCGTTATCGTTTTGGGTGTGGTTAAAATTATCGCAATTCATGACCACTTTACCTGATGCGATAAGGAACAGGCGTATGGCCTTTGATGCTGCTGACCGTTTTGCAAATAAAAACAGGACAAAATTTGTACTATTTTTGTTTGTAAAGGCACGGTTGACGGCATTTCTGGCCTATTGTTGTGGGGTTATATTTATCGCCAATAGTGTAGTGGCTTATGGAGCTTATGCAGATGGCGCTTTGTACCTTGTCGGATCAGATGCCACATATTCTGTGAGTGGTTCGGAAAACTTTCTTGGTACAAGCGGAGGCTGCACCAATGGGTTTATCATTTCTCCATTATGTGTGGATGGTGGTGCAACGCTTAACGTAACCGGGCCTGATGCAGCGCTTGTATCGAAAAATCAGATTTTTATTGGTTACAAATTACCCGGCACCAGCACTCTTTCTATTCAGGATGGTGGGCACATGGTGGCCAACGCGGCTGTTTTGCAAGCGGGGTGGAGTGGTGGCAATGGCGTTGTGAATGTTTCTGGCGCGGGGTCAACGCTTACAGCATTGGCCGGGGGGCTGCTGGTGGCCGGAACCGGCGATAACACGAACAGGACCAGCCCCGACTACAACACGGACCAAAAAACGTATGGCGCCATTAATGTTACCAACGGCGGCACAATTATAGCGAATCTTGTGGGTGCTGGTCTTTATGGAACGGGCGTGGGCACTGTTACCGTGGATGGCGCCAATTCCCTGCTGCGTGCGGAGGAACAGTATTACGTCAATGGCGGGTCTGGGGGCGCAGGTGGGAGCGGCACAACGCGCATCAGCAATGGTGGACAGTTGGTTGTGAACGGCCAGATTTTTTTTGGTGGTGACGTTACGGATGGGGTTGGCCAGCTTATTCTCCAGTCAGGCGGTACGCTGGAGTTGGGGGATACAGTCTCCAATGGCCAGACTGTCAGCGCCTTGCTTGATCAGGAGGGGGCCGGAGGGCAATCGGATTTTATTTTATCCGGCGGTGTCATCAAGCTTATTAATTCTGGCCTGAACACAGGCATGGATATGCAGCTGGATGGTGGTGTGCAGTCCACGTTTGATACAAATGGCAGAACAGCCCTTTTGTCAGGCACCCTGTCTGGCAATGGCGGATTGACCAAGGCAGGAGACGGCACTCTGACCCTTTCCGGGGCTGATACCTATACGGGCAATACGGATATTCAGTCTGGTACGCTACAACTTTCCGGTTCCGGTTCTATCAGTCAGACGCCTGGCGTGCATAACAATGGTCAGTTCGATATAGCCGATGTAACGGGAGGTAACGCCGTTTCCATCAGAAGCATGGATGGGAATGGTGGGGTCATATTAGGCAATAATACGCTGAATATTACTGATGGGAACAGCACCTTTGGGAATATATACGGAGGTGTCATTTCCGGTTCTGGGTCTTTGATACTCTCTGGCGGGGCAACCGTGTTAACGGGGCAGAGTACCTACACGGGAGGTACGGATGTGCAGGCCGGAATGTTGCAAGTGGATGGCGGTCTGGTCAGCCCGGTTGCTGTGGAAAGCGGAGCGACACTGGCCGGGCAGGGGAGTGTAGGCAGCACAACCGTGCATTCTGGCGCCAACCTCTTGCCCGGCGGGAACAACGCCAGTGCTCCCCTGACCATTACAGGGGACCTGAATATGGAGCGCGGCTCCACTTTGTTGGTCAATCGCCTGTCCACAACGCAGGACCAGGTTGAGGTCACCGGGGCGGCAACGTTGACAGGTGGGAATGTGCGGCTTTTGTCCGCGCAGGGATTGCAGTACGGCAGCCAATACACGCTTGTCTCCGCAAACGGAGGGGTAAATGGCCGTTATGATGCGGTGAGCTTTGCGCAAACCGGTGTCTATCCCTTTTTAACCCCAACCCTGTTTTACACGGCGGATACAGTGGACCTGCAACTGGTGAGAAATGCTGTTTCCTTTGCTTCGGTCGGCCAGACCCGTAACCAGCAGGCGGCAGGGTATGGGTTGCAAGGGGTGGCGGCGTCCAGTGCCGTTTCTCAGGCTGTTGTGCAACTGCCGGATGTGCGTTCGGTCCATACCGCGCTGGATGCGTTATCGGGCGAAATTCATGCCTCTGCTCGGACGGTCCTTTTGCAGGATGCCTTTTACGTGCGGCAAGCTGTGTCTGACCGGCTGGCAGCTGCATTCTGCGATGATTGGGCGACGGATAATGGTTTACACACCGCGCAGGTCCAACACGGCCATGTAGTGGATGGGGGCGGCTGTGGCCATAACAACGTCGTGCTGTGGGGAGAGGCGTTTGGTGGCCTTGGCCACAATACTGGGGATGGCAATGCCGCAAGCCTGCACCATTCTACGGCAGGCTTTATTATGGGGGCGGATACGCCTTTGGGAGAGACCGGGCGGTGGCGTGCTGGTGGTCTGGTCAGTTATGGCCGGTCCATGATGACCGATGGTGGGCGGAATTCCTCCGGCCAGAGTAACAATATAACCGTAGGTGGATATGTGGGTGCCCATTGGGGCGGGCTAAGCCTCAATCTGGGGGCCAGTTACACATGGAACATGCTGGCCTTGTCCCGCACTGTTGCGTTCCCCGGATTTCGTAACACGTTATCGAGCCACTACAATGGTGGTACGGCACAGGGTTTTGGTGAACTGGGTTATCGGGTGCACCTGCGCAGGGCTGTGTTTGAGCCGTTTGGGAATGTGGCGTACGTCAACCAGCAGACAGATCATTTCAAGGAACACGGTGGCGCTGCGGCTTTGCGTGGACATGCGGTTGATACCGGGGTGACGTTTGCCACGTTTGGGGTGCGTGTCTCTGCTCCGTTCCATGTGTATGGCGTGCAGGTTACCCCGCACGGGATGCTGGGTTATCGCCATGCTTTCGGGCTGACAACAGCCACTGCGCACGAGGCTTTTGCCTCAACGTCTGGTGCTTATGGCATGGATGTTGCGGGCATATCGCTTAGTCGGGACGCTGCTGTTCTGGAGGCGGGGTTCAGCGCGAAGCTGACGGACCGGGTGGATATTGGTCTGTCCTATTTGGGCCAGTACGGTTCTGCATCTGTAAGCAGCGGGGCGCATGGCCGAGTCACGTTCCGGTTTTAGAGCGCGCTACACCACAGTGTTCGTGTGGGGGCATCTGTATTATCGGTGAAAATCCGCGCATTGTCGCGGCGGAAGAGAACCTGACTCTGTTATTCACAAAGAAAATTCCGGAATAACGGTCTATCCTTGCCTGTATGGGTAAAAATATCAACACACCAATGTCTGCAATTTGCCAGAGTATTTTAGCCCTAGAGGGCCATAATCAGGCAATGTCGGCTATTTTTTCAAGGTTCTGTTATGCTTTCAGGGGAGTTATTCCACTTTATCACCTCTCCGGGCTTTGACTTTGGTTTATGAAGGCAAGAAGCAGTCTGTTCGGTTGTCGCAATGATGTGTGGGATATTCTGTTCCCGGTTCGGGTTGTGACGATTTTGGAGTGAGTTTTTGTGACGCAAGAGAGACGTTGTTTGTTTGCTGGCTCGTGGCGTGCATCGCCCAATGCGATCAGGATGAACCAGTCAATGCGGCTGTTGCGTCGCGATGTATTGCTCTCGGGCATTGGGGCGCTGGCGGCTTGGGGGGTAGCAGGAGCGGCTCCGGCACCGGTCCCCACCACAGCGGCCCCGGATGCTGTTGACCCGGATATTGCCCGGTTTATGGATATTTCCCACTGCCTTACGGACCGGACCGAACTGGATTCCGCCGTGGGTGCGGCCCTGTATGCTGGTATTGTGCAGGCTTCTGCCGAGCGTAAGGCCCAGATTGCCGCCCTTTATGACCTGAAGAACAAACATCGGCTGATTACCGCCTCCGAGTTGGCCAAAGCGGCGGAGAAGGCGGATAAGTCTTTAAAAGACGCTATTCATGACATCATGGTCGGTTGGTACCGGGGTGTGGCAGGTGGCAAGGTTGTTGTGTATCGCACCGCCTTGATGTTCGACATCACCAAGGATGCGATCTACCCCAAGACTTATGCTGCGGGCGGTCCGTTCTACTGGACATCCAAGCCTCCCGAAGTTGCGCGTCCGACCGGCCTGCCCGCTCTGTCGCCTTCGCCATTCGTTGTGGAACCCACCTGAAGAACTGAAGCAGTCCAAACCTATGTCTTCTGACCAGAATCTTTCCGCCGATGTTGTTATCGTCGGGTCCGGCGTAGCCGGGAGTTCCATTGCCAACGAACTGGTGCGCGCTGGAATATCCGTTATTGTTCTCGAAGCTGGCCCCCGTGTGGACCGCCAGCATTTTGTAGAGAATTTTCGTAATCTGGAGAATAAGCCCGCGTATCAGGGGCCGTTCCCCAGCACGCCTTGGGCACCGCATCCGCCTAACCAGATGTCACCCAACAAATACCTGCATACAACCGGCCCGGATGCAGAGGCATACCAGCAGGCCTATCTGCGGGTTCTGGGGGGCACAACATGGCACTGGGCCGGATGTGCGTGGCGTTACCTGCCATCTGATTTTGAATTGAAAAGCCGGTACGGGCAAGGGCGCGACTGGGCTTTGACCTATGATGATCTGGAGCCGTTTTATTATCAGGCAGAGGTCATGATGGGGGTCTGTGGCCCAGACCCGAGCGTGGAAGACCTTGGGTCTCCGCGTAAGCAGCCCTACCCAATGGAGGCCTTGCCTCTTTCTTACGCCGGGCAGGAGTTCCGCAAGCTTATTGCGGAAAAAACGCCGTGGCGCATCGTGCACGAACCGCAGGCCCGTAATACGCGGCCGTATGATGGGCGGCCAACGTGCGAAGGACATAATAACTGCATGCCCATCTGCCCGATTGGGGCGATGTATAACGGCAGCTATTCCGTGTACCACGCAGAGGCCGCCGGGGCGAAGTTTATTCCCAATGCTGTTGTTTACAAAATTGAGCGGGATGCCGCGAACAAAAAGGTCACGGCAGTACACTACTATGACCCGGATAAAGGGTCACACCGTGTAACCGGCAAATACTTTGTAATTGCCGCACATTGCATTGAAACCGCCAAACTTATGCTGCTCTCGGCTGATGAGCAGAGCCCCGATGGGGTTGCCAACAGCTCCGGCCATGTCGGCCGGAACATGATGGACCATACAGGGGTGCAGGTTACATTTATTAGCGGGGACAAGGCGCTCTGGCCGGGGCGTGGGCCGCTGGAAACCAATGTAATCGACAATTTCAGGGATGGTGACTGGCGTAACGAGCGCGGTGCCTACCTTGTGCACATGGTGGACGATAATCAGGTGGATTTTGCAACACAGCTTGCCATTGCCAAGGGGTATGTTGGCCGGGAGCTGGAAGAGCAGATCCGTTATCTGGCGTCCCATACGGTGCGGCTGTTCAGCCACAATGAGGCTCTGCCCGACCCCGAAAACCGCTTGACTCTAAGCAAAACGGAAAAAGACGTACTGGGTATTCCGCACCCTGAAGTCTATTACAAACTGCCACAGTACACCGTGCGGAGCTGCGACCACACACGCAGCGTGTTCAAGCAGCTCATCCATCTGATGCATGGAACGGACGAGGAATGGACGCCGGGTTACTTCCCGCAGGACCATCCCGCAGGCAGCACTATTATGGGGGTGGATCCCAAGGATTCCGTGGTGGATGGCCATTGCCGCACGCATGACCATGAAAACCTGTTTATTGCCAGTTCATCTGTCTTTTCGACTGTGGGAACGGGGAATATCACCCTGACGGTGGCCGCCATTGCGTTGCGTGTTGCCGATACGTTGAAAAAAGAACTTCTTCATGGCTGATATCAAAAATATTTTCTGGTCTGTCCTCTTCGGGGGCGCGGTCATGGGTGGGCTGTATGGTGCTCCGGCCTACGCAGCAGCGGATGATGATCAGGCTCTTATGGAACGTGGTGCCTATCTGGCCACTGCGGGGGACTGCGTTGCCTGCCATACCCGTCCGGGCGGTAAGCCGTTTGCCGGAGGGCTGGAAATTGCCACCCCCAAGGGGGCTGTGGTGTCCACCAACATTACGCCAGATCCTCAAAGTGGTATTGGCGCGTACACGCTGGAAGATTTTGAAAAAGCTCTGCGCCGTGGCGTGCGCAAGGATGGCGCCTATCTTTATCCTGTCATGCCGTATGTTTCCTACGCCGGGCTGACGGATCAGGATGTTAAGGCCCTGTACACGTGGTTCATGCACGGTGTGCAGCCTGTGGCCGAGAAACCGCCTGAAACGCAGATGGCTTTTCCGGGGAACATCCGCATGTCCATGATGGCGTGGAACATGCTGGCAGAGAGTGAAACGCCCGAAACTGGGGATTCCTCAGCATACGACAAGCTGCGCCGGGGCCATTATCTGGCAACGGCGCTGGAGCATTGCGGCACCTGCCATACGCCACGCAACTTCATGCTTGTTGAGCAGCAGGACCAGTATCTGGCTGGTAGTCAGCTTAATGGCTGGTTTGCGCCCAATATCACCCCAAGCAACACAGCGGGGATAGGGGACTGGAGTGAAGATGATCTGGTCGCTTATCTCAAAACAGGTCATGCCAAAGGGCGCAGTCAGGCCGCTGGTCCTATGGGAGAGGCTGTAGAGCATAGCACCAGCCATCTGACAGATGAGGACCTGCACGCTCTGGCGGCTTTCATCAAACAGGTGCCGGTGCATGATGATGCCGCTGAACCTCAGGCGCGGGATAGTTTTGGTAAGGCCGTGTCCGAGCCAGACCTGCGGTCCGGTATTGTACACCGGGTGGATGATCTGAATACGTTGAGCGGGGCAGAACTGTACGATGCAAACTGCGCGGCCTGCCATGGGCCGAATGGAGCAGGCACGGCAGACCAGTATGTTCCTTCGCTATATACCAACTCGGTCGTTGGGTCGGGGCGTCCGGATAACCTGATTATGACCATTCTGGAGGGCGTGGACCGCAATACACCGTCCGGTCATGTAAATATGCCGTCCTTTGGGAGCCATTCAGATGTGCAGCGTCTGAGTGATGAGGAAATTGCAAAACTGGTTAATTACCTGACTGCCCGGTTTGGGAGTGGTGATCACCATGTCACCGCTGAGCAGGTTGCGGATAAACGGCAGCCTCCCCCGGTGCCAGCGGTTGCGCAGGATGCAGCAAAGCCTGCTCCGTCCGACCATCCATAAAGTATTTCTCCCCGTGGCAGATTTGACCACGGGGAGAAATTGCATTTCATTCAGTATTTTAATAAAACCTATAAAATAGAGTCTTTTTGCCTCATCTTTTTGTGGGGGCAGGGTGATTGTATGTAGCCAGGCAGTGCACTGGAGCGGACGCTATGCTTCTGGCGTAGTTGATGAATGCTCTATGCGTACAGGGCGTAAGAAGGTAATTGAGAACGCATGGAGCCAGTGGTGTTTGGTCTGGCGTTAGGTCAGTATCAAAGCCGATTGTGCATTCAGAAGGTTACTTGCATGTTTTCTCTTCTCTCGCTGATATTGTGTGCCGGTAATTTTGGTTCGTGAGTACGATTGTGTTTTGCTTGTCTAAGGCGACAGAATCATAACAAACTGAAGTTATTTACTTTTGGTTAGGTCTTTAGGAGATTTCCCATGTGGGAAAACCCAAAACATATTATTGTTCCTGTGTTCTTCAATTACCGTGGAACAGCGCTTTTTCATGAAGATCCCATTAAGGTGAAAGCCAACCCTAATGGCCTGCAGAAGTTTATGGGACTGTTTAACCAGAAGTACCTGCCGACAGACGAAATCCGCTACCAGAAGCACTTTTACTATGGTTTTGAATTCAACCCCCGTGAGGTCAAGGCAACCCAATGCCTGATGGGGGGGATTTTTGACTTTTTTCATGCTCGCGGTCTGACGTTTAACTATCCGGATATCTCCAACCGCAAAGGGAATGAGATCTGGATAGGAGAATATAAATGTCATCTGTTCGATATTATGGCCGACATCAGGAACCCGCATCTCTGTGATTTTGGGTATTTTGACCCCAAAACAGGCAACGTGGTGCTTGATGACAACCAGCGCCGTTCGGATGGGCAGCATAAATCCACGGATGTGTCACGCCGACTGGTGCGGGACAGCTTTCTGAACGGAAAAATTTTGGCAAGCTGCATCAAGGTCATGGAACTGCCAAAGGAAAAAAGCCAGTAACTGGCTGTTTCCTTTGTTGCATGTGGTGAGCATCCGACTTTTCCCTGTTGTCAGACGGCGCCAAGGGGAAAGCAATTGTGGTCGTTGCAACCTATAGCGGCCACATTGATACACAATTTTCTGGTCGATAAAATTTAGGCAGACTTGTATTGGGGCGTTAAAGCGCCAACGCGGCGTGCTGTCTGATATATATTCTTTAATGGAATATATAATATTCATATAGTGGCGTCATTGTCATATAAAATTTGCTCATTTTAAGGATAAAAAGCAGCGCAAAGGCCCTTGCAGAACCATAGGGTAAGGTTTTTGCTGGCGAGCTACAGAGTTAGGGAAGGTTTTGGTCCGTTTTATGGGGAATGCAACAAATCTGGAGTTGGTGCAGAGACTTTACCGTGCCCTGCTGAATACGGCGGATGCTGTGTTGCAGGCCGCTACAGAAAGCGAAATGTGCGATAAAACGTGCGCCGATCTGGTGTGCGATACGCTTTTTCAGGCTGTGTGGATTGGCCGCAAGGATGACTCCGACAGGTTGCAAGTCCTCTCCTGCATGGGGGTAGGGACGCAAGGTGTTACCAACCTCAAATTCAGTTTTTACGAAAGTATGCCCCAGTTCCCTGTGGCCGTAGAGGCATGGGACAGACAAACCCTTGTTTACAGTAATGACGAACTGAGAGAACAGCAGAATACCCCTTGGTATGATTTTCTCTCCCGCAACCAATGGCGGGCTGTACTGGCTGTTCCTATCTGGCGCGGGGGAGAGCGTTGGGCTGTTATTTCTTTTGTCTCCGCGCGGACAGATATGTTCGATGAGCAGTGTATTGGACTGTGCCAAAAGGTTGCGGAACTACTGGGCCATGCGCTGGACAAGCTGGATGCGCAGAAAAGACTGGAAAAACTCCAGAATGAAGAAGCAAGGCGTGCGCGGCATGACGCACTGACAGGACTCCCCAACCGTCTGGCACTTGAGGAATACATGCCACAGGCCATGGCCCGTGCGGTGCGGCAAGGCAGTTCTGTGGCCGTTGGTATGATGGATCTGGATGACTTCAAGCAGGTGAATGATGGGTATGGGCATGAGGCGGGAGACCGCCTTTTGCAAACGCTTGCCCGCCGCTTGCAGGAGCACATTCGGCACACGGATTATGTCGCCAGACTGGGGGGTGACGAGTTTGTTATTGTGTTGGAAAATCTGGACCCGCTTTTACGGGTGACGCAGGCCACAAAAATTCTGGATAATGTGCATAAAGCGGTGGAAACGCCCTTTCCCATTACAAATGGGGCGTTTGCCGTCGTGGGCATGACGCTGGGGCTGGCGCTTTACCCTGTTGATGGAGAAGACCCGGATACGTTGTTGCGGCGTGCGGATGCGGCCATGTATCTGTCCAAGCAAAATAAGGCCAGTCGTGAGAACTGGTGGTGCCTTGCGAGCAACGCCCTGCAAATGCAGGCGGAAGAAAGTGTTCAGCAGGTTTCGTTCAATCCATACGGGCCAGAGGCAGCAGAGCTGCTGGTGCGTGCCAAGGCATTTTTGGGACGGATACGGCAGAATTTCATTGAGTGCTTTTATGATAGCCTAGGAAAAATGAGTGAGGCGCAGGCAGTTCTGTCTGTTCTGACACCTGAGCAACTGGACAAATTGAAGCATCAGCAGGCGGCCCATCTGGACTTTTTGCTGTCGGCAGAAACGCAGCAGCAGGATATTCTGAAGCTGGCAAACAAGCTGGGCGCCATTCACACGTTGTGTGGTATTTCCCCAGCCCTCTTGGGTGAAGCGTATAGTATTTACAGGCGGTTGTTGATTGATAGCCTGGATAAAGCCCTGCTTCGTGCTTATGACCGGTACCATATTCTTCTCACCACAGAAATGCGCTTGCAGGACGATAAAGGCGCACAGCTTGAAGCCGGTCAGGCGGTTGAGGAAAAATACTTTTCCCTGCTGTCCTCCCGCCTGCCTGTTGCTGGCTGCGTGTGGCCAGATGTAAGCGGGCAGGGCGTGAAGGCGTTGGGCAGCCTTCCGGGTATAGAAGCCGTTTTGCTGTTCCGTATGAATCCGTCTGGGGAACTGGTCGTTGAGCATAGCGGGGGCCGTGTAGGGGCTAAGTTAACGGAAAGGCTGAAGGAGAAAATCAGCCAGCCAGTTGTTAACGCCCAGTCTGTTTTTGGTAATTCTGTCACTGGCTTGGCGTGGCGCACACGGCAGCAGCAAACCTGCGCTTCATACTCCATTGATCCGAATGCCGCACCGTGGCGTGGGATAATGGCTGACTTGGGTATCTGCTCGTCCATCAGCATTCCGGTTTCCATGGAGGAAGAGCAGGTTGCAGTGGTACTGGCCCTGTTTGGGGCGTATCCCAATCAGTTTGAAACGCAGCGGATGCAGCAGTTCGCCCGGAGCCTGCAACATCGCTGGGAGCAGATGTGGATGCGCTGCTGCTTTCAGAGAGGTTCGGCCGTGACGGAAGAGCAGTCCTGTTATTTGAGAGACAGGCTGTTTAGTGATGGGTTGCGGATGTATGTGCAGCCTATTGTGAACCTGCGGACCGGAGAATTGCTCGAACTCGAAGCCCTTGTCCGCATTCAGGATACAAATGGCACAATTATAGAGCCGGGTAGTTTTTTGTCCCTGCTCGGGCAGAACGAACTGGATAGGCTGTTCCATATGGGGCTTGAGGAGTGTCTAACTCTTCTGGAACGTTGGCAGAACCAAGGGCATGTCCTTAACCTCGCCATCAATATGCCTCCGACTTACCTCTTGAATGAGGATGGCCCGGCATGGGTTGGCAGCGCTTTACAGCGGCATAACATCCGACCCGAACAGTTGACGGTTGAGCTTCTGGAAACCCAGATGATCGATCCAACAATACAGGATATAGCGATCCAGAAATTCAAGGCTGTAGGGGTCAAGATTGCTATTGATGATCTGGGTTCCGGCTATAGCAACCTGCTCCGTCTTTCTTCCTTGCCGTTTGACATTATCAAGGTTGATCAAGGGCTTTTGCGGAATATTCGTACAGCGCCGCTCCAGACGTTCAGTATGGTCAAGTCCGTGCTGGATATGGGGATCGATTTTCATGAACTGGTGATTGTGGAAGGGCTGGAGGACGATGACGTTCTTGAGGCCATCTATCATCTTGGATGCCGTTATGGCCAAGGGTATGGCATTTCTCCCCCAATGCCGCCTGAGCATTTTTCCGAGTGGTATGCCGCGTATCGGGTAAAGGCGCATAGCGTCCGGTACACAGCCGAGTTGGTGAGCGATCTGGGAGTGCTGGCGTACCACTGGATGTCCACCCGAGGAGGGCAAAGTGTCAGCAGGCATCCTTTGCACGCCTGCCTCATCACACAATGGCTGGCGGCTCAGGGGTTGGCGGGGTCAGAAGCTGCCCACTGGCATGAGGAATGCCATCATGGGGATGATCCGGTGGAAGCGTCCCGTAAATTTGTCGAATGGTTGGTGCAGCGCATAGCTATGGCTCATAAGGAACATCTGGACGCTGCAGACGTTGCTAAGGCTGGGTAAATTATAAAATATTTCTTAATAAATACGCAGTAAAATAAAATAACGTCATAATCTTGTAGTATGGAGCAATGCCATTTTGGGTAAGATTTGCGTCATGCATGGCTGCGGTGCGCATATTAAAAGTGCTGGGGCAGGCTCGTTGGTGTTGCCATTGTTATGTTATTTTAAAGCAGCTTATGTGCTTATTACCAGCAAGAGACAGAGCTTCATCTGAAGCTGAGGCGATATTATAGTCAATGATATCAGAATTTAAAAAAAGCACCCTTGATTATTGCAAGGGATATGCTAGAGACACGCGCCCAGTATAAATAGAATTTTTCATGAAAAATTTGGATTTGTCATGAGTTCCAGCGCTTGCAGTGTAGAAAACGAAGTAGAAAAAGACACTAAAGAATTTTTGCGTTATTTTGTGTGCTCTGTTTTTTCTTTAGGACTGGATATTGGGGCATTTAGTATTTGTATTAGATTTCTGGGCATTTTCTGGGTTTATGCTGCCTGTATTGGATTTTTGATTGGCTCGACCGTTGCTTATTGTGGGAGCATCTTTTGGGTTTTTCAATCTCGCAGAATGGCACCGCATCAAGGTACGGAATTTTTCGTTTTTGTTGCTATAGGCGTTTGTGGTTTAGCCCTATGCGAATTTTTGCTCTGGCTTGGTATCACAGTCATGGGGTATTCACCTGAACTGACTCGGGCTTTTGCAAGTGTGGTGACGTTCCTTTTTAACTTTTTGGTTAGGAAAATAGCCCTCTTTCGTGGCTGAAGATTTGGGAAAGACAGACGCTGTTATGAATCTGGATGAGAAAATTGTTGTCATTGGGGCAGGTCCGGCAGGCCTTACGCTTGCTTATGAACTGCTCAAGGCGGGCAAAAAAAAATGTCACCATTTATGAGGCCGATACGCAGGTTGGTGGGATTTCCAAAACCGTAGAGCACAATGGTAACCGGATTGATATTGGCGGGCACCGGTTTTTCTCCAAATCAGAATGGGTCATGTCATGGTGGGAAAATTTCCTTCCGATCAAAGTTGACAAAGACCAATCACTTTCCCTGAAATATCAGGGCAAATCAGTCCAGCGTGACGTTGTGCCCAATGGCGCAGCAGCTTCATCTGACGATGTCATGCTGGTGCGTTCCCGTCTTTCCCGCATTTATTATAACAAACGTTTCTTTGATTATCCGCTCAAACTTACTCCAGAGAACTTGAGCAAGCTGGGTCTGAAAAAGACGTTTCTCTTTGGTCTGAGCTACGCATGGGCGCGCATCAAGAAAATAACGCCTGAGTTGACGCTGGAAGATTTTTTTATCAACCGGTTCGGTCGCAAACTTTATTTACAGTTCTTTAAGGAATACACCGAAAAAGTATGGGGTGTTCCTTGCTCGGAAATCAGTGCGGACTGGGGTGCGCAGCGGGTTAAGAGTTTGTCCATTCTGAGTGCGGTTGTGCATGCGTGCAAAAGTGCTCTGGGGCTGGATAAGAGTAAAAAAGTTCAGACGTCTCTGATCGAACAATTTATTTACCCAAAGTTCGGTCCGGGCCAGATGTGGGAAGTTGTTGCGCGTCAGATTGAGGCCATGGGTGGCCGCATTGTGATGGAAACAACCGTAAGCGGTATTACCATTGAGAATGACCGTGTTACTTCTGTGACGGTAACAGATAAAAACGGTCAGGAATCCACAGTTCCATGTGACGCGCTGGCTTCTACAATGCCAGTTAAGGACCTAGTGGCGGCGACTGGTGCATACTGGCCCAAGGAAATGCGCCAGATTGCGCAGGAACTGCAGTACCGTGACTTTATTACGGTTGGGCTTCTATATAAGGAGAGCGATCTGGTCTCGCAGTTGGGGGATAACTGGATTTATATTCAGGAACCCGGCGTTAACGTTGGTCGTGTCCAGATTTTCAATAACTGGAGCCCATATATGGTTGCCAAACCGGGAACGGTCTGGCTGGGGCTGGAGTTCTTCTGTAAAGAAAGTGACAAGCTGTGGCAGCTTGATGATCAGGATATGATCAAGCTGGCTATTTCAGAAATGAAAAAAATCAAGCTTGTTACAGCAGATCAGGCTCTGGATAGCATTGTTGTCCATGTACCAAAGGCTTATCCCGGCTACTTTGGTAAGTCTTACGAAGCTTTTGGAACCATTCGTAAGGCGTTGGATTCCGTAGATAATCTTTTCCTGATTGGTCGTAACGGCATGCACCGTTATAACAATCAAGATCATTCAATGCTTACAGCCAAAGAAGCAGCAGAGCAGATTGTGTCTGGTCAGGTTGATAAAAGTAAAATCTGGCAAATCAATATTGGTGATGATTACCACGAGCAAAAATAAATAAATAATTAGTATAATTTTTGTTTTGAACGCCCGTTAAATCTGCTTCTCTCGAGGAGCAGATTTTTCTTTGGGATGGTGTTAAAAACGGGCGAAACAATAAGTTATTTTGTGTTCCAGAAGGCGGAAAAAGTGTTGGGGTGGAGTAAAAATAAAGCGCAATGGTGCCTGTTTTCACTGTGGAGCATCATTACTCTTACGCTCATTTATCATCACGCTTTTTGGCTGGATGAAGTTATCAATCTGATTTTCGGAATTGGGGCCGATAATCAGTATGGGATCCATGGTAATGGGCATCCTGCCCTCTGGTTTCTTCTGCTGCGTGGTCTTTTTGCTATTTTCCATAAAGTATGGGTGCTGCCTCTCGCGTCTTTTCTAGTCGCGGCAACAGCAGTTTGGCTATTTCTGTTTAAAAGTCCATTTAGCCTACGGTTTAAAATTCTTTTTTTGTGCTCCAATTTTGCTTTGTATGAGTATGTTGTGATGGCCCGTAATTACGGCATCAGTATGCTTGTCATGTTCATTTTGGCGATTGTTGTAACCAGTAAGCGTTTTAAAAGTAACTTCACGGGTCCCTGTTTGTTCCTGTTGTGCAATACGAACATTCATTCCGCGATTATTGCAACGTCATATTCGTTGGGATTAATTGGGAGTGCTATAAAAAATAAAACGATATACATTAGAGAAACAAAAATTTTTCTGGCCAAGTCAGTGTTGTGCAATATTGCTGGCCTCTTGGTCTGTTTTTTCACCATTTTTCCAACTTTTGATAAAGTTGCGAGCAAAAAAATAGATCAAATAATAAATTTCCATAATCTTGGTAATGCATTTATTGTTGCAAAAACATTTAACAAACTGACGTATTATTCATATTTTGGACCGGCTGATAAAAGTAAAATACAGCTGGTCAAGGCAGTTTATGATAATTCGGAAAACAAAAGAAATTATGGCCTTTTGATTGATGATGATAAGTGCCGAGAGGAATATTTATCAAAGAAATACACGGAATCATGCCTTCTCAATGGAGATGGTCGGCATATAAATGCATATGTTTCTATTTTTAGAAATATTTTTATTATATTTTGCTCGGCATTGATATTTTTGAGTGTTTTTTCTTTGTATGGAGAAACAGTTTTATTCTTGTCTGCATCTATAAGCCTGATTGTTTTGGATGTATTTTTTGCATTTATTTATTGGGGGGGGTATCGTCATCAAGCTCTCTGGTTGGTATTCATGGTTGCGCTTCTGTGGATATCCAAAAAAGAAAATATTTCATTGAATAATAAAATTATTAAACTACGTAAAATTGGATACAATGCATTTATTATTTTGATGGTATTACAAATTTGGCCCGCAATTAGCAATGCGTATAATGAAATTTTTGCTACACCCAGTTCGAATTCAAAAAAATTCTCTCAATTTATTCGTGATAATAAGAATATAAAAAATGGCGTTGTTATATCGAATAATGATCTTTTGCTTGAAGCAATGCATTATTATATAGACACACCTACTTTTATAACATCTGAGCGGAAGTTTGATCTGATTTTCCCATTTGCGAAGAGTGCCAATTCAGATTACAGTCTGGACAATATTTTGAGTTATTCTAACTATATTTCAGCCTGTAACCAGGTTCCTGTCATCATTGTTCTAGCTAATTCGTTCGCTGCCGAGCATAGAGTTTCTCCTGAAGATATTAAAAAGCCTACACTGTATAATTATGACTATCTCAATTTTTATATAGATCCCCAGCAATTCGCTCGTTTTCAGGCGCAAACACATAAAATTGCAACGTTTCAGGAATCGTTAACTGAACCTAGATTTAATGTTTACGTTCTCTTCCCCCAAGACGCTCATATTGAGGGTAGTTGCGCGCCTCAATATATGTTTGATCGCAAAATGTTTGATCTGGAGCGTGCGCACTAGGGGCATGTGGGGTGCAGTCGGGTCTGGTTCTTCAGTTTTGGTGCATAATCTTCTTTTTGGTAGGTCCAATGATAAGGGGGAGGGATGTCGGTCTGTAGTTATTCAAATATACAGTTGTCTGGTCTGCGAGGAGTCCTCATGGACTTGGACGATACCTTGTATAATTATGAGAAGAATCATGAATATGCGCTAAGAAAAGTTCATGATGAGCTTTTCTTAGGTATGGAGTATTTGGAGTTCTCTCAATTATATAGAGCGGCACGTTCTGCTGTTACGCGGCGTTTATCTCCGCAAGGAGCATGTAGATCTCGACTTTTTGCCTTCCAAAACATTTTTGAAACACTGGGAACGTCGCAACCCTTTGTAAAAGCTTATGTAGCAGATGAGCTTTACTGGGACAATTTTATAGAGAATATGGTGCTTGCGCCGGCGGCAGAGGCTTTTCTTATGCGATGTGAGCAGATGGAGCTGCCCATCTGTATCGTGAGTGATATGACTGCGCATGTGCAGATACGCAAGATTGAACGGCTAGGGCTGGCCGCGCGCATTGCCCATTTGGTTACATCGGAAGAAGTGGGGGCTGAAAAGCCAGATCCCCGTATGTTCCAAGCTGGGATGCATAAGCTCGGAATACATCGGCCTGAAGATGTGATTATGATCGGAGATAGTCTTGAAAAGGACGTAATCGGGGCACAGAGTCTCGATATTAGGGCCTTCCAGATATCTCTTGCGCAGGAATGTTAATCTATGCCTCCGTATCGGGACAGTTTAGTTCATTTTTTTAGATTTATAATTGTTGGCGGTGTATCTACTATTGTCAATTACCTTGTATTTTTAGTTTTTTTAAAATATGTAGGCTTGCAGTACCAACTGTCTTCGTCATGTGGATTTTTGGCGGGGGTAATGGTGGGGTTTCCACTGAACAAAATGTGGACCTATCAGCATTCTTCAGGCGTTACCTGGGGGCTCTTGGGTCGATATGCCAGTGTTTATGCTGTTTCATTATTCGTTAATATTTGTGTATTAGGAGTGCTAGTTGGATTTTTTCGAACGGATGCACGCCTTGCAAACATTGTTGGAATAGGCATTACAACTGTAACTAACTTTATAGGTACAAAGTTCTGGGTTTTCGGGTCTGAATAGGTTGGAATGGGATGTGGAAAAATTTCTGGCTTGATGCAAAAGGCCGCCTCAAGCTGAATGATCTACTGTGCAGCCCACTATTCTGGAGTATGGCGGCACTGAAAATATTGTCCGGGATGTTCCTCGGATCAGGCTATTTTAGTGCGCTTTTCTTCCCATTTTTTGAGAATTTCGCGGACACCCCTTTTCAAAGCCCGTATGTGACCTCTTGGCATGAGGGAGAGCCCGCAGCTTTTCCCTACCCTGCTTTCATGCTCTATTTCATGGTGGCTCCTCGCCTTTTGATGGCCCCTTTTGGGGCTGCTGCGTGGCCTTTGCCGCTTAAGTTCCTATTGTATCATATACCGCTATTTGCCGCAGACCTGACCATGCTTTTGGTGTTTATCCGTTGGTTTCATGGTCGCAGCCAACGGGTTATTTTGCTGCTGTGGTGTTCGCCAGTTCTGTTTTATATCAGTTACATACATGGTCAGTTAGATGTGGTGCCCATCGCTCTTCTGACAGTTTCCCTGTATCTGCTGTTCAGGGAGTATCTGGTGTGGTCAGCTATTATTCTTGGGTTGGGGTTGGCTACCAAAACGCATCTGGTCATGACCCTACCTTTTTTTCTGCTGTATATCTGGCGGCATAGGGAGCGGACACAGGCGTTGCTGAGCTACGTTGGTTTGGTTTTGCTGACGTTTGGCCTCGTGAACATGCCGTTTCTCTTTGATCATGCTTTCCGGCATATGGTGTTTGAGAATCTTGAACAGAAGAAAATCGGGCAGGTTGCTCTTCGTCTGACGCGGAGTGGGCCAGAATTTTATGCGATACCATCAGCTTATATACTGCTGGTATTTTATGCTCTGCGTATCAAGATACAGAACCGTGATATTTTTATCATGTTTCTGGGCTTTGCCTTTGGGGTTATGCTTCTTTTTATCAACCCTATGCCAGGCTGGTACTATTGGGTTGTACCTTTTCTGGTCTATTTTTTCTCTCGTGCCTCCATGCTTCAGTGTCTGCTTTTGGCGGCGCTTCAATTCTCATACCTTTTGTATTTTGGGTTAAGCCCGGCCTCAGATTACCGCGAAGTCTTTCAGTTCGTATTTCCACATTTCGCACAGGGGCCGAATGCTTTCGCGCTCTTGGCCTCTGCGGGGTTTAATGCCCGCATGTTGGCCGATAGTGCGTTTACGCTCATGCAAACGCTGCTGATAGCTAACTGCCTGTGGATTTATTGGCGTGGAATCAAGGCATTACATTATAATAAGTTTAGCTCTCATTCATTCCTGATCGGTATTGCCGGGGATTCGGGGAGTGGTAAATCCACTCTTACAGAAAATCTTCTGGACCTGTTTACGCCCAGTCATATGACCGCCCTGTGTGGTGATGATATGCATAAGTGGCAGCGTGGACACGCCAAGTGGAAGGAATATACGCACCTCAACCCCAAAGGGAATGAGTTGCATCAGGAGTTGCACTACATTGCCGCGCTACGGCAGAATATGACCATATTCCGCCGGCATTACGACCATACAACAGGTAAGTTTACCGAGGCTGTTGCTATTTCCCCCAAGCCGCTCATGGTCATGGAAGGGCTGCATACTTTCCTGCTTAAGCCAACCCGAAGCATGTTGGATCTCAAGATCTTTATGGCGCCAGATGAAACGCTTCTACTGCACTGGAAGATCCAGCGCGATATGTTGAAACGTGGCTATAGTATGGAGCAAATTATCGCATCGGTTGAGGCACGACGGGCTGACGCGGAGCGTTATGTTAAAGTACAGGCCCATGCGGCGGATATAGTTTTTACCTTTTTCCCGCTAGAGCCTATTGGTGATCGTTTGGGAGATCTTGAGTATAAACCTGCAGTAGGGTTGCGGGTTATGTTGTCTAACAGGTTTTATCTTGACCCTCTGTTGGATGGAATTTCAGATCTATACCCGCAGAATGTTAAGCATTATTACGAATGTGAAAACTGGCAGATAATCGAGTTCATGGATTTTCTTCCGTTTGCAGCGATTGAACATATTGGAGAAAAGTATGTCTCTGACATCCAGGACTTCGGGATCTATGCGCCAGCATGGAAAGGTGGATGGGAAGGAGTGCAACAAATTATCGTTGCCTACATTATCTTCCATGACGGAACCCGCTTCCCCGAATTCTGATGGGTTGCAGCAACTTGCACATGTTTCTCGCCAACTAGGCGGCAATAAAGCGTTTGTGCAGGGCGGGGGCGGGAATACCTCGTTTAAAAATGATGCGCGCTGCATGTGGGTGAAGGCGTCAGGAAGCGAATTGGCGCATGTAAGTCCTGATCAGGGCTTTGTGGCAGTTGATTATACTGGGATACGGGATGGTTTGTCGGCTTGCGGGAGTGAAGCGGATTATACCGGCCTTGTACGTTCCGCCATTTTGCCAGCGCCAGAGACGTCAAAAGCTCGACCCTCTATAGAAGCGGGCTTTCACGCCTTGTTGGGGCCATGTGTGCTGCATAGCCATTCGGTGCTGACCAATCTTCTTGCTTGTGCCAAGGAAGGTGTCGCGTTAACCGAAGCTATTCTACCTCAGGCTGTGTGGGTGCCATATGCGTCGCCGGGCCTGCCTGTGACGCAGTCAGTGATGGCGAAAATCATAGCCCAGCAAGCTCTTGCAAATGGGATAGCCATATTACTTTTGCAGAATCACGGTCTGGTCGTGGCCGCTCATACACCAGACGCAGCATGGCAACTGCATGAAACAGTTAATGAGACTGTTCGTTCTCATTTTCGTTTACCTCCTCCTGTTGTCGAAGAGGCGCCTTTCTGCGCGGCAGACGCCGAGCACCTGCTTTTCCCCGATCAGGCTGTGTATTTGGGTCATGAAACCCTACGCCTTTCCAAAGCGGGGGAAGAGACGCAGCAAGCTTATAATTATTTACGACAGACCATGCATGAACTGGGTCTGACACCTAACTTTCTTCCAGTGGAAGAGGCAGATTTCCTTCTTAACATGGAAGCTGAGAAGTACCGCCAGAAGGTCGCAAAATCATGAATGAATGGCAACTGATCATCCCTATGTCAGGGTTGGGGTCGCGCTTTGTGCGTGCCGGTTATACGGATCCCAAACCTCTTATTACACTTGATGGTCGGCGTCTGATCGAGTGGGTTCTGCGTATGTTCCCCGGAGCGGAAGATCCAATTTTCATCTGCAGGCGCGAGCATATTGAAACCACCCCGATGCGGAGCATTCTGACTGATTTGCGCCCCAAAGGACGGATCGTGGTCATTGAAGGGGCAAAGCTTGGCCCGGTTGATGCACTGCTCAAGGCAGAACATGCCATTCCGGATGACCGGCCAGCACTGGTCAGCTATTGCGATTACTACATGCATTGGAATTACGCAGCATTCCGTGGGGCCATGGAAGCAGTTGGCGCCGCCGGAGCAGTGCCATGCTATACGGGCTTCCACCCACATCTGATGCCGGAAAAAAACCTGTATGCATGCTGCCGCGTAGATGGCGAAGACCGGATGCTGGAAATTCGGGAAAAATATAGCTTTGAAAAAGACAAAACACAGGCCCGTCATTCGCCTGGGGTATATTACTTTAATTCCGGCGCAACATTGAAAAAATATGGTCATCAGTTGATGGCACGCGAAGATTCCCTGAATGGTGAATATTACGCAAGCATGATTTTCAACCATCTGATCGCAGATGGGCTGCCTGTGTATGCGCCAGCCAACGTAAACCATTTTTGCCAGTGGGGTACGCCACAGGATGTGGACGAATACCACTATTGGACCAAAATTGCTGTGAGAATTGCCAAATGAACATTCTCATTCCTATGGCAGGAGCCGGTAGCCGTTTTGCCCAGCAGGGCTACAGCCTGCACAAACCGGTCATTCCCACGACCCTGCGCCGGACAGGCACAAAAGTGCCCATGGTGGTTGCAGCCGTAGCCGATCTGCCGGTGAACCCTCAGGCAGCAGAGACAAACCTGACGTTTGTGGTCCGCGACTTCCATATTCGTGATGAGGTTACGGATACAATCCGCAGCTATTACCCCAAGGCAGACTTTATTCCTGTTGACCGCCTGACAGAAGGGCAGGCATCCACCTGCCTGCTCGCGCGTGAGCGTATTGATACGGACCAGCCCTTAATGATCGCAGCATGCGATAACGGCATGGACCTTTTACCATCCGCGTTTGAACAGGCCGCAGAACAGGCTGATGCGCTCATTTTCACCTTCAGGGAGAACGAGGCTGTCTGCGCCAACCCCCATGCTTACGGCTGGGTGCGGACAGAGGGCAATAAAGCACTTGGGGTTTCCATAAAAACACCCATCAGTGACACACCGCAGGAAGATCACGCCGTAGTTGGCACTTTCTGGTTCCGTCGGGGGAGCGACTTTGTTTCCGCCGCCGATGCGATGATTGCTGCTAACGACCGCATTAATGGCGAATTCTATGTGGATCAGGTGTTCCGTTACCTGATTGAAAAAGGGCTGAACGTACGCGTTATCGAAATTGATCGGTATTTGTGCTGGGGCACACCCGCTGATTACGAACTTTACGAAAATACGATCCAGTATTGGGTCGATTTCCTGACGGAAGAAAAGGCACGATGAGCCTCCTTTCCATAGTTATTCCCTGCTACAACGAGGCCGGGAATATTCCCCTGATTTTTCGCCGCCTGCGCGAGACCCTTGGAACACGGCAGGATGTGGAAATCATTCTGGTTGATAATGGGTCAGGCGATACATCTCCGGCTGTTTTTGAGCAGGAAATGGCAACACACGCGGATCCACGTTTCCGCGTTGTGCGGGTACCGGTCAATCAGGGCTATGGTTATGGGATCACACAGGGGCTTGCCGCGGCTCAGGGGGATGTTCTGGCATGGACCCACGCGGATATGCAGACCGACCCCAAGGACGTACTAACGGCGTTTGACCTGTACCAGTCCCTGCCTCCGGCGCTGCGGATTATTAAAGGCAAACGGCGCAACCGCCGCCTGCTTGAGGCTCTTTTTACATTCGGCATGCAGTGCGTGGCCTCTGCGGCACTGAAGGTACGGCTGGATGATGTAAACGCCCAGCCTAAACTCTTCTCCCGTGCATTTTATGAGCGTTATATCCGGCATGACGCCCCCAAAGACTTCTCGCTCGATCTTTATCTGCTCTATCAGGCCCGCCGGAATGGCTATGAGATCGTCACTATCCCGGTAGATTTTTCCCAAAGGCTCCATGGCGAAGCCAAGGGAGGCGGCAGCTGGAAGACCCGCATCAAGCTGATCCGCCGCACGTTTGCCTATATTTTTGAACTACGTAATGCCCTGATCACCAAGGAAAAACCTCATGCTGATCATTGATCATCGTCGCAACGCGTTGGCGCAGATTGAAGCAACACCAGTAAGGTTTGGGGCAGAAATTGATCTAAGGAACCACGGGAACGATATTCTGGTTACGCATGATCCCTTCATCACGGATGCACCGCGACTTGAGGACTGGTTAAAGCAGTATAAGCACCGCTTCCTGATTGCCAATGTCAAGGAAGAAGGCATGGAAGAGCGCCTTCTGCCTTTGCTTGAGCAGTTTGGAGTTAAGGATTTTTTTATCCTTGATGAGAGCTTTCCATTTATCCGCAAATATGCGCGGGCAGGCGTGCCGAACTTTGCCTTGCGTGTTTCCGAATTTGAGGACTATCGCACAGCTTTGAATCTTGCACGTGACCTGAAAGCTATAGGGCGGCATGTTGACTGGGTGTGGGCTGACAGTTTTACGGGTAATCCGTTGCATCCGGATGTAGTCAAAGCCTTGCGGGATGAAGGTATGAAAATCTGTGCTGTGTCGCCAGAACTACACCACGTCAATAAACCAGAAATCTGGAATAGTCTTGTGCTGGAAATGCAGAATAAATTGTCAGATATAGATATAGTGCCAGAAATGGTATGCACCAAGCGCCTTACCCTATGGGAAGATTTTACGAAATAATATCTATATGGGGATGTGCAAGGTTTTTGGGAAAATAAGATGTTTTTAAATAATAAAATCTGCAAAAATATTGCATTGAGTTTTCTGATCGGAATAGTTCTGTCATCAGTTCCGATGCTAATTTATGGAAATGCATATTATCGTGATGATATGCAAACCCAATATATGCCAGTATTCTATTCCATTGGCAGTATGCTTATCCACTATCACCAGATACCATTTTTGACCACGCATACATGGTTTGGCGGGAATATATCTGGTGAGTTCCAATATGGCATCTTCAATCCGGTCGAGTTAATTTTATATTCTTTTCTGCCAATCATTAAGTCTCTACCATGGGGGGCTGGGTTTCTGGCCGCCATCCATTACGGGATACTATCAGCCGGTATATTTTTCCTGTGTAAAACGTTAGGAATATCCAACAAGTATGCATATGTCGGGGCGGTAACTATTGTCCTGAATAATTTCATTTTTTATTGGTTTGCAGAAAGCTGGTTTCCTGAATTCTCTTCTATATCGTTTATGGTATGGGCCGTCGCATTTGTTCTACGTGCCAAAGATTCAAAATGGGATTTCCTGGCTGCTGTTATTGCCACATATTTGACTATTACAACCGGGTTTCCTCAGACTATCATTGCTCTTGCTTTATGTGGTCTTATTTACTCAGGAATAGAGATATATAGAAACAGGACTTTAATATCTAGCTTGCCTTTGATTTCTCTCGGTTTGGGGGGGATGGCGGCTCTTATATCTATTTTGCCCACGCTGGCGATGCTGCTGATTTCAGATAGAACAGCATCAGATATGACAACAGCAACCTCCATGATACCTAGCTTGGGGGATTTATTGGTTGTCTTTAACCCTATTCATCCATCGCACATTTTGTACCCTGATAATCGTAACGTTAAAGCCTCGTTGTATTATGCGGGCTGGTTTATTCTGCCTGCATTGATGTTTATAAATTGGAAGTCGATACGTTATATTCCTCAAAAGAATTTGTGTATTTTTGTTTGTGTATTTGTTTTTTAATTTTGACTCAGGGACCTTCTAGTATTCATGTGCTCAAGCTTCCTGTACGGTTTACACCATTTTTCCAAATTTTTCTTATAATTTCTACACTTTACCTATGGGATAACTACAGAGATAAAAGTATATCGAAATCAAAAAAGAACATTTTTTATTTAATTGTTATTATGACAAGCACTATTTCAATAATGCAGTACCCTCAAAAATGGGTCGGTATTCTGATTGCTGCAGGCATGTGCATTTATTTTGGTCTGAAATTTGTAAAACAAGATATGAAATTGGCACAAATGGTTGCAATTACTATTTTATTTACAATTTTATCGCGTATATCAGGCGGAATATATAATCATATGTTCCCAAAATGGGATTTTTACCCACAAATTTCTGAAAGTATCAATCTAAACTCCGTTGATCCTGAATATAATATGTGTCTCGTAGATGATGTCTATAATGATGCGTGGGAAAAGAATGGTAATGAATATATAAAACATATCTGGTTTGGTAATATCGGCCTTCTTTCTGGTCGTCCAAGCATCAACGGTTACTCGCCCATCAAACAGTATGCTTTGCAGAAAAGATTTTTCCGGATGGTTCAGGCACTTACACCTATGGAAGCAGGAATAGGTGGATTGGAAATAGAACCTACTACTGGAATGACCTTTTTTGATTTGATGCGTGTAAAAAATGTCATTGCGACAAACGGTTTGTTGGCAGATTTGTTTGCACGTGAAAAACCAACACACTGGACAGAGCTGGAGGGAAACAACCCGTATAGCAGAGTTTTTTCTCACACCCTGCCAAATGAAAAATTACCAGGAACACTGTCATGGCCAGTGGAAGGTTTGACAGTTGTAGAAAAAGGCACCCCTCAAGCTACGCAAGAGACATTTACCATTACATCGCGCGACAAAGGCACGAACAAACTTGTTTTTGCACGGACCTCCTGGCCTGGCTATGAGGCGACATTTAATGGGGTAGCCGCGCCAGTTTCTACTGTTGCGGGTTTTTTGTTGGCGGTTGATCTTCCAGCCGATGGTTCAATAGGGGTAGTTAAACTCTCTTATCACTTGCCCTATGTTCATATAACGCTGGCTTCCTTCGGATTGAGTATATTCCTGACAATATTATTCATGAATATGAATTTTCTATGGAATAGGCCGTATGAGATTGCATTGAAGAACAAAGTGACGATCTAGAGAGAGTGTTATGAACCGTTTGCTTTTTTTAAAATAACATCACTAGTTTTAGCTATTGCGATGAGTTCTGGGTTATCAGAATGTTTTGCGGAAGAAGCTGTGGAGAAAATGTTTGTTTGCAAAAATGCTGATTTTGCAAATAGATATTGGGGGTATCTAAATAAAAAAATACCTCTCAACCAAAAGATGAATCGTGAATATATTGATAAGATATATGAATATTTAATAAATGATAAAGAAGAAGTACGTGATCCACAAAAAGATCAATGCATATGGATAGAAGGGAAGGAGTTAAGCTTTTTTGCAAGTGATGGGTATGGTGCATTAGCTGTGACTGATGGCATGCATGATGTCTGGTTCAAAAACAAAGCCTCTTTTGGATGGATTAACTCTCAGTTTTATAGTTATTTGAAGCGTAATTATTCTATAAATTAATGTTTTTCGTATAATATAATTGATACGGATTATAGGTAATCTGATTCCTCTAAAATTTTTGTTTTGGGAGTTATGAAAATTACGAACGACCATAAAAAACATCGTGGGATAATGCGTTTTAGGAGTCATTACCTATCCCCATTATGCTGTTCTGTGTTGTATGTCGTAATGGCAATTATAACATGGTATGCATTATGTAAGTCTTTGCCTGTTATGGTTCATAGACTACTGTTGAATGGTGTCCTTGAAACTGCTGAACCAACATCATTTTATTTGAGCGGAGTATTGCGAGAAAAATATCCACTTTATCAGTATTTAAAGTCATCTGCTGCAGTATATCAGACTGGAACAATATATAATCCATTATATTATCTATATCTCAGGATGCTTCCTGAATCATGGATATCCAATCTTTCTGTATTACGTATTATGTCATTTTTACCGTCGTTTTTGTTGTCTGGTTTGTTTATTGAAATTGCGATGCGGCGGGCATTGAATTTAAAATGGGTCGGTTTTATCTGGGGCATTATTTTTTTCGCATTATACCCAATGTATGGTTGGGTTGACCTTTCAAGACCAGATGCCTTTTTCATGTTCAGCATGATATTGGTATTTTTCTTCTTAAGTCTTAAAGATAATGGATATGCAAAGTTTATTTTGGTTGGCTTGGCTGTGTGCGGTTGTTTTTTAGTTAAACAACCGGGTTTGATATTGGTTTGTATTCCTCTACTTTTGTCGGTATTTGAGCGTAAATATCTTATTTCATGTGCTGTTGCTTCGAGTTCTATTATTCTAGCCGTTATATTTTTACGTCTGCATTATGGAGCAGCATATTGGAAGTGGGCATTTACTGTTCCTGGGCATCATCCATTTTCTCTCTCCCATGGTATTCTCGTTTTTGCCCAATACACAGGGGATGTCGTTATTTCTTTGGCTGCGCCATTTATTTTTCTACTTCAGAAGCGGGGTATTGTCGGTAAGGGCTATCAGGAGGTTTTACCTCTTTTTTTCATGTATGGCGCGGCACTGGTTCTGGCGTTTATCTCTTCTGGAAAAGAAGGCGGCTGGGTAACAGATTTTGTTATTTTCATGGATATGGCCGCAATAATAATGGCTGTCGTATTGAGGAGAGCATTACACGGGGAACAAAAAGGTGCCATTCTGTCAGGAGTGGCAGTTGGTATTGGTATTCTGATATCAATATCTATTATCGAAGCCCGGGATATGCGGCGGACTCTTGAACCTATGGCAAGTGACATCGGGCAAATAAAAATACAGCAGATTGTGCAGCATATTAAAGGTGATGTTTGGACAACAACTTGGCCGATTGTCGATTATAGAGCAGGCAAACCAGTAAAGTCACCTTTGCAGCAGTTGTGTCAGGCATGGCTTTCCGCATGTAGTGAAGTGCATGATCCCGGTCCAGGCTTGTTAAACCCGGCTATGTGGAGTGCTGTTTCCGAAAAGAAGTTTGAAGCAATTCTTCTACCCAACAATCTTTTTGTCAGTGGCCTGAGTTCGATTGTTAAAAATAGATATATTTATTGTTTTTCACTGCGGGATCATTATGAATTAAGAGACTATTATGGGCAGATGTATTGGCCATCAGAAGTGTGGGTGGCGTCGCAAGCTACATGTGATGATTTGCGTGTGACATTTGGGTATTAGAATGAGGAGATATCTAAAAAATCCTTACTTTGTAACCTACTTTAACGGTAGACCATATTTATAAAATACGGCTCTTATATATACATTATACACAAGTATTTGTTTTGGAAGATATCGGGGGGCATAGACTCTAGACGCCATGCGTGGTGTGGACTAAGTGCAGCATTCTGATTTAAGGGTGTATGAGCAGAGGTTGGGGCTGAACTTTAAGAGTTGAGCCTTGAGCATTCTCATATGTTCTGTTGCACTGTTTGTCGGGTGGGTGAATTGTTAGTGTACATTATTTATAACCCGACAGCAGGGCGTCGAAACATCAAAAAACTTACGGCTGTTCTGGATGCTTTGACCCAATTCGGTATTTCCCCGCAGGTACTTAGGACGGAATACGCAGGGCACGCTACGGAGCTGGCGCGATCTGTTGCAAGGCTGGGCGGCATAACGATTGTGGCGGCAGGTGGTGATGGCACAATTGCCGAGGTTGTGTCTGGAATAATCGGGACAAATGCTCGGTTGGGCCTCATCCCTTTGGGTACAGCAAACGTTATGGCGCGCGAGTTCGGGTTGCCCCGTAAACCTGCAGCCATTGCAAAAGTGTTAGCTAGCTCTGGTGGGCGTTTGCTTTGGCCTGGGTGCCTCCAATATCCATCTGGGACGAAACAAATTTTTGTGCAGATGGCAAGTGTTGGGTTTGATGCAAGCGTTGTACACCATGTTCATCCTGGGTTCAAAAAACGAGTTGGTCGATACGCTTATGTTATCCAGACGATAAGAGATCTATTTTACTATCGTTTTTTGCCTGTGCAGATAGAGGTTGATGGAAAGATACGCTCTGTAGCAGGAGCTATTGTAAGCAAGGGGTGCTTTTATGGCGGGCATTACCTGCTAACCCGGCATGCAAACCCGTCAGAGCGAGGGTTTACAATTATCTTGTTTGAGCAGGGTGGTGTCTTCTCTGTTCTAAATGTGGGCTGGGCTCTGTTAAGGAATAGGATAAGCGATTTGCCGGGGGTGCAGATTATAAAAGCGGATCAGATAAAAATACTGACTCCAGAAGGCATTCCGTTGCAAGCTGATGGAGATGCATCTGGTTCTACTCCCGTTGAAATAAGCGATGCGGAAGCACCGATCCTTGTTGCCGCACCATAGGGCACTTGTCATAACCACTTGATAAATTGGGAAATTTTCCTCTCAATATATAATACGAAAAAATTAAAACTTAATAAAATTTTCATTAATAGCTGAAGGCATGGGGACATGCTAGATCGAAATCATCATTTCTGAATTTCCCAAAAATCTCTTTTAATGAGTGCAACAAAGTGAGATTTTTCTTCCTTTAAAATTGTGCTGCGTAGTTAACTTTTTAAGTATCCTTCAGTCTTAGCACATATTACTTGAACGAAAGCAACGCGATATGGTGCATCCGAGATATAAATTTTCCTTATTGGTTATCTTGGTTGTTATATCCATGTTTTTTGGGAAATATGACGGTGTCAAAGACCTGCTTCATACTTATTTCCCCATCATATATTTCGGAGTTTTGTTATCATCTATTAGAAATAATGTTGCTAGGAGTATGCTTCTAACAACGTTTTTCTTAATATCATCCCTGTCTATTATTGTAAGATGCATATATGGCAATGTGTCTAAAAATATGGTTTTGGCTGCATTGGGTGTCAATATAAAAGTGTCTTTGGGTCTTTTGGACCAGATTCCTGTTTATTACTATTTATTGCTTTTTTTGTTTATAGCATTTGTGGGATATATTTCTTATTCCATGAAGTATATCAAACTGAATAGAATGTATTGTTTATTGATTTCTGCTTTGTTGGTCTGGTCTTTGTCATATCCAATAGTGCGTGGATTGCGCGTGTGGGGACCAAGATTTTTTATAAACAATGTTATTTATGATAAGTCTTTTATAGCACAAAACTATATAGACAGATACAAAGTGTTTTTTGGTGATGTAATTGCAGCATTGTTAATTGAAATGGACGCAATATCAGATTCAAAAAAATATAAAGTCGTAGCTCATGCAGATCAGCCAAATTTTGTTTCCCACAAGGGTGTTGAAGAACAAAATATTATTTTCATTATTGGTGAGGCCTCGAACGTTTTAAGATATAGCGCCTATTCGTACAAACGCCCCACTACTCCAAATTTAAAACATTGGCGTGATGATGGAAGTTGGTGCGCTCTTGAAAATGTGCACTCATCTGCCAGTCAGACAAGAGTCGCGGTGCCAATGTATGTATCTTTTGCTGATCCAGAGCACGAAGCTTATCTATTTAATTATAAAAATCTTATAGAAATGGCAAAAGATAATAATTACAAAACATATTGGCTGGATGCCCAAGATGGACAGGGTCTATGGAATAAGCCTTTTGGCTTTGTTGAGAGGTATGCTGACATCCATGCATCGCCACATATAAATAATACGCCTTTCAAAATTATTGAGGGAAAAGACGACAATTTGATTAACCCAGTCGAATTTTATTTTAAAAACGCTCAGGGGCAATCAATTTTCTTTATTCATCTTTTCGGAAACCATTTGCCGTACGATATGCATATTGATGCGAATGATAATGGTGAGCATTTTGATGCCTATGATAAATCTATTCATCACGTCGATGGCATAATTTCGAAAATAAAAATATTGGCAGATAAGAATTTAAAAAATTATAAAATGATATATGTGCCTGATCATGGGGAAGTTGTTGGTGAGGGGCATGGTTTTCCTAGCAACCGTGATGAAATGTATTTGATACCATTCATGGCAAACAATGATGATTCTTGTCGATACATGGAAAAATTTCGGGGTGAGGATGGTTTTGTATCGTCCAATGATGTCAAATATCTCATTCTACATCTTCTGGGGTATGACATCAGTGATGAGAAAGTGAATTATGAAAAATCCAATGGATATAAAATTAAAGATTATCAGGAAAATGTAATAGATTTTCGAAATTTAGAACATATTAAACCTGCTCAATAGATACAGAAAATATATGAAGAAGTAATGAACGCTCTTCTGCTTGTAGATGGGAGCAACCTTCTGGGTGTAGAGGCGTGTAAATGACCTACGGCAGGTAGCGAAGGATGCCATCAGTCATGGGTTTACACTTGTGGTAACAGATTGTAATTTTTCCTGAATTATTAGGGGATTACGTTGCCTATGTCATCAATGCGGAACCACCGGGCGCCAGCTCTCAAGGCTGTCCTGTCTTACTGGCGCTCTGCGCTGCTTGATGGTAACCGGCCGTTTGAGGCCGCCTTATGATTGAGGATTGTGACTGGTAACTTACCGTCGTTAACGACGTCGTTATTGACGTCATTTGAGAGGTAAGAATGACCCAGGAAATCCTGATTGGCGTTGAACGCCGCCGCCGCTGGTCGGATGAACGGAAGCTGGCGATACTGGCTGAAGTTGGTGTGGATGGAGCAAGTGTATCGGATGTGGCACGTCGACATGACCTGACCCGCCAACATCTTTACCAATGGCGGACGTCATTCCGTCAAAGACTATCTTCCCCAGATCAGTCTGTGGCGTTTGTTCCTGTTGCTTCAGTGACGACACCTGCTGTGGCATCTGGCGGTGATCCTGACGAACTGGCCATAGTGCTGCGCAATGGCCGTAGTATCAGGGTGACGGGACATCCTGCCGAAGATCTTCTGGCCCGGGTCATCCGGATTGCGGAGACGGCATGATTGGCGTGGGCAACGGCGTGCGTGTCTATCTGGCCTGCGGGGTGACCGATATGCGCAAGGGCATATCGGGTCTGGCAGCACTGGCACAGGACGTGCTGCGTCAGAACCCGACATCAGGGGCGCTCTTTGCCTTTCGTGGTCGCCGTGGGGACAGGATCAAGCTTCTGATGTGGGACGGTCAGGGGTTCTGTCTTTATTACAAGGTGCTTGAGAAGGGACGTTTTCCATGGCCGTCTCCGGCAGAGGGCGTTGCACGCCTGACGACAGCACAGATGGCCATGCTGTGGGAAGGCATGGAGTGGAGACGCCCTTCCTGGTCTGCACCACCGTCTCGCGTGGCCTGATTTTTATGGCGTGAGAGTGCAGAACATTTTGAATTTTCTTAGGTTTTCTGCTATTTTTTCATAATGACGTCTGCACCTGCGGTCCTGCCTGATGATCCGGATACCCTGAGGGAAATGATTGTTTCCCTGCAGACCGAAGTGGCTCGGCTTTCTGCGTCAGCCCGTGCGTATGAAGCTCTTGTCCAGTCTCTCAAAATCCGGATCGCACGTCTTCAGAAACAGAAATTCGGGGCCAGTTCAGAAAAGATAGACCGTGAGATTGAACAACTCGAACTGCTCCTTGAAGATGTAAAAATCGCCATCGCGGCAGCCGATCCTTCTCCTGATATCAGGGAGCATGATGTCAGCGATGATGCACTCTCTCCCCCACGGCAGCGTGGCAAACCAAAGGTTTCTGACACGACACCACGGGAGCGTATTGTTCTCGACCCAGGTGAGGCCTGTCCTGCCTGTGGCGGTCCCCTGCGTCTTGTAGGCGAAGATGTCACCGAAATACTGGACTTTATTGCGGCAAAACTGAAAGTTGTCGAAACGGCACGGCTGAAGAAATCCTGCCGTCACTGCGAAACACTGGTGCAGCCTGAAGCACCGTCGCGCCCTGTCCCACGGGGGATGGCTGGCACCGGGCTTTTAGCCCATATCCTGGTCTCGAAATTCGATGACCACATTCCGCTTTATCGTCAGAATGAGATCTTTGCCCGTCAGGGTGTGGACATTCCCCGTTCAACCCTGATCGACTGGTGTGGTCAGGCCGTTGCCGTTCTGCGTCCTCTGACAGATCTGATCCGTCAGGATGTCGTAAAGGCAGACCTGCTACATGCTGATGATACACCCATCCAGGTTCTTGACCCCCGTCTGCGTCAGGCTGGCAAACCCCGGGGCGTGAAGGAAGGGCGGATCTGGAGCTATCTGCGCGATCCCCGCCCATGGGGAGGGAGTGATCCGCCCGCCGTGGCCTACTGGTTCTCTCCCGATCGCAAGGGGATCAATCCCCAGACCCATCTGGCACAGTTCCGGGGCATTCTGCAGGCTGACGCCTACGCCGGGTTCAGGGATCTGTATAAACCAGACGCAACAGGAACCGTGCACGTGCGCGAAGCGGCCTGCTGGGCTCATCTCCGCCGGGCCTTCCATGATGTCTGGAAGGGCAGTGATTCGACAATCGCAAGGGAAGCACTTGAACAGATCGGAGAGCTCTACGATATCGAGCGCCAGATCACCGGACACCCGGCCCCGTATCGTCTGGCTGTCCGACAGGAACAAAGCCGCCCCCGTGTCACAGCATTCCACGCATGGTGCGAAACACAGCTTGCCCGTATCCCTGGAAAGGGGGAACTGGCAAAAGCGATCCGTTATGCGCTCAACCGGTGGAAGGCCTTTACCCTGTTCCTCGAAGATGGTCGTGTCGCCATCGACAACAATCCTGCCGAACGCGCCATACGGCCCGTATGCGTGGGGCGAAAAAATTATCTCTTTGCCGGATCCGACACCGGGGGCGACAACATCGCTGATGCCATGACGCTTATCGAAAGCGCAAAACTCTCCCGGCTTAATCCGCACGATTACCTCGCCGACGTCCTGGCCCGTATCAACGAGCACAAGATCAACCGGCTCCACGAACTGTTGCCATGGAACTGGAAACCCGTGAATACACTGCACAGACAGGCCGCATAATCAAGGCGGCCCAGAGCGGCCGGTTACGCTTGATGATGCACAGATGAAAATTTCCTTCGATGATAAGAGGAATGGCGGCCAGTCCAGCTTTATCTCTGTGGAGGCAGGGGTTTTTAGGGGAGGCCAGCTTCCGGAAAATATTGTTCGCGCATTGCGTCAGAAGCACCCCAATTCCAGTAGTCTTCGTCCAGAAGACCCCATTATCGTCATGGCGGCTCTCCGAGTTCTTCTCGGGGAGGTCCATCATGCGACCGGAGACACCCGGCAACCTACACTTTATTGTATGGCGGCTCTTGTTTCGGTTCAGTCAGATGGCCGTATTTTCCCTGCTGATAGTACGCATCCGTGGCTCAATAGGGAACTTCTGGCCCCCTCGGATGCTGAGACCCTGATTGGGAAGGTGTCGGTCATGGATGAATGGCTGCAACTGAACCCATTTTCTGGTGGAAGCCTTGCGGCAACGCTCGAATGGGCGGACAGGTTTTGGAATGCCGTCGTCGGAGAGAAAGGGCTTCCGAAGGGGTATAAGTTTTGGGGGGAAGTGGCTTTGCAGCCGACTGAGGCCAGTGTCGGCATGAAGGCTTCCCAGCAGCAACGCCGTTTCTACGATGCTCTCATGGATGATGATAGTCTCATCACGCCACTGTTGGCCCGCTATGTGAATGGGGCGCCTGAACCGAAAATTGTTGATGCGTCGTTAGGCCTGAGTGCAGCCTCCATGCCGAGGGGAACAGTGACGGCAGCCTATGGCATGTCCTTGAGCCAGAGAGAAGCCATGGCGGCTTTTTGTGCTCTGAGGGAAGGGGAGCTTTTGGCCGTGAACGGGCCGCCCGGAACGGGGAAGACGACCCTTCTGCAGGGGATAGTTGCGACAGAATTGGTCAGTCGGGCTCTGGCGGGTGGAGAACCCGCAGTTATTGTTGGCACATCGACGAATAATCAAGCCGTTACAAATATTATTGACGCCATGACAAAGGCGATGGCCGCAGAGGATGATAGGCTTTGGGCCAAGCGATGGGTGCCCGACGCCAATGCGTTAGGCCTTTATTTTCCGTCGATGTTCAAGGAAAAAGAGGCCCTGCAGGCTGGGTATCTAATTGCTTCTCCCGGCCGCAATCTTGGTACGGAGGAGTGGAAGGGGTTCCCTGAGCGAGAGCGGAACGGAGATGACGCCAGGGCATCCTTGGATTTCTGGGTGTCCAGATACTCTGAGAGCTTTCCGGCAGAGATGACATGTTCTGCTCAGGACAATAGCGATGATCCTCAAGCGCAGGCTCTCAATATTGTCGAGCATGGTATCGAGGGCATCCGTAAACGTATGTCCCGTATTGCTGATGTTGGCAAAATTATCGTCGAACAGGCGGCAGGATTATACCAGCTTTTTGAGCAGAGTGTGTTGATTTTCACTGAGAACTGACCCGGGTTTTTCATCAGGAATTGACCCAGCCAGATGCTATTTCAGGCACAGTCGGGCGGGCGGTCAAGAAGAGGATCTGTCCTTTCTGTTTTTTGACGCGGCGGTGCTGGCGCGGAACCTGTAGCTGTCATTTCCTGTCTCGAGGATATGACAGTGATGGGTCAGCCGATCGAGGAGCGCCGTTGTCATCTTCGGGTCACCAAAGACGTCTCCCCATTCACTGAAGCTCAGATTGGTTGTGATGATGACACTGGTGCGCTCGTAGAGGCGGCTGAGCAGATGGAACAGCAGGGCGCCCCCAGACGCACTGAAGGGGAGATAACCGAGTTCATCAAGGATCACGAGATCCAGGCGGAGCAGCCTGTCGGCAATCTGCCCGGCCCGGTTGGCGGTCTTTTCCTGTTCGAGCGCATTGACCAGGTCGACCGTTGACCAGAAGCGCGCCTTCTTGCGGTGATGGGTGATCGCCTGGATGGCCAGCGCGGTCGCCAGGTGGGTTTTCCCGGTTCCCGGACCGCCGATCAGCACGACATTTTCAGCACGCTCGATGAAGTCCCCGCTATGGAGCTGGCGGATCATGGGCTCGTTGACCTGCGTATCGGCAAAGGAGAACCCGGACAGGTCCTTGTAGGCGGGGAACCGGGCGGTCTTTGTCTGGTAGGCGATGGAGCGCACTTCGCGTTCGGCCAGTTCCGCCTTCAGGAGTTGTGAGAGGATGGGGATGGCCGCCTCGAAGGCAGGTGCCCCCTGCTCGATGAGGTCGGCCGTGGCCTGGGACATGCCATACATCCGCAATCCACGGAGCATGACCACAAGTGAAGCAGCCGCAGGATCATGACGCATGGCGGCTGTCCCTTCGCAGGATGTCATACCGCCCTGTATCGGCGCACGGTTCGTGTTCGAGCACCAGGGCCTGTGGGGCATCGAGCCGGGGAACCACGGTTCTCTTGGCATCGATCAGGCGATGAAGCGTATTGAGAACATGGGTCTTGGTCGCCACGCCGTCTTCAAGTGCCAGTTCAACCGCGCAGAGGACAGCCTGCTCATCATGCTGCAGCACAAGGGCCAGGATTTCAGCCATTTCCCGGTCGCCTCCAGGGCGCCTGAGCAGTTGATCCTGCAGGGTCCGGAAGGCGGCTGGCAATTCGGTAAACGGCGCGCCATTGCGTAGGGCGCCCGGTTTGCGCTGGATGACCGCCAGATAATGCCGCCAGTCATACACCGTGCGGCCTGGCACACCATGCGAACGCGTGATGATCCGGTCATGCACGCACAGAACTTGCCCTTCGGCGATAATGCGCAGCTTGTCAGGATAAACCCGCAGGCTGACCGGACGATTGGCAAAGGAGGCCGGCACGCTGTAGCGGTTGCCTTCGAACTGGATCAGGCAGGTTGGTGAGACGCGCTTGGTCTGTTCGACAAACCCGTCAAAGGGACGCCCCGGCACCATGAGGTGGGGACGTTCGCTTGCATGGACCTCGGAGACGCTACACGGCAATCCAGCATGCCGCAGCCGTTCCCAACGGTCCAGGCAGCGGGCTTCCAGCCAGGCATTCAGCGCCCCCAGATCGGGAAAGACGGGCAAATCCTGCCAGATCTGGCGCCGGGCATCCTGCACGGTCTTCTCGATCTGCCCTTTCTCCCATCCGGCTGCCGGATTGCAGAAGGTCGGCTCGAACAGGTAATGGCTGGCCAGGGCCATGAAGCGCAGGTTGACCTGACGCGCCTTGCCCGACCCAATCCGGTCCACGGCCGTCTTCATGTTATCAAAAATACCCCGCCGCGGCACGCCACCGAGCACGCGGAAGGCCTCGGTAAGCGCATCAAAAAGCATCTCGTGGGTCTGTAGGGGATAGGCCCTGAGTATGAAGGCCCGGCTGAAGGACAGTTTGGTGTGGGCAACCTGCAGCTTGACGCGACGGTCGGCAATGACCGCCCAGTCCTCGCCCCAGTCGAACTGGAACGCTTCCCCGGGCTGGAAGCACAGGGGCACAAAAACACCCCGACCCGTTGTCTGGCGTGCCTGGTGCTGTTCGTGTTTCCACTGCCGGATGAAAGCGGCCACCCGTCCGTAGGATCCATCATAACCCAGTGCCACAAGGTCTTCATGCAGTCGTCGCGCCGTGCGCCGATTCTTGCGGGGGCGAGCGGCTTCCAGGACCAGCCATCCCCTCAGCCTGTCAGCAAACGGGTCCAGTCGGCTGGGACGTTCGGGGACCTGGAACCGCGGTTCAATACTCTGTGCCCGGAGATATTTCCGGATCGTATTGCGTGACAGTCCCGTCCGGCGTTCGATCTCGCGGATCGGAAGATGATCCCGGCAGTGCCACCGGCGGATCACACTCAGAAGCTCCATGTCAATCACTCCAAAACCCCCCCAGCAGATGATGCCGGGGAGTGTGAAGGCATGGGTCAAATCTCGATGAAAATTTCCGCCCTACCCGGGTCAGTTCTCAGTGAAAATCAACATCCTTGGCGGCTTGAGAGCTGGAAGGGTTCTATTGGAGTGGTTGAGGACTTTCTTGATCGCACCATTCGTTATGCATTGTTCCAGTTGGCCTTGCGCTATTGGGAAGGGCGCTGGGTTCTTGAGGTTCATGCGCTCCAGAAGGCCCTGAATGATAACGATAATAGAGCCTATCCGTTCAGGGTAGGGGAGCGTGCTATCAAAGCCATGTATCGCCGTTGGGCCATGCTGACGCCGCTCTTCATCGTGACTACGGCAAGTCTTCCCAAGCTTTCGAAATGCCGCGTGAAAGAAGGTGATAAGTTCGTCGAACGTTATATGACGGATTTTTTCGATCTGCTTATTGTGGATGAAGCTGGGCAGATTGCACCGTATCAAATGGTGCCCGGTATGGCTTTTTCGCGCAAAGCTGTTGTTGTAGGCGATGTGTTTCAGATTGAACCGGTTATCATGACATCGCATGTAACCGATACGGGCAATGCTCGTAAAGCTGGTGTGCAGGATTACTTCTGGGACAATGATGGTCCCATTAGTCCGCGGGTCGTTACAGCGGCTCCGGGGAACGGGCAGTTGATGGGGTCTGTGATGCGTGTTGCCCAGACCAGCACCAGCTATACGTCTTCTGACAGTCCAGTGCCTGGAATATTCCTGACCGAGCATCGTCGTTGTCATCGAGACATTATCGAAATCTGCAACAGGTTGGTTTACAACGGCAAACTTCAACCTATGACGGTAGCACCATCTCGGAAGCCGCCTTTACCACCCTTGGCATGGGCAAATGTTAATGGGCGCACGGATCGTTTAGGAAACAGTCAAAGGAATCTGAAGGAAGCGAGTGCCGTTGCGCGGTGGGTGTTCGAAAAATCTCAGGAATGGGAAACATTCTATCAGAAGCCAATCCATGAGATAGTCGCCGTTGTTACGCCATTTTCCCCTCAGAAGGACGCCATCCGCGCTGCGCTGCGTCAGCACTCCCGTGAACATCCCAACAGGAATTTTAGCAAAATAATGGTTGGCACGGTTAATGCCATGCAGGGTGCCGAGCGGGATATTGTGGTGTTCTCCCCGACATGCGATCGGGATGTCAGCACTGGTTTTCTGGACGGCAAGCGTAGCTTGCTCAACGTTGCCATTTCGAGGGCAGTGCATTCTTTTGTCGTTATTGGAACGATGGAAATTTTTGAAAGAAATCCAGTTTCAGCCCTTGGTATTTTAGGGAAAGCCTTGTTTTCCAAGGGCGTTGAGCTTGGAGACGTTACCGGAAACTGGGTGGCTGATGACAGTCTGATTCTGCGAGGCCGTCGGATTTCAAGTGTTACGGAACATCACAAGTTGTTGGATTATGCCTTCGAAAACTTAAAGACTGGACAAGAGATTATTATTGTTTCTCCTTATCTTTCCCAGCAGGCCGTTACGGCAGTGCAGACCCAGACAGGTATTCGGAAGGCTGCCGCACGGGGGGCATTGGTTAATGTGGTAACCCGTGATGATGAAAAGACCGCACCACTCAGGAAGATGCTTGAAGAAGCGGGTGCGCGGGTTTTGACTATTCGGAGGCTGCATTCCAAGACGCTTCTGACCTCAGCGTTTATTGATGAGGGATCTTTCAACTGGCTCAGTGTGTGGAGAGATAGCCCGGAAGGAGCAAATTTAGATACATCTTGGGTTCTGACTGGAGAAGATGCAAAACGAGCGTCCCGCGAGGCGATTGACGAGTTGAATGAACGCCTGAAAGGGCAGGGCAACATGCCTATCGGGCAATACATCTTCGATAGTCAGAAGAAAAGTGCCATGACTGAGAGCACATATCAGAAATAATCCACTCATTTTTGGCATGATACACACTATGATTTTTTATATAAAATGAGCCATGATGCGCAAAATGCGCCTTGGCTTTTGTAATTTTCAAATTGTATCAGTTTGTGTCAGGATTATTTCCTGCCTCTCATTACAAGACTAAAGAGCGCATTATATTCAAAAGTTTTTTCGAGTCTTCCAGCTCCACGAAGGAGCTGGAAGCTGACGTTTTGAACTGTCGGAAGCAGGGCCTCAGCCGCGGGCGGGAGGTGCTGGCGGCGGGGGAGGAGGCGGCGGCGGGGCTTCGACTGGCGCGGGCGGTGGCGGCGGCGGTGGTTTGTCGTCCGCGCAAGCGGAAAGCATCGATAGAGGAATGGCGAGGGCTACAAGCGCCGCATTACGGAGCAGTCTGTAACGGGACGATGTTTTGGAAGTCGCAGACATCTGTTACCCCTTTGTTAAGGCCCTGATGGGCGTTCAGTATTTAAGAACATCACTCGACAGAAAGTCAAACTAATATTTACATTATACTGAAGCATTGAGGAGTCGTGTTTTATGTCTACATCATGGTGGCAAAACAAGGCATATTGTGACGGTTCCTCAACGATCAGAACAGTAGAACGCACCATGGGCCAATGGGTTGCCACTGCTCGTTATTGTGCGTTGGTGGCGATGGCTGGTCTCTCTGCCTGCACCACCATCTCGGATCGTGCATCGACCGAGATAGGGCATGCACTCAACGCGCCGTCGGCGCTCACCGTGGAGGGGGACACGCTTAACATCGGCCTGCTGAGACGATTTTACGGCCGCCACGACTTTGAACCGGTATGGGACAACCATCCTGCTCAGGCACAGGCCATCCTAAAGGCCATTGCCCATGCGGGCGACCAAGGTTTGGACCCCGCTTTGTTTCATGCCGATCTGTTGCGGGATGACAGTAATCTGACACCGCTTGAGCGTGAACTTCTGCTGTCGGACGCGGCGCTGTCTTATGCTGACGCTCTGGCGCACGGCGCTGTGCCACCGGAACGACGGGCGGACAATCAGGCCCTGACGCCCGCAGCTGTGGATGTGGCGGCTAAAGTGCGCCAGTCTCTGGACACGCCAGACCCGGCCGCCATGATCGAAGGTCTGGCCCCCACGACCCCGACTTATCACATCCTGCGGCAGGCGCTGCGAAGTTGCCGTTCCGTAGGACCGACTGAGCGGCGCAAGGTTCTGGATTGTCAGCGCCGGATCGAGGTTAATCTCGAGCGCCAGCGATGGCTCCCGCGCGTGATGCCCGCCGATCGTATCGTGGTTAACGTGGCGGATGAGCGGCTGGTGGCCTATCGCGATGACCAGCCGGTACTGGCCACCCGGGTGATCGTCGGGCAGGACGCGACGCGCAACCAGAGTCCGGAATTTCAGGCGGTTATCGCAGCAAGCCTATTCAATCCACCATGGGTTGTTCCGAAAGACATTGTGGCGCGTGAGATGCTGCCAAGGATCAGTCGCGATCCGACCTATCTTGCCCGTAACAGGATGATCATGCTTCCCAACGGAGAAATCGAGCAGATGGCGGGGCCGGAAGCGGGGCTCGGCCTGTTGATGTTCGACATGCCCAACCGCTTTGACGTTTATCTTCATGACACGCCTGACCGGTCTCTGTTCAACCGCGCCAACCGTCGTATCAGCCACGGTTGTATCCGGGTGCAAAAATCGCGCGAGCTGGCTGCCCTTTTGCTGAAGGAACCCCTTACGGCCATCGATCAGGACATCGCGACTGGCCAGACGACGCGTCACGACCTGCCTATGGGTGTGTCGGTGTTCGTCGTTTACCAGACTGTGTTCGTGGACGAAAACGGCGTGCTGCGATATGCGCCGGATTTCTACAACCGGGACCCTGCACTCTGGGAGCAGTTGCATAGACCGCCGCGTCGTCCCCATGCCTCTCACAGCGCATCCAGACCGGTTTGAAGATACGGCAGCTGTTAACCTCCTATCGTGCCAACCGAAACGGCATCATCGCAAGTCATGATCTTTGCGCCCGTCGAGGTCGAGCAACATTTTTACGCTGCTATGGACCAAATTCTCATGGCCGCGTAATTTGTAAAACCCGGTCCCCGTCAATATTGGGACTGTTTACATTGCGTAAGCCAGCATAAACTGTTCAGGGTTCAAGATATTGTCTCTACGCCTTCTGCTTTCTTCCCTGAGCTTTATTGCCCTTCCGGCTCTGTGCCTCGTGCCATGCAGTCGGGCGGCCTCTGCTGAGCCCGCGTCTTTCGCGTTCCAGCGCACCTCTCTTGATGCAACAGGTGAACACCCTGAAATCTGCCTGCATTTCAATCAGAACCTGAACGCACAAGAAACATCAACACTGGCCCATTCGGTCCATCTTTCACCAAAAAGCGCCTTCACGCCGCGTGTTGAGAATGACACGTTCTGCCTTGGCGAGCTTGCCTTCGGGCAGGCTTACACAATGAAGGTCGACCCGGATTTTACTTCAGCCGATGGCCAGAACCTCCCCGCCCCCCTCACGCTCAGCGCCCGTTTTGGGCGTCGTGATGCGCATGTTGGGCTGATAGGAGACGGCTTTATCCTGCCCGGACGCACAACCGGGCATACGCCTGCCCTCGCTATCGAAACTGTGAACGTCTCCACGGTTCGTCTCCACGTCTTTCGGGTCGCAGCATATCAGCAATTTCCCGGCGCAGGTCATATCGACAGCACACTTCCTGATCTGAACCAGACCAGTTTTGATCCTTATACGTTCCAGAACCTGCTGGACACGACCATGCGTGAAATCTGGCATGGCACCATGGCTATCGATCATGCTCCAGACCGATCTGTGACAACTGGATTCCCGCTGGCAGAGACAATTGGCGCAGGACAGAACGGCCTTTATCTGGTGACGGTTGAAGACGCCGCAACGCCGCCCGAAAAAAGCCCCGTGGAAACTGCCATTAAACGTGCGAGCGCTAACGCCGAGCCGCTGGAAAGCAAGCCTATTTCTGCCCACTGGGTTAATTTGAGCGATCTTGGCCTGACCATGCTGCGGGGTGAAGACGGGCTGACAGTCAGTGCTCGCTCCCTGATGAGCGGACAGCCTACTCCTGATGTTACGCTGACACTGCGTGCCCGTGATGGCGGCACTCTGGCGACAGTCAAAACGGATGCGAGTGGTCTCGGGCATTTTGATGCCCCCTTGCTCCGTGGCACCATGGCAGACCGCTCCTCGGTCCTGCTGGCAAGCAAGGGAGACGATTTCGGCTTTCTGCATCTTGACCGGCAATGGTTCGATTTTTCAGAACAGCATCTTGAAGGCGCAGTCAGCCCCTTTCAGGGGAGCAGTCGCGCACTCGTGCAGCCTGACCGCGGGATATATCGTCCCGGTGAGAGCGTGCATCTCCTCACTCTTCTGCGTGACCGGGCAGGGCTGGCTATTCCAGACGCGCACCCGGTTCTTGTTCTGTACCGTCCCGATATGATGGAAGAACGCCGCATTTCGCTTACAGGTGCGGCAGAGGGCGGCTACGCTACCACCCTGCCTCTGAGCGTCAGCGCCCCCACTGGCCTGTGGCGGGCCGATATTCTGCTCGACCCTTCTCTGCCCGCCATCGGTTCGGCTCATTTCAGCGTTCAGGATTTCGTACCACCCAGTATCGAAGTCAGTTTTAAGTCACCAGCCTCAGCAACCGCCGGACAGGCCGTTGTGATTGATGCCACGGCATGTTTTCTCTACGGCGCGCCCGGTGCGGACCTTAAAAGTGACAGTTCCTACAAACTTGTTCCTACGACCGATCCAATACCAGACCACACAGGCTGGGCTTTCGGGTTGGAGAACGAGGAGACACCATCAGTCAGCGACGACATCAACGCGGCTCCAACTGACCGTGAAGGTCATACGCAGCTGACCTTCACGCCGGATATTCCTCAGGGCCTTACCCGGCCGCTCGCCCTTGATATACGCGCTGGTTTTCTTGACCCCATGGGGCGGCGCGTGGGTGAGCACTTTACAATTCCCGTCCGCCGCACCGCACCACTGATCGGCCTCCATGTCGCGACAGATGCCTCCTCCAGCATGGGCAGTGCTGTTATCCCCATTGATCTTGCAAGCTTCGCGCCTGACAACCATCCAGTTGCCATCGGCAAAATTCACTGGACCCTGTCACGCGTCAACCGGATCTATAACTGGTCCCACACACCAGACAATGGCTGGACCTTCAGCAGCCACACCGTGGACGTACCCATGCGCTCGGGCGATCTTGCAACAGATGCCAAAGGCACAGCGCGGATCACCCCAATGCTGGACTGGGGCGAATATCGCCTGAGTGCCATCCCGAGCGAAAGTGGCGGCGTAACAGGCAGTTCACTCCGCTTTCAGGTCGGCTGGGGAGGAAACGGTGATGCCAGCACACCGGACCATCTGCCGCTCAGCGTGCGCGATACACATATCGCTTCAGGCGGCAGCACGGTTATCCACATTGGCGGTGGTTTTGCCGGGCAGGCCCAGATAACGCTTGCAACAGACCGTGTGCTTAACACACGTTTTGTGGACGTCCCGAAAGAAGGGCTGGACGTGCCCGTAACCGCCACACCGGACTGGCATTCCGGCGCCTATGCACTGGTCACACTCTATCGCCCCCTCAACAGCCCCTCCGGCCTGCGCCCGCATGACCCTGTGCGGGCGGTTGGTGTCACATGGATTGGTGTCAATCAGGACACGCATCGGCTGAATGTAACGCTTGATGCGCCCGGCATCGTCACCCCGCGCCATCGCATCACCATTCCCGTGACGGTTCAGGCCAGTCAGGGTCGCCCGGTGGGGCATGTGCAGGTCGCGGTGTCCGCAGTCGATCAGGGTATTCTCAACCTCACCCATTTCACGCCGCTCAACCTGTTTGATGCCCTTTACGGTCGCCCCCGTCTTGGGCTGGACATGCTGGACAACTACGGGTCTCTGCTACTGAGTGATGCGAAAAACGGCCGGATCCGGTCTGGGGGGGATGTAACGTCAAACGACAGCAGTGCGGATGGCCCGCCCGTGCGAACAACGGAAAGCATCGCGCTGTTTGATGGCCCTGTCGCACTCGACAGCTCCGGGCACGGCACTCTCTCGTTCAATGTGCCGGATTTTGACGGTCAGCTTCACCTGATGGCCTCGGCATGGAGCAAAGATGCCGTTGGTAACGCGCAGGCAGACATCACCGCACGAGACCCGGTTTTCCCCGATCTGGGATTGCCACGGTTCCTCGCTCCGGGGGATACGGCACAGGCACAGGTCTCCATTATCAACGTTGATGCGCCATCAGCACCTTACGAGGTTCAGATCACCACGGATGGGCCGCTCCGTGTTCTTGGCTCCAGCACACTCAGCGCCCCTGTCAAACCCGGTGGGCGCGCTGACCTGCGTGTTGCGCTGGCCGCCACCCCCACCCTGCCGGGCCGTACCGCCATTGCGCATGTCCATCTCACATTGCGCCGACCCGGCACATCAAAAGCGCTGCTGACGAGAAGTTGGCCTATCGGCATCAGACTGGCGCATGTTCCGCTTACCGTCAGCCGGACTGCCCCGCTTCCACCCGGTAGCCATAAGACATGGGACCGCACGGAACTGGCGGGCTTCAACCCGGCAGATGCGCGGATAACCCTCAACATCTCCGTATCGGACGGCCTTGATACAGTCGGATTGCAAGAATCCCTGCAATCCATCGTCTGGGGGGATTCTGACACACTGGCGGCTCAGGCCCGTGCGCTGCTGCAACAAGGCAATCCGCCTCTCTCCGAGACGCACGACCATAGCAACACTCCGGGTCAATCCATCCAGTCAGCCATCAATACGCTTTTTGATCGCCAGAACCCGTCAGGTGAGATTGGCCAGTGGGACCGTTCCGATGGCCTCAGTCTTCCCGACGATCTGGACTATCTTGCTGATTTCCTGATCCGGGCAAAAGCCGCTGGCTACACCGTGCCGGAGGACCGGCTCGGCCTGCTGCTCGACAATATTGAAAGCGAGCAGCTCCAGTCTCAGAGCGTCGATGATGAAGAGGATGACAGTGAAAGGCAGGCAGAACGCCTGAATACACGCGCTTACGCGGCATACGTGCTGGCTCGCGCTGGTCGCCTCCACCCGGATGAAATCCATACTCTCGCGGACTCGCTCGTTGCGCGGCAGGATGGGACCCACGTCAACTATGTCTGGGCTGACACGGCAGGCTCCAATGCACAGGCCAATCCTCTGGCTCTTGGGCATCTCGCTGTCGCACTCGCGATGGATGATGCACCGGAGGACAACAGCGCGACATCACCAGAAGCACTGCTGGATGCAGCTATCTCGGCACTCGGGCCGTCCCGCACCGGAAAGCCGGATTTGTGGGATTACAGATACTGGACCTACGTGCGCGATCTGGCCGGGCTTGCTGCCCTGACAGCCGAAGCGCATGACGACCGGCGCACCCACCTGCTCATTGGGCGGTTTGGCAAGCTGACTCTGTCACCTGATATGCTGACAACTGCAACCAGAACGGCGCTGCTCGAAGCTGCCAGCGCTCTGAACAAGGATACTGACGGGCGGAGTGTGCGCGTGCAGGGGCGCTCTAACGCCACACCGCTTCGCCTGCCGCTTGCCTATCCGTTTGATTCCGCCGCACTCGAAAAGGGCCTTCAGGTCGAAAATACCGGTAGGAAGATGCTATTCAGCACCCTGACCGTGCAGGGCGAGCCAGCCGGGAATATCAAATCTCTCACCAACGGACTGACACTGGCCATGCAGGGCTTTACCCTGACTGGTCAGCCATTTGACCTGACACACATGCAACAGAATGACCGGTTTATCATCAGTCTCAAAGGCACAGCCCTCCACCCCGGTAATTATCTGGTGGGCATCACAAGCCTGCTTCCTGCCGGGTGGGAAATCGAGAGCATTGTGTCTCCTGAGGATGCCGCAAAGGATGCTGCATCTGACGACCAAGACATGGACAACACTGAAAACGACCGAGCAAAGCCCCCTTACGCTTTTCTGGGCACACTCAGTAACACTGAACATGCTGCCGCGCAGGATGATCGCTTTAGTGCTTTGGTGCGCTTCACGACGCAGTCTCCAGACGTTGCAACGCGGAGTTTCCATGTTGCCTACATCGTCCGCGCCATTACGCCGGGCCGCTTCACTCTGCCAGAAGCGATGGTCAGCGCACGGCATCTTCCGAGCCTGATGGCTCGCACGGCATCAGGGACAGTCGAGATCACTGCACATTGAGGGCTTCTTCCCGCCTCGTCAGAAACTGTACACTCGGCCTGCTGCTCACCAGCCTCATTCCGGCTGGTCTGCTGGTGGCCGACCGTTTTAATCCGCCAGACCTACATCGGGCCGAGCAAGCCGCCCTTCTTGTTCAAGCCCGTGACCATACACTGCTTGACGGCCATACAAGCCGCGATGGCTTCTGGCGTCTGCCGGTTGAAAGCCAGGAAGTTGACCTGACCTACATCACACTACTGATGATGACGGAAGACCACCGCTTTGAAAGCCATCCGGGGGTTGATCCGCAGGCCCTTGCGCGCGCTATCTGGCAACTGGCCCAGCGTGGTCATATCGTCTCGGGTGGTTCCACGCTGGCCATGCAGACAAGCCGCCTCCTTACCCCGCACCGTCATACATGGGGCGGCAAGCTGCGCGATATCCTGCGCGCCCTCCAGCTTGAATGGCGTTTCGGGCGTCGGGGTGTATTGAATCTTTACCTCACGCTGGCTCCTGAAGGCACGAATATCGAAGGCATCCGTGCGGCATCCTTGCTCTATTTCGGGCATGAGCCAAGCCATCTGACACCCACCGAGGCCGCGGTTCTTGTGACTTTACCCCGGCGGCCCGCTGCACTCCGCCCGGACCGCCATCCTGACGCCTTGCTGAGCGCTGCGCTCCGCACACTGCAACGCGCCACTTCCTTACGGCCTGTTGCATGGCCAACACCAGACACACGTGGCGTACCGCATGACGCCCCTGAACTCGCCGGTCATTTTCTCAGCGCAGGGCGCAACGGCGTGGTGGTGACAACGCTTGATGCAAGGCTCCAGCGCAACGCACGGCAGGTGCTTGCCAGCCACCCAGCCCCGCTACGTGGAACATTTGCAGCACTGATTGTCGACCATGAACGGCAGATCGTTGCATGGGTCGGAGGGGCCGAACATAAGGCTCCGGGCAATGCGATTGATGCTGTTTTGGCACCCCGCTCCCCCGGTTCCACACTCAAGCCGTTTGTCTATGGCATGGCGTTCGAAAAAGGCTGGATGACGCCCCACACACGTGTGCTCGATAGCCGACTTGCCATTGGTGGTTATGCCCCCAAGGATTTTGACCATGCTTTCCGGGGGGAAGCCACGGTGAGTGAAGCCCTCCAGCTTTCACTCAATGTGCCTGCCATTCAGGCGCTGGAGCGGGTTGGTCCCTCCCGGTTCATGGAGCGCCTCTCCGCCTGCGGTGTGCGGTTGCGACTGCCAGAAAACCCGGATGGCACACAAAGCACGCCGAGCCTTGCGATCGTCCTCGGGGGTGCAGGCATCTCACTCTATGAGCTGACAATGCTATATGCGGCACTCGATCATGATGGTCACGTCGCCCCCCTGCATCGTGAACCAACAGGTCTGAAATCGGCAGACCCTGCCCCCGAGATAGCCCTGCTGTCCAGCAGAGCAAATGCCGACATTCGCACAATCCTGCGGGGCACCGCTCCACCGGCTGGCGTAGCATCATGGGAGGGAGTTGCCTTCAAGACAGGTACATCCTACGGCAATCGAGATGGATGGGCGATGGCCTCCACCCCACAGGCAACTGTCGGTGTCTGGGCCGGGCGCCCGGACGGCACCGCCTCTCCCGGGCTGACAGGACGGGATACGGCAGGACCAGTACTGGCAGTTCTTCTCTCCCTGCTTTCTTCATCCCCGCATACATCAGCCCCGCCAGCCAGTGCCCAACCTCATCGTGCTATTGCAGTCCTGTCACCTGCTCTGCGCACCCTGCAACAACGGCAGGCACCGCAGATCATCTTTCCGCGCAATCATTCCGAAATTGAAAGCCGCTCTTCCGAGGGCACGATGCTGCCCGTCGGGCTGGAAGGCTCAGGCGGCCATCCGCCTTATCATTGGTATATCAATGGCATTCCGCTGGATGTACCGCCCGGTGCGCAACCTTCATGGACGCCTGATGCACCCGGCTTTGCCCACATCACTCTTGCGGACGCACAAAACGCCCATGCGACTATTGATATTCGTATACGGTGAAATGAAACCCTCTTGCACTGTCAGTTTATTTTATAACAAGTTTTCCATTTTCCAGCCGATCAGCCTTATGTGGGCTAACATCGCTCACTGCAATGTGGCTGGCATAACGTCCAATACTGGTAAGCTTTTTAATCTGGTCTGTAATACCCTGCTGAACCGGACGACGTGACGCTCCTGCAAAGGTGACATCGTTCTGCTTTTTGTCATCGCGGAGATGACGCCAGAGATTATAACCTCCTTTGCCTCGTGTGGCTCCTCCTCATGACAGCCCCGGCGTCAGATATATCCGCCGGGGGCCTATCGCCCACGCTGGTAGACCGAACTCGCCTTCAAGTTGTTCAAGAGCTCCCAGATCATGCGACACTCCGGAGACCTAGCCTGGGGATCCGAGTGAGCTGGCGGCTTAGCGCGCAGGAAGCAACGGGGCTGGAAATATGTGCTTGCGGGGCAAATTGACAAGCCAATCAGCGTCCTCCACACATACTCGCGCATGCAGAACGTCAACAAAGATACCGCTTCCATCCAGAACGGTGGTGCGAATGCAATCAACCTCTCCAGTGAGACAGGCATGGATCAGGCGGTTAATGATGCGCTGCGTTACGCGACCACCCTTCTCACCCAAGCGCCTGATCATCCTGAAGCTTTGCTGCTTATAGGAACGATTCATACTTGGCAGCGGCATTTCGTGCAGGCTATCCCATTCCTTCAACGTGCCACAGTCTTACTGCCGCAGAATGCTGAAGCTTTTAATACTCTGGGCTTTGCACTGTACAATACTGGAAGACTAGAGGATGCAATTGTCGCTTTCCGCGAGGCGATCAAATTAAAACCTGACTTCCCCAGCGCACAAACGCGACTGGAAAAGGCCCTGACGGCGCTCGACCATCATAAGAACAGGGTCAAACGCTATCATGAACTTCTGGAAATTGACGCTAACATCGAAGAGATTGCCCGCTACCGTGCAGTTCTGGCCGTAGATAGTAAGGATATATCTGCTCTTAATGGTCTGGGCAAAGCATTGCATGCCTCCGGACGAAGCGAGGAGGCCATTGAGCCTTTTCGTTTGGCTCTGTCCTACAATCCAGTCTGCACGGAGAGTGCGCGCAATCTAGTCCAGATTCTGGTCGAGCTTGACCGCGTGGAAGAGGGGATAGCCTGCTGCCGTGCCATTTTGGACCACGATCCAAACCTGCCTGCCTTTCATGCTGGCGCAGGTTCGTTATTACGCAAAGTTGGGCGCCATGTTGAGGCACTGCACTACCTTGAACAAGCCTGCGCTTTACAGCCTGACAATGCATGGTTTCATGCCGTACTAGCTTTGATCGCGCGCGAACTCGGCCACATTGATCTGGCAATTACGCATTTGCGTCAGGCAATTACCTTGGATCCGAACGAAACCAACTATTATCTAAGCCTTACTCTCCTGACGAAGCTCATGGCCGATGACCCTGCATTGGCCGCCATGCAAATGCTTGTCAAACGAGAAGATACGTTAGGTGATCAGGAGAAAATGCGCCTTCATTTTGCGCTCGGCAAGGCGCTAGCTGATAGCGGTCAACATTGTACTGCGTTCAATCATCAACTGAAGGCTAATGCGCTCCGTCGTGCCGCAATCCCCTATGATGAAACACGGATAGTTAAAGGCGCCAGACTTGTACGCAAACACTTTACTGCTGCGGCAATCGCAGCGACTGCCGAGACAGGCCACATTTCGGCATGCCCGGTTTTTATCGTTGGCATGCCGCGATCCGGATCAACGCTTGTTGAACAGATATTGGCCAGCCATCCGCAAGTTTACGGCGCTGGCGAGGTCAGTACCCTATCCGATACCCTCAAAGATGCTGCCAAACGGTTTCCAGACTGGAAGTTGGGGACTTCGCTGGCGGGTCTGAGTGTACGTGACCGGCATTTCATCGCCGAAGATTATCTCAGTCGGTTGAACAAACTGGTAGTCAACTGGGCCGGGGAGCACGCACCAACACGTATTTCCAATAAAATGCTGGATAATTTTAACTATATTGGGCTTATTAGGCAGCTATGGCCTAATGCACGTATCATCCATACCGTCCGTGACCCAATAGACACTTGCCTTTCCTGCTTCTCAATCCCATTTGACCATCTGGATTTTGCATTCGATCTGGGCGAACTTGGCCGCTATTACCATCACTATCAGGAACAGATGGCGCACTGGTCTCGGGTTCTGCCGAAAGGTGCGATCCTCAATGTTCACTACGAGCATATCGTTGAGAATCTGGAAGCTAGTGCTCGGCGTATCATCGCTTATTGTGACCTGCCATGGGACGAAACCTGCCTGCGTTTTTATGAATGCCGTCGCAAGGTCATGACTTCCAGTCTGGCGCAGGTCCGTCAACCAATCTATCGCAGTGCTGTCGGGCGCTGGCGTCCAGATGCTGCAACTTTGCAGCCATTGCTGGATGGACTTAAAGGGCGGCCGACCAAGCTTAGAACTCCTTTTGAAAGTAGAATATGAAGCGCACTACGATGTTGTGTACAGCCTCAGCGATGTCGGTTTTTGAGAAGGTGTCACAACCGCTCGGATGTTCGAGAAAAGACGTCCCGAAAGCGTATGGTCCGCACAAGACTTTGTATAATTGCTTCATCCGGTGGAGTCGCCTGGGTGTCTTTGACAGGATCTTTGTCACCCCGACAGAACAAGCTGGCCGTTCAAAGCGCCTGATGATTGATGCAACACATCTCAAGGCGCACTGGACATCGGCATCCGTGCTCAAGAAGGGGCTTTTCTCCGTCATATCGGACGAACAAAAGGCAGACTGAATTCAAAACGTCACGCCGTGTGCAATGGTCAGGGACGGCCTGTTCGCAAAGCTGAAAGACTGGAGGCGTGTTGCTACCAGATACGACCGCTGCGCTCATACTTTCATGTCAGCAATCCATATCGCGGCCACCTTTATCTTTTATCTCAAAGAATGAGTCCTGAGCCCAGTTGCTTCATGCAGCCATTCCCCCACTCTCCATATGAGGAATGGCCCCACACAGAAAGGCCCAAAACCAGAGAGTTTTGCGAACCCTCCACATTATACTCGGAGTAGATTAGGTATTGTTGCCATTTCGCAACGTCGTGCAAAATATGCAATTCAGCCATGTTTTTTATTCCATTCCGAAATCGGAATGGAATACGAGGAATGGAGCAATAATGCTTTACAAGTGGGACACAGAACATGCGATTAGCACGCCGCTTTTCTCTTCTTGCCACCACACTTTGCACTGTCTTCCCTTCCATCTCTGTAGCGGAAACGACAGGAACCACATCAGCACATCGGAAGGTTTCGCATGAACACTCCGGTGTCGGAGCAAGCACTCAAAATCCTCAGAGTTCCTCCGTATCTTCGGTGGCAGCCACCCATAAAAAAGATAATACCAAAGCCCTGTATGCCGGGGATGTTGAAACCATAAACGTTTCAACCGGCACCCATTCAACCAACCGTAAGGCTCGACAGAGCACGACTCCGGTTACAGTAGTATCCGCTGCAACGTTGCGTCGTTCAGGGCAGGTCAATCTCGCAGATTCACTCGTCCGTACCTATGCTTCCATTAACGTGCAGGCCATGGCGGCAGATAGTGCCGCACTGACCTCGTCTATCCAGATGCGAGGCCTCAACCCGAACGAAGTTCTGGTTCTGGTTGATGGGAAGCGTCGTCATTCTACCGCAAACATTGTCGCGGATGCCGGTCCTCAGTTTGGTTCAACTGGTGTTGATTTGAACATGATTCCGGCAAATGCCATTGATCATATTGAAGTGTTGGAAGATGGTGCAGCCGCCATGTACGGTTCGGACGCCATTGCCGGTGTTGTAAACATTATTACCAAAAAAGAAGATCATGGCCTGCATATGTCAGCCCAGACAGGAGCTAATGCCTATAACGGCGATGGCTGGCAATATCAGTTGAATGCCGATGGTGGTTTGAAGTTGGGGGAGGATGGTTATATCCACCTCTCAGGCCAGATCACACATTCTGATCATTACGTTGTCAAAACAAAAGACCATCGTTTGCTAGGATACTGGCCAGAAGGGGCAACGACGACAGGCTATTACAACGGCCTTGTTGCCAACGCCATGAACTTACCGCTTGATTCCAACAAGATCATGAGCACGCCAGAAGAAACGCGAGAAAACCTCGCTATTGATTTTGGAAAAAAAATTACAGACGGCATCGATTTTTATGGGTTGATTACTTATGCTCATCGCTACGGTGAGGCTTACGAAAACTATCGTATTCCGACTATTGCACCAACCTATTACCCGTCCGGTTTTTCTCCACTTGAAACCATTCGGGAGAACGATTACGCAGCAACTATTGGCATTAAAGGCGATGATTTTTATGGTTTTGACTGGGATTTAAGTACGACCTACGGTGCGGATGAAACCAAAATCGGCAACAAAAATACCGCCAATACCGGTATGCTATCTTCTGATTGCTCGCTTGATCCAACATCCGCCAACTATTCATCCCTTGGATGTGGCTGGACGCCCACAAATGTGCGGGCCGAAACCTATAGACTGGCACAATGGACCAATAATCTTGATTTCCGGCGTCACTTTAATATCGCCAAAAAAGTACCAGTACTTCTCGCGTTTGGCGCTGAGCACCGGCTGGAAACCTATGACCTGACAGCCGGGGACCCAGCTTCTTATATTCTGGGTGGTACGCAGGGGTATGCCGGTATTGGCCCGCAAAGTGCAGGCAGCTGGAGCCGCGATATTTGGGCCGGTTATGTGGATGGAGACTTTCACCCGTTTAAGAATTGGGATTTGGATTTTGCTGGGCGATTTGAACATTATACCGATGTTGGAAATACGGAAAACGGCAAGGTTTCCACACGTTATGACGTAACCCGCCGTATTGCCTTCCGTGGTACCATCAGCACTGGCTTTCGTGCACCAACGCTCCCAGAACAACATTATTCTGCAATGAACGTCGACCCTAATGGAGCATCTGGCCTGTTGCCGGTTGATTCTGAAGCAGCGCGCACGTTGGGGGCTAGTAAGCTCAAACCGGAACGCTCGGTCAGTACAAGTGGCGGGATTGTTCTTGAGCCGATCAACGGATTTCATATTGAAGCGGATGTTTACCAGATCAACCTACGTGATCGGATTGTGGGGGGCGGCACGGTTAATGGTTCAGCTGCGATCTCAGCCATTGAGCAACTGGGGTACCTGCTTCCTTCTAATGGTCTCATCGCAGACAATGTTTCTGCATACTTCATGACCAACGGTGCCAGCACGCGTACACAGGGGCTGGACATTAAAGCAGATTATACGTTCCGTTTCCGCACCGCAGGCAGTCTGACAATGACGATGGCGCTCGATCTTAACCGAACTCGTCTGCACCATAATGCGCTAGATACGAATGGTAATCCTCTGCTGAATGCGCAGAATATTGCCTACATTACTACGGCTTATCCCCGAAGCAAAATTATTCTGAATGCCTTCTACCATTATCAACACTGGGATTTTAACGTACGCGAAACTCGGTATGGGGAAACCACCTCCATGCTCAGCTACTACGACTGGCAGAACCAGAATACACCCTGCTCTGGGGGCGGAAAGCTGGCTTACTCCAATGTGTGCTTCAATCAGTTCAAAAACACACCGCGCTGGATGACCGATATTGAAATTGGTTACCGCTTTAACAAAAACTGGCACATGGCTGTTGGCGTCAACAATATTGCAGATGTCAAACCACGCATGGTTGCACAGATCAACAACTCACGTGGCGCGCAGCCGTATGACCAGTTCTCGCTACAGGTGCCTATCACTGGTGCGTACTACTATGGGCGTTTGAACGCAGATTTCTAAGATGGATGATGCGGAGTGGCGATTTTTAAACACTCCGCGTTTTTACCGGTTCTTTTTTAAGAGGCCATAAGTAAAAAACAGGAATACTCAATGGCAAGTCCATCACATAGTCAGCCACAATCTCGTAGGCAACTTCTCACGCGTATCGGTGCACTGGCAGGGAGTGCTGCACTTTATCAGGCCATGACCAGTATGGGGCACGCCATGGGCACGGATTTTTTCTGGCCCGCCCAATCTGTCCGGAGCAAAGCGGGGTACATCCGTGCTGGTTCTGGGCGCAGGCCTCGCGGGAATGCTCAGTGCTTACGAACTGCGCAAAGCAGGTTATAATGTTAAGGTTCTTGAATTCCAAAGCCGTAGTGGCGGGCGTAACATCAGCCTGCGTGGAGGGGATACGGTAACAGAGTTGGGGGGAGCAACGCAAAAAGTCAGCTTTGCATCAGGGAATTATATTAACCCCGGCCCTTGGCGCATTCCTTACCACCATCAAGGACTGTTGCATTACTGCCGTGAGTTTGGTGTACAACTCGAACCCTTTATTGAACTCAACCATAATAGTTGGCTCCACTCAACCGGATCGTTCGGTGGTAAGGCGGTAAGATATAGGGAACTCGCTGCAGATTTTAACGGCTTTACGGCGGAGCTGCTGGCAAAGGCGGTGGACCAGCATAAACTGGATGATCTGGTGAGTGCGGATGAAGCTGCGCATATTGCTGACGCCATGCGGGGATGGGGCGCGCTGACCTCAGATCTCAGTTATACTAAAGGTACTATCAGTTCGCTGCGACGTGGGTTTGAAAAACCACAGGGCGGTGGTCTGGATGGCGCTCCTATCCCGTCTGATTTGATGAAGAGGAGCGAAATCTGGAAGTCTGGTCTGTGGAACTGGATGGCCTTTCACGAGCGACTGGATATGCAGACAACCATGTTCCAGCCTGTTGGGGGGATGGACAATATTGGCAAGGCTTTCACCAAGCAGGTAAAGGACCTGTTGCAACTGAACTGCAAGGTTACGGCTATTCATCAGGATGCAAGTGGTGTGAGCGTAACATATAATGATATGCAGCATGGTGGCGTGGTCAGGCAGGCTAAGGCTGATTACTGTGTTTGCACCATACCACTTTCCATTCTGTCGCAATTGGATGTGCAGGTCAGTGATGGAATGAAGGCGGCCATAAGTGCCGTGCCATATGCGTCTTCCGTCAAACTTGGTCTTGAGTTCAAGCGGCGTTTCTGGGAGGAGGAAGACCAGATCTACGGTGGTATCAGTTTTACTGACCAGCCTATCAGTCAGATTTCCTACCCAAGCCACGGTATTTTTTCCAAGGGGCCGGCGGTCTTGCTGGGAGGGTATATGTTTGGTCCTGCCGCGTATGACTTTGCGGGCATGACCCCACAGGAACGGCTGGAACAGGGTATAAAACAGGGGCTAGCTCTTCACCCTCAATACCGTAAGGAGTTCCTGAATGGCGTCAGCTTTGCATGGAGCCGGGTACCCTGGACGTTGGGATGCTGCTCGATGTGGAGTGAGGAAGCGCGTAAAACCCACTACAAAACGCTGTGTTCGATTGACCAGCGGCTTGTTCTGGCGGGCGAACATGCGTCGTATGTAGGTTGCTGGCAGGAGGGCGCCATTCTTTCCGCGTTGGATGCGGTTACGCGTTTGCACAAACGAGCACTGGGAGCCGCCTGATGCGTAGATTTCTCTTTTTGGGGATGTTGATGTCTGTTGTTGTGCCTATTGGTTTTGCACGGGCGGACAGTGCAAGTGCCATATCGGGTAAAATGGCCGATTTGCCATCGGGTGAGGCTATTTATCGTCATATCTGCCAAAGTTGTCATATGGCGGACGGACAAGGGGCTGTCGGGGCTGGGGCACAAATTCCTGCTCTGGCGCATAACCCGCGGTTACAGGTTACAAGTTACCCTGCTACGGTTATCCTTAACGGTTACGGAGCCATGCCATGGTTTTCTGGTTTGTTAAGCGATAAACAGGTTGCGGATGTAGTGGATTATATTCGCACCCATTTTGGCAATAATTATAAAGATAAAATCAACCCGTCAGAAGTCGCGTTCATGCGGCCCCATCTGACAGCCGAGGAGCAGTAAATTCATGCGTGTCTTCAAAATTCTTGGAAATTCGACCCTTTTTGCGGCAACTGCTCTTGTGGGTATGGGGGTGTCTGCAACAGCACATGCGCAGAGTGATATTGTACGCCATAACGAAGCAACTTTTCCCATTGCCTCGGCGATAGAGGTGCCTGCGGGTTATTCCACTATTTTCCTGAGCGGCATGGGCGCTCCTGTTATCAACCCGAAGGCCCCTGCAAAAAGTCTGGACGCCTATGGCAACACAGCTACGCAAACCGAAGGAGCGCTTAAACGGATAGAAGACACGCTAAAAGGCATGGGGCTGACAATGGGCGATGTTGTGCAGATGCATATTTTTATGGTGGCGGATCCACAGACCAAAAAGCTTGATTTTGATGGAATGATGCAGAGTTACACAAAGTTTTTTGGCACAAAGGTACAGCCAAACCTGCCGGTTCGTTCTGCTTTTGGCGTAGCACAATTGGCTAATCCCGGCTGGCTAGTAGAAATAGAGGTAGTGGCGGTACGCCCCTCCCACCATTAAATGAATCAATAACAGGGGGAGGGAAATTACAAGCCTGTGTCTCTGTTGTTCAGGGGCAGTTCAGTTTGGTCGATAGTCTATATCGTTTGGCTGGACTGTTCCTGCTTTGAGCGCGTGACGGGTTCGAAAAACCCTCTGGTTTTCGGCCCTTCTGTGTGATTCTATTCCTCATATGGAGAGTGGGGAAATGGCTGTATGAAGCGGCTAGGCACAGGACTCATTCTTTGAGATAAAAGTGACCGGGAGATGGATTGCTAACATGAAAGTATGAGCGCAGCGGTCATATCTGGTCGCAACATGTCTCTAGTCTTTCAGATTTGCGAACATGTTTTCGATCAGATGACGCTTTTTATACACCAGATAGACAATATGTGCATGTGCAATGATAATAGGTGGATGTCAGATTTCAAGCAGAGTAACTTATATCCTGGACGAGCATATCGCGATGGGAAACCAAGTTATAAAATTTCTCGGTATCTATAATGGATATAAAATATTAACCATCTGTATTTTTACTATTTTCCGTTCTGGGTATATGCTCAAAGAGCCAAGGGTTTCTTGATTGTCCGTTTCTTTTTCGTGACTTCCACGACAACAGAGGCTTTCCTGTGTGGAGCCTTGGGGAGCGTCAAAGTCTTGCGTTCCGGCTTCTGTGACACATCCTGCCGTGTTTTCTGCTATTGAACCCTAGCTTTTTTGTATCCGGGTTTCCTATCAAACTGGCTGTTGAGCCATTCCATTTAATGCTCAGTCTTTCTTGCCTGATTCCTCTGTCATGCTGGTTGGACAGGTCCGTTCAACAGAGAAGGAAACATATGGAAGACATTACAAAAACATGGGGTATCAGGGGGATTTCTGCTGATGTCCGGCAAGCTGTGATTACACAGAGCCAGAAGCAGGGCATAAAAGCCGGAGAATGGCTGACACTGGCTATTCTGGAAAAAATCAAACAGGACAGAAACGCAGGGAAAGCCCTGCTGGCTACCAATGGGCAACCAGCTGTTAGTGCAGAGGATTCCTCTGCTGTTCTGGCTTTGCTGGAACGTTTTCAGGAAATGGGAATTGAACTTCCTGACAGAATGAAGAAGAAAGCGATCACTTTTGCCAGAAGGTGTATGATGCTAACGAAGGCGTGAGGTAATGGCGCATATCAGAAACATGGGGTTTTGATACGTGATGTCAAGTTGTATGTAATCTCATAGTTATAATCTTATCGAGATCTTTTCATGAGTTATCTACCTTTAATAATTAGGTTTATTAGTTTACTTACAGCATTGTCTGTTGCTTTTTTCGGATACAAATTTTCTCGGAATATTGAGAAAGAAAAAGCAAAAACTGCATATATCAATTATGCAATTCAAACTATCATGGATGAATATAAAAATTATGATCCCAACATATTTTTGGAATCGCAAAATAACTCCGATTATATCAAATCTGTAGAGAAGAAATTTCAGGAGTGTAGAAGGGCTATTATGCGTGTTTCCCCGGTTCTTTTACAAAATGATTTGGAGAAATTGAATATTTTAAACGAAAATTATATAAAAGTTATTAGGTGGCAATATAATGAAAGTCTTTCTGGAAAAGAGCCTTCTGGCGTTAATGCACATGAATATATTATTGGTTTGATAGATTATATTAATACTGGGCACGAAATTCTATACAATAATATTTTGATATTAAGGAAGGGATTGGAATAATTCTCCTTAAATTGGCATATGTGTGGGCTTTCAAGACATTATAGCTATTTATGAAGAGTTGGGCCTGCTAAAATTTTATACTCCTTCCGATTCGGAAGATGCAAAAAAAAATTGGTAGATTTAAGGTGGTTTGTAATGAGTGTTTCAACGGATGATATTCCGAAGATTATAACTATTAATTCCCGTGATATAGAAGACCGTTCTCTTTTTCCTGATGGATTTTTTGATTTCTATGAAGTCCTGAGTTATCGCAATGCGGCTCAGATACTTTCTGCATCCTGTAAGGAGGAGTTTCGCGAATTAACTAATGCCTTGATGTCTTTTAGTATTCTTCCTGATGATATCATTGTCGGGGGTGGTAATAAATCACGCATAGCCAAAGGTGTTGAAGCACTCTTCCATCCTCTGGGCTGGAGAGAAACGCGTGTCACGGCAGACCTTTTGATTAATCGCATTACTTATATCGACCCCAGTAAGCGGGGGAATAAAGCTCCGCATGAAATACAGCAATATAAAATTGATTCTTTTGTGGATGGTCACAAAATAGATTTTGTAAAAAAGCGTGTGGCATTTGACATGGAATGGAACTCAAAAGACCAAACTTTTGACAGGGATTTGTATGCTTTAAGAAGCTTTTATGATTGTAACATTATCTCAGCAGGTGTTTTGCTAACTAGAAGTGCAGAGTTAATTCCTGCTTTTAACGAGTTGCAACGTCGATCCGTGAAGGAAATGAGTAAAGGTAAGTTTGGTGCATCCACGACATGGATGGGAAAGCTAACTTATCGAATAGAAGCCGGTAGGGGAGGTGGGTGTCCTATTTTGGCTCTTGGTATTCGACCTTCTCTGATTAAAAATTTTGAGAAGTGGAAAGACGAAAATCCTGTAATACGTGCTGGAGATAGCATTTCTGCTTCTGAAATTTCTTCGGAAGCAGAAGATGATTCTGAAGATTAATCTACTGCAATTAATCTAGTATTGCCACGGAGCGTCTTCTTTTGACGTTCTGTGTGGCTGTTATGTTTGTAAGTAT